>NZ_PJAY01000057.1:0-69609 GCF_002836635.1 Stenotrophomonas sp. Bg11-02
TTACGTGAAGACCGGCGAGTACGTGCGGGATCCGAATGAATCCCTGCTGCAGACCCGGCCGGTGGCCAGCGACCTGAAGATCACCGAGCGCCAGGTGGTGCAGGGTGATACCGAGTACACCGAGCTGCAGGCCAGCTTCGCCATCACCGGCCCGGTGGGCGACACCGTGGTGCTTTCCGACCTGGACGGCAACGCGGCGCTCGAGGAAGTGGCCAGGACCGTGACCCGCACCGCGACGTGGCGGATTCCGGGCGCTGGCACCTACCCGGTCACCGTGCGTCCCTACAGCCCGGATGGCAATGCGGGTGTGGCTGCCTCGGTCATCTATACGACCCGGGGCGCCGACGCCCCGCCGGTGCTCGTGGACATCTTCGACGTGGAGCAGCTGAGCGGCGGCGTGCGCCGCTACACCTGGGGCTTCCTCGCTGACACCATCCAGTCCGCCAACTTCGCCGGCGTCGAGATCCGCTACATCGCTGGCACCGTGTCCGCCCCTGACTGGGATGCCATGACGCCGGTCGGCGACGACGGCTACCACGCTTCGGCCTTTGAAGCCGTGCTGCCTCCGGCAGGCGAGTGGACCTTTGCATGCCGGTCGCGCAACACCGCCGGCACGCTTTCCGCCGGCATGCGGGTGCTGGCCAAGACCCTGCAGGCCAACTTGGGCGAGGTGATCGGCGGGATCGAGGGCTCGCTCGAGGAGCAGATCCAGAGGCAGGTCGAGCAGCAGCAGCAGATCGACCGCGATCGCGCCGACAGCATTGCGCGCGACGCTGCCGAGGCTGCTGAGCGGGCGGCTGCCTTCGCCCAGGCGCAGGTCAACCTGGTCAACGAATCGGCCCTGCGCCTGGCGGACGTGCAAAGCGTCCGCGATCGCGTGGTCGCCGTGGCCGAGGCCGTGGAAGATGAGGAGGCTGCCCGGATCCAGGCGCTGCTCAATGCCAAGGTGGATTGGAGGGCAGATATCGCGGTGGAGACCACTGCGCGGCAGAGCGATGTCGAGTCGCTGGCGCGGCAGGTGTCGTCGGTCGCCGCCGGCAGCGGCACGCAGTTCGACAGCAAGCAGGTCTGGTACTTCGACACCACCGTGGAGGGCTGGACCGGCAACGGCACGCCCACCGTCGTGGACGGCTGGCTGCGGCCGGCCAACCAGGCCAGCAATCCGTACATCACCTCGCCGGCGGCGCTGGCGGTGGACGGCGCGGCGTACCGCTTCATCAAGTTGCGCCTGCAGCGCGTGGGCACCCCGACTTGGCGCGGCCTGGTCCAGTGGATCACCAACGCGGATACGACTTGGAACACCGCCAAGTCGGTGACCATCCCGGCGCCGAACTTCGACGCCAACGGCATGGCCACCTTCGACGTGGACAACGTGCCGTGGAATGGAGGCTCGCCCATCCGGCAGATCCGGCTGTCGCTGGCCAGCAACCAGACGGCGACCGCCTACCTGATGTTCGATTACATCGGCATCGGCCGCCCGACGCCTGGCGCCAGCGTTGCGCTGGTCCAGCAGGAGACCCTTGCGCGCCAGACCGCTGACGCGACCGAGGCGACCCAGCGCAACACCCTGGCGGTGCAGCTGCGCGGCGACTATGCCGGCAATGACGCCGCGGCCGCGCAGGGCATGATCGGGCAGGTCAACTCCGCCCGCATCGAGGGCGACCGGATCATCACCGAGCGCACCAGTCTGATCGAAGGGCGCATGCCGGCCGGCAATGGCCAGTTGGCCAGCCAGGCATCGGTCAGCGATGTTGAGCGGGCGAGCATCGAGCGCGACAACGTCAACGCCCAGTCAATCACCAACGTCAAGAGCGGCTTGGATGGGGTGCTGCGCAGCTTCAATGCCATCCCGGGCGGCACCTTTGATTCGGACGTCGCCGGCTGGGCCGCGTCGGGTGCAGGTAGTTCCTTCAGCTGGGATCCGGCCGAGAAAGCGCTGCGTTCGGGCGCGGGATCGATCCGGGTGGTCAACGCAACCCCGATTACCGTAAATCCGGGCGACAGCATCACCGTCACCTTCCGGACCAAGAGCAGCGATGACATCACCGGCACCGATTCGGTGACCGTCGGGTTCATTCCCAGCCTGGGGAACCCGACTGGGTGGGTGCAAAGCTGGTCGAACTGGATCAATGCGGTCGGCGGCGTGTGGGCATCTCGGTCCTACACCTGGATCGTGCCCAGCACCTTCAACCCGCAGCAGCTCTATCTGCGCTTTGCCGCCGGCAGCATCCGCCCGCTCACCAGCGCTTATGTGCTGATCGATGATGTGGTCGTGCAGACCCCGGGCAGCATCGGGGACCTGCAGAACCGGGTCGCGGCCAATGCCCAGTCCACCGCCGCGCTCACCACGGAGGTGACCAATGTAAAAGGCCAGGTGACGGCCCAGGGCGCGGCGCTGACCCAGACCCAGCAGGATGTGGCGGGCAAGGCGTCCAACGCGTCCCTGCAGAGCCTGACCGGGCGTGTGGACGTGCATGACGGCCTGATCAGCGTTCAGGGCGCGGCGATGACTGCCGTGCAGTCGCAGCTGGGCAACATCGGCGGTGACAACCTGCTGGGCAACAGCGGGTTTGAAACCAGCAGTCTGCAGGGGTGGAACACTGCAGGCAATGTGACCGGTGTGTCGCGCTCCTTTGTCGACTCGGCCTTGCCGAACAGCACAAAAGCGCTGCGCATCCAGATGGTCAACATGGCGACAGGCTATTCCGAGATCGTCAGTAACAGTTCGGTGCAGCAGCTCCGGCTGGAAGGGGGAAAGAAGCTCACCGTGTCGGCGTATGTGCGCGGCAACGGCGGCGTGCGCGTCTTCCTCCAGATGGCCTGGCGCGACGCCAACGGCGGGATCATCAGCTATTCCGGGACACCAGCCGGTGCGGCGTGGGCTGTTTCCGAATCGTGGGAGCGGAAGGTCTTCACCATGACCCCGCCTGCCGAGGCGACCAACGGCAACATGTACGTGCGGGTCTACGCGGCCAATCTGCCTGACCAGTGGTTCGAGACTGACAACATCCAAGTCCAGGTCGGTGAGCTGGCCACCGGCTATGTGCCGTCGGCAGGCGAGCTGAGCGCTGGCGTCGCAGCCAACGCGGTTGCCACCAGCGGGCTGCTGACGAAAGTAACCGGCCTGGAAGGCTCGGTGGCCACCCAGGGCACTGCTGTCACGAACGTCCAGGTGGATCTGGCGGCTGCGAAGGTCAGTCTTGACCGCGCCCAGCGCTCGGGCAGCAACATGGTGGTGGACGGCAGCTTCGAATTGCGCCCCGTGGGCACCGTGATTCACAGCTGGGCGACGACCGTTGCCGGTGGGCGCACGGGCGCCAACGCATTGCAGATCGAGTTTGCATCAAACGTCCGCAGCACCTCCTTGCAGAACTTCGAAGTTTCGCCCGATCGGGTCTACTACTGCGAAGCGTGGGCGAAGCGGACAGGCCCGGCAGCGGGCGCGGTGCAGCTTCGTTTCCAGCTCAGCGACAACGGTGCGGCCCAGAATTACCCGAACTTCCAGTCCCTGAACCTCAGTTCCATCTCTGAAACCGAGTGGACGAAGGTCAGCGGGTACGTGCGGGTGGCAGCCGGGAAGAACCGCGCGGTCCTGCAGCTCAACAGTGCCGCCGCCACCACGTCAGCCACGCAGCTGCTGTGGGATGACTTCGTGCTGATGGACGTGACCGAGGCCTACAACGCTCAGCAGACGGCTACGGCAGCGGCGCAGGCTACCAGCACGCTTGACGGCAGGGTCTCGCTGATCGACGGCGTCGTCACCGCGCAGGGCCAGGCCATCACCACGGTCAGCGCCGCTGCTGGCGCCGCCGACGCCAAGGCCGGAACGGCTCAGGCCGCTGCCCAGGCTGCAGCTGACGCTGCCGGGGCCAAGGGCAAGGTGCTGTATCAGTCGGCTGCGCCGGCTGCGGCGGATCGGCTGGCGCAGAACCTTTGGATCGACACCACCGGGAACGCCAACACGCCCAAGCGGTGGAACGGCTCTGCGTGGGTTGCGGTGACAGACAAGGCCGCTGCCGATGCGGCCGCTGCGGCTGCTGCTGCCCGCTCGGTCGCCGATGCTACTGCCAATGGCCTGTCGGCCACCAACGCGTGGGTACAGGCCGCTGACGGCGTGCTCAACGCGCACACGACGCAGATCAATCAGGCGCAGGCGGCTATCGCTGGCAAGGCTAACGCATCCGCCGTCATCGAACTGGACGCCAAGGTCAGCGCGAACATCACGGGCGGTGGCAACCTGCTGACCAACGCGTCATTCTCCGAAGCCGGACGCAAGCCGTGGGGATTCCTGTGGAACGACAACGGGTTTTATCAGGAAATCGAAAAGA
The DNA here is from genome assembly GCF_002836635.1 of Stenotrophomonas sp. Bg11-02. Lineage (NCBI taxonomy): Bacteria > Pseudomonadati > Pseudomonadota > Gammaproteobacteria > Lysobacterales > Lysobacteraceae > Stenotrophomonas > Stenotrophomonas sp. Bg11-02. The sequence goes on from NZ_PJAY01000057.1 coordinate 4,329, forward strand.
ACTATCTTGACCCCGGGTTCTGGCCCAAGGGAATGAACAGCTTGGGATTTCGTGGCCCGGGTTTCCCGCCCGCCGGGCAGAGCCGCTTCGGTCTGGTGGCGAACGAAAATGTGATTGCCGCACAACCGGGCAAGCGCTACATCGCATCGGTGTACTTGAATGGCCATCGCTGCGCTGCGTGCTGCTATCTCGCGTTCTATGACAATGCGGGCAACAACGTGGGCGAGTGGACCGACCCTGAGCGAGTCGGTTACTCACTGGGCGGCAGCCCGTCCTTGGCCGAAATGCCGCGCCAGTTCGTGTCACAGATCGCACCACCGACCACGCGCACCGTCCGCATGGGCTGGCGTGCCCGGGCTCATGCGGACTTCGGCGGCGATCCGTACTTGTGGGCTGTTCGCCCGATGTTGGAACAGGTTCCCGACAATCAGACCCAGCCGTCACCTTGGTCCGCTGGTGGTTCGGAGGACCACGCCAGCATCAACCTGATGACCGACGTGAACGGCAATATCAGCGGCGTGCAGATCAAGAACGACGGCACGTCCAGCGAGATCAACCTGCTGGCCAGCGTGCTGAACGTTCTGAGCCCGGGCGCGGTCGACGGTCTGGAGCTGCGCGACGGCTACCTCCGAGTCTGGCGGGGCAACGTTCAGCGCATCGTGGGCAACGGCTTCGGTCCAGACGGCTTGATGGACTACTTCGGTCCGAACGTGGGCGCCGGCAATGCCAGCAAGGGCATTGCCACGATGTGGATGGACGTCAACGGCAATGCCTACTGGGGCGGAGCCTTGGCGGCCGGTGTGCGTCGTAACGCCAACCAGTCCACCAGCATTCAGACCGTGGGCAACAACGTTCAGGTGGGGCCTTTCGACACCAACGGCGGCAACAAGAACGTGGTGGTCAGCTTCCAGCGCAACATCAGCCGGACGAAGTGGGCAGGTGGAAACACCGGGTTCGTCGCCGGTGGCGGCTCCAACTACGCCGTCATTCAGGTGTTCCGCCAGGTCGAAGGGCAGGGAGAAGGCTTGTGGGTCCAGTTCACGGTGGGCGGTGACGTGAACATCTTCAACCAGCTCGACGGCAGTGATAGCGCCGAGTCGTACTGGTCGGGGTCGTACACGCTCAACGACCAGAGCGACGGCACCGCTCGCCGTACATACCGGGCAATCGTCGCCGACTACGGCGAGCGAACCGTTACCCACCAGTCGGGCTCCTTCGATACGCAGAACGTCACCCAGAGCCTGTCGCTGGTCTCCATCGAGCAGTAACGCTGCAGGGCCGCCGGCGAATGCGCGGCCCATCCTTTCCAAGAGGTGGCACACATGAATTTCGATAGCGTTTTGAACCTCCGCACCGAGAGTGCCGGCCAGCGCGGCGTGGTCGTGCTGCAGTTCGTCCCGCAGCAGCCCATCGGCACGCAGCAGCTCACCCTCTCCACGGCACCCGCGACCGCCGCAGCCATGGAGGTCGGCGCCCGCTACAACTGGACAGCCGTGAAGGTTGAACCAGGTGATGGCGGCACCGGTGGCGCGTCGACCGCCATGAGCTTCGCGGCCACGTTGAACCAGCGCACCGAGTCCGCGAGTCAGCCTGGCGTGGCCACGCTGCAGTTCCTGCCGGAGGCCAGCATCGGCGCGCCCCAGCTCACCATGACGGTGCCGCTGGTCGTGTCTTCCCCGCTCGAGGTCGGCTGCACCTATCGCTTTGAGGCGGTAAAGGTCGAGGAGCCGACGGACCAGGCACAGGCGCTGGCTGATCCCGTCGAAGAGGCGGCGTAAGGGCGTAGCAAGGTTTAAACAACGGCCGCAAGCGAATCCGGCACGTTGTTCCATCGGCACCGATCAGCCAACTCGACTCGTGGGCACTGACGAGCGTGCGGAGAAGGAAGAGTAATCGGCTACGCCCGACCAGCAGCGCTGCTGCCGAGGCTGAGCAGTTCAGGAATCTATGCTAATTATCAGTGGGATAGTGGTAATTTATGCAACCGCTTGGCTCTCAGTCCACGCCCTAGGTGCGCATGGTGCGCATGGTGCTGCGGAAGAACCATAGGGACTAAGTATGTGCCGAGTTTCAGCGGATCAGCCGGGGTAGGTCCCCATTTTTTTTCTAAGTGTTTCGCACTCAGCATGCTCGGACGCTAGTGCAGGCGTGCATCGATTGGTAAGCAAATAGTGGCAGATTTGTGTAAAGATGACGAGATAGTTGATATCCAGATGGACGTCGGAATGGGCGCCGACTATCGACGATACTCGGCCAAACTTTGGCGGTTCGCGGACGGCAGTTGGTCACTTATCTCCGTTGAAGTGGAGGGGGGTAAGCGTCGCGTTTTGTCGTCGGTCGCCAAGGGAGCGTGCTTCGATGTTCTGTTTAGAGCCGAGCACATCGCACTCGACCTGATAGCTCAGGAAACCATTGATGGTTGAGGTTTTGCACTAGCTGAGGGTGCGGTTCCGGGAAGAAAGTCGACGATTCCGGTTTGTAGGAATGGGTAAGAATTGGCGACCTCCACTACGCCAGTGCCGCTGGCAAGCTCGGTGTCGCTGAAGGGTATGTTCAGTAGCCTGAAGATTCGCGATATGCAGGGCGGTTGATGGCATCACTTCAGATGGTGGCGTCGAATAACGCGAAAAACCGCTGCTTGGAGGGCGCGAAAAGAAACGTCGCCTGCACGCCTTGCCTGCCTATACTTGCGCAACGCTTTTTGGCCAAAGGGCTGAATCGTGACCGCGCTAATCGCGATCCTGACTGTCGCCGCCGCGTTTGCCCTGTTGCTATCTCTGGCGAGCCTTGTGGCGTGGCTGATTTCCCGAAGAAAGAAGCAGCGCCGGTAAGCAGGCCCGGCAGGGGAACCGAAGGCATCTCGAATCGTTCTCTAGATGGCTTGTGGGTCCAGGATAAGCATTTCATATGCGCGGCTGCGGCGCGGCGGTACGGGGTCTGGCATTAGGCCGGGCGAGTGGCGTGATCAACCCTCCGCGCGTTGCTAGGACACCCTTCGACGATCTATTCGTGAGGGGGCCAAGCCCGCATTCGGCAGCGCTTGTCTGTTGTCACACTGCTCGCACTGAATCACAAGCCCACCTGCGAGGTGATGTATGGCGCCATCAGTGATAGTCGTGACATGTCCGCACTGATGACAGCGCGCCGTGACTGAATGAACCAATTCGTCGTCAGCACCCGAGACCCCCACCATCTCGAATGACAGGATCTGGAACGAGCCCGTGTTCGTCATACGCAATCCCAACCGTGGTAACTCCGCAACCCTATGCCGGTGTCCGTGAAGTCCGCCGTCGCAAATCTGCATTTTTGGTCACCGCGCTGCCAGATGAAGGTGACGCGGCTTTCACGTCCGAGCCCTCTCGGGCCTCCGTCACATTAAGGCGTTCATGTTTGTAGTAGGGTGCGTAGTTAGCTTAGGAGCATGTATGCCAATTCGCGCCCTCGTCTATGCAAGCCAAGCGGTAGCTGCACTGCCGCGCGGCCAGCTCGACGCGCTTGTTAAGGATGCCGTGAGATTCAATACGATCGCGGGCGTTACCGGCCTGCTGCTGTTTGATGGAGTGCTGTTCCTTCAGTATCTGGAAGGTCCAGAAGATGGGCTGCGGGCGGCCTACGATAGGGTGCTCCACGCTTCAAGCCACATCGATGTGATGCAGCTGGCCGCAGGCCGGGTTGGAAACCGCGTGAGTCCTTACTGGCCGATGACGCTGATTGATTCCAACAAGGCAGAGCTACGCCGCCTTGCGGCAGCGGATTGGAACAGCTTCGTGCGCAGGGGCAGCGGGGCGCGCGCCACAGCTGTGGACTACTTGGACGAATTGATTACCCGCCACCAAGGGTTGGGCAGCCCCGTGGGCTGAATCCTAGCCGATGTGTCCGGTTCGACAGTGAGCCGGTGGCTTGGACGATCAGCCGCAAATGCGGCTGACGGCGCGCAGCTGCGGTTACGCCGATGAGCTATAGTCTGGCATCCGCGATTCCCAACGCCACACCAAATGCCAATTCAGGCACTCACATATACAAGTGACGCGGCCCCAGGCCTTGGTGCTGATCAGGTTGAATGGCTCGCGCGGAAAGCTGCGGTGTTCAATGTGCAGGCAGGCGTTACTGGCGTGCTGCTATTCGACGGTTCTCGATTCCTGCAGTATCTGGAAGGACCACAAGATGGCTTGGAAGTAGTGTTCAGCAGAATTCTGAATGCCAAACTGCATAGCAACGTGGTTGAGCTCGGTCGCGGCAGGAGCGGCCGACGTAACTTTCATTACTGGTCGATGCGCAGATTCTCAGTTGAGCGCGCCGAGCTGGATGGACTTGTTAGTCAGGACTGGGGCTCTTTCGTCCTTCGGCCACTTCTGGATGAAGGATCGCGACATCACGGAGTTGAAGCGCTTGCTTCCACCCTAGTCCCTCACATAGCAAGGTGACGCGGTGCGCCAAGACTGGAGACACACGGGTAGCACGCCACCGGCCATTTGCAGGCCCCCGGCCCCGCTTGGCGGCTGCTTACTCGGTTGACCGGCCTTGTCCCCTGAGGCCAGCGGAGAGTATCGGGCTGTGAGACTGGTCCGGCCTATGCTCCCGCCCCATGGACGCCGACACCCAGACCCTGACCTCAATGCCCGATGGCTTCTGCTGGAAGCCCCGGTGCCATCTGGACACGCTGCCGACAGGGTTATTCCTGCACGGAGTACAGGTGGCCTCGATGCAGCAGAGGGTTGACGGGTCTTGGCTGGCCAGGCTGAGTCCCGAGGATGGATTGCATGCCCCGCTGCTGCTCAGGCCGTGCAGCTCGTTCGATGCCGGTCGGCACGGGTGCGAGCTCTGGGCCTTGCGCCACGAGAAGGTGCTGCGCGGGAAGGTGGCGAAAAAGCTGCAGTGGATCCAGGACCACGCTGTGCTGCGCGGCCGGGGTACGCAGCTCGACCTGAGCAATGTGCTGGGCCAACCGCTTCCCAGCTAATGTGCGTTATGGCTGGGAAGAAATCTTGCGTGCGCCAGTGGCTGAGTTGAGCGGCATCCGATGCACTCGATCATAACGGAGCCCCCCGCCGGGACCCGATCTACCTGACGTTGACCACAGCTGTTGCAGAAGATGGATAGGCAGAGATTGCCCGTCGTCAGTGCTTCGGAGGTGTCGACGTATTCAACGCAGAAGAAGTGCATAGCCCACGGGCGTTGGCGGAATGACGCGACTGTTTACCACCAGAAGCGTGAAGCGAGTGCAGGCGGCGGCTTAGCTCTTCTCAGGAGCGCCAGGCTGCCGGTCTGCCGCGCTCTCTATGTGTTCGGTCAGGCCCGCCAGCGCCTGTTTGAAGGCGGCATCAAACAGGGGAGAGGGCGTCGCACCGCCGGCGTGCGCATCTGCTACCTCTGGCAGCAGGTGCGACCACAGCTCGGTCAAGGCCGCCGGGGCAGGGTGTGAGGCGATGACCGCATGCAAGCCGTACTCCAATGCCTTTATGTAGCCACGTGCGGCCTGGAGTTCGAACTCGCATGTCGCCAAGCGTTCGAGGATCTGGTCCGTGGGCTGGGTCATGGGGCTCTCGGAAGTGCTGGTGCGGTGATTCTACAGCCTCAGTCAGCTGCCGTTACTTCTGTATCGGCTCCCGCCCCGCCTGGTCTGCACCATGGCGGCCATGACGAAGTCGAGGATGGCCGGCGCTCTGTGGGGTAGGCGGAACATTGCAGCTGGCGGCAGCTCTGGCGGTCCCAGGCCAGATTGGGCTGGCCGAGCTGGTCAGCTTGAAGATGGGGGTCTGGACGAAACGGCCGCACATGCGCCGACCATAAGGCCCGCCGCGTGATGTCCGCGCGTGGGCTATGCTGCCGCGCGGGGGGATTCAAGGAAGGCAGTAGGGGCCACGGAAATGCCGATTCAAGCAATCGCTTACACGAGCGAGGCGGTGCCCGGGTTGGGCCTGGATGCAGTGGACGACCTGACCCGAAAGGCAGCCGAGTTCAACAAGCAAGCTGGCGTGACCGGGTTGCTGCTGTTCGACGGCGCTCGTTTCCTCCAGTATCTGGAAGGGCCGGAGGACGGCATCGCGGTGGTCTACAGCAGGGTGCAGAACTCCCGCAGCCACACAGGAATGGTGGAGCTGGGCCGGGCGCGGACCGGGCACCGGCACTTCCCCTACTGGGCAATGCGTATGCTGCCGTCAGAGCCCGCTGAGTTGCGCGGCGCGGTTGGCAAGGACTGGTCCAGGTTCGTTGTGCGCCAAGTGGCGCCCACTGGCGACGAGCTCTTCGGACTGGAGGATCTGACCCGGATTGCGGTCCCTCACCTTGGCCACGCGGCAACGGGCGACCCGCGCCCCTGATGAACGTCTCACCGATGTACCGACATCAGACGCCCGCGTGAATGCGCTGGGAAGCGTGGGCTTGGCGAAAGCGGCCGGGTGGAGTTAGGATCACTGGGCTAGCTCGGAGGCTGGCCAGCGAACCGGCGAAGGACGAACGCAATGCAACATGCGGTTTGGGGGCTTTGACGATGGAGGAGCTCCCGCTGATCATCACCGAGATCTCTGACAGGAGCAGTGACGGCCGCACGCGTCCTTTCAAGTGCAGGTGTGCAGACGACGATCTCTACTACGTCAAAGGGCATGCGGCCCTCCACCGCGGCCTGATTTGTGAATGGATGGCTGGTCATCTGGCTGCAGCGCTAGGTCTAAATCTTCCGCGCTGCGCGATCGCTTATGCGCCACCTGAACTGGTTAAGTGGCACCCGGAAGGCCGTGACCTGGGCGCAGGATGGGTGTTCGCGTCCCGGGCGGTGGAAAGACTGAACTGGATCAGCTTTGGTTCGGTTGCAACGCTTCCCAAGGCACTTCGACGCGATATTCTCGTTTTTGACTGGTGGGTAAGGAACGCGGATAGAACTCTGTCGGAAAAGGACGGTAATCCAAATTTGCTCTTCGATACTGATTCTGGGGAACTGGTTGTAATCGATCACAACCTGGCCTTTGATCCTGAATTCGATGAGAAGCTTTTTTTCGAGACACACATCTTCGGCGGCGAGTGGGCCGGGCTTTGCGAAGATCTCGTCGAGATGGCGAACTATCAGTCTCGCTTGAAAGAGACCTTAGATCGAGTATGGGTGGATGCATGGAAGCAAGTCCCAGCAGAGTGGCTTTTTTACGACGAAGAGCAGACGATTCCCACCGATTTTGACGATGCGGCGTGGCTGAAAATGTTGGAGCGTTGCACCCTTGAGACCTTTTGGAGGCTGGCATGAAAACTAAGTACGCCTGCCAATATGTCATCGTCAGGTTCGTGCCGTATGCGGAAACCGGAGAGTTCGCGAACGTAGGTATCGTGGTGTCCTGTCCCGGGACTGGATTCTTCGGTGCCCGATTCTCTCCGGTGAACAGGACTCAGCGGGTCACTGATTTCTTCCAAGGCTTGGGTCCTCGTATTTATCGAGAAGCACTCAAGTACGTAAAGGCTGAGATTGATCGCATGGCAGTAGAGGTCGGGCAAGGAAGGGTCGACGCCAGCTTCGCGTTCGATAGCGCCACTCGTCCGAGAGAGGCGTTGGTCACGTTCAGCACTGCACGAGTCATCTTGGGTGAAAGCCCGCGAGCTACGTTGGATGCTCTCTACAAGAGATTCATTGAGCGCGACTTTGCCACGAAGGAATATCACGAAAAAATTCTGACAAACGGAGTGGGTCACCTGCTGGTTGGCGCGAGGCTGAAGCCCTATTTCAGCGACGCAACGGTGGGTGACGATACATTCAACGTCAAGTTTCCATTTGTGTCGATAAATCCAGATGCTCCGAAAGTCGCGATCAAACCTCTGTTTCTTGGTCAAGACGAGCCAAATAAAATCTTTGAACACGGAGACCCGTGGGTCGCGAAAATTGCGCGTCTGGAGAAAAGGCGGCGCCTTCCGAGCCGGACCTTGTTCGCGGTTGGGTGGCCAGCCGACGGCGGTAACATTAACAAACGCCAGCAGGCCGCGAGAGATGTTGCTTCCGAGTTGATGGCTAGGGGCGTGCAGGTCGTCGATGTCTCCGACACTGGGGCGATCCTTGAGTTTGCCGAACAGGCCAAGCCGATCTACTAGCGCGGGTCGGCTGGGTGTCACCGCGATCGGAAGAGAGCGTCGCACCATCGTATCGGGCTGTGAGACTGCCCCGGCCTATGCTCCCGCTCCATGGACGCCGACACCCAGACCCTGACCTCAATGCCCGATGGCTTCTGCTGGAAGCCCCGCTGCCACCTGGACACGCTGCCGACGGGGTTGTTCCTGCGCGGCGTGCAGGTGGCCTCGATGCAGCAGAGGGTTGATGGTTCGTGGCTGGCCAGGCTGAGCCCCGAGGATGGACTGCATGCCCCGCTGCTGCTCCGGCCGTGCAGCTCGTTCGATGCCGGCCGGCGCGGGTGTGAGCTGTGGGCTCTACGCCACGAGCAGCTGCTGCGGCGGAAGGTGGCGAAGAAGCTGTAGTGGATCCAGGACCACGTCGTGCTGAGGGGCAGGGGCAAGCAGCTGGACCCGCAAGACGTGATCGGGCAGGGCTGAGGCAGTCAGCTGCCGTTGCCTGCGTATCGGCCCCTGCGACGCGTACAGGACACCATGGCAACCATGACGAAAGCCAACATCGGAAAGGCGCGCTGGGCGCGCACGAAGGCTGCCGGCCTATGGCAGCAGGCCACCGAGCTGGACCGTGATCGCACCGGCAGCTGGGAGGACAGGGCACGCCGCCGCCGCGGTGCCGACCGCCTCCGCACAGAGGCCGCCCGATTCGAATCGATCGCGCGCCGCCTCGATCCCTCCCTCGACGATCAAGCCGCCTGACCGGGCCGCAGCGGCACAATGTTGCCCATGCGCAGCCGGTCCAAGTAGTCCGCCCATTCCTGCATCATCCGGGTCCGCTCCACCAGGTGCGTGGTCCGGTTGTAGGCCCTGCCGTTGGGGTCCTTCACCGCGTGGGCCAACTGGTGCTCGATGATGTCCGGCCGGAAGCCCAATACTTCGTCCAGCAGCGTACGCGCGCTGGCGCGGAACCCATGGCCGGTGGCTGTGTCCTTATCGAATCCCATCACACGCAGCGCGGCCAGCACGGCCACCTCAGACATCGGCCGCTTGCTGCTGCGGGCGCCAGGGAAAACAAACGTGCCTCGGCCTGTCAGCCTGTGGAGGTCGCGCAGAACGTCAACGGCCTGACGTGCGAGCGGGACGACGTGCGCCTGGCGCATCTTCATCCGCCCCGCCGGGATGCTCCACAGTGCCGTATCAAGGTCGATCTCCGCCCATTCGGCCTGCCTCAGCTCACCCGGACGAACGAACACCATGGGCGCGAGCTTCAGGGCCGACTGAACTACGACGGTTCCCCGGTATGCGTACAGGGCCCGCAGCAAGCCACCCAGCTCCACCGGGTCCACAACGGCGGCGTGATTCCGCTCAGGCGCCGGCGCGAGCGCGCCGCGCAGGTCGGCCACGGGATTCCGCTCAGCCCGGCCCGTCGCGATGGCGTAGCGCATGATCTGGCCGCAGTTCTGCATGATCCGGTGGGCAGACTCAATGGCGCCCCGCGCCTCGATCCGCCGTGCTACCCGAAGGAAGTCAGGGGCCGTCAGCTCGCCGATGGGGCGGGAGCCAATCCAAGGATAGACGTCGTTGGCCATCCACGCCTCGACCTTGACGGAGTACTTCGGCACCCAGTCGCGCTTGGCCAACCATTCGCGCGCTGTGACCTCGAACGTATTCGATCCCAGCTCGGACTTTGCTTGGGAGACCGCCTTCCGGTGCTCGCTGGGGTCGATGCCGCGAGCGAGCAGCTGCCGGGCCTCTTCCCGCCGCTGGCGGGCCAGGGCCAACGGCACGTCCGGATAGACCCCGAGGGCGAGCCGCTTCTCCTTCCCGTCGAACCGGTACTTGAGGCGCCACCACCGCCCGTCCCGAGGGGATATCTCCAGGTAGAGGCCTCCGCCGTCGAACAGCTTCTGCGTACGGTCAGCGGGCTTCGCCCTGCGTAGGGCCAGATCGGTAAGTGGGGGCATCAGGTCGGGGGCAGGGGGCAGATGCCCCAGAATATGCCCCCACCGTCTCACCAACTGCAACGCACGGGGCCGAACGAGCCCGAAAACGAAAAAGCCCGGAAACCCTTGAAGTGCGGGGGTTTCCGGGCTCTCGCGGACCTTCTCGGTCCCTTCAATGGTGGAGGTGGGCGGAATTGAACCGCCGTCCGAAGGCACTCCATCCCCAGCTCTACATGCTTAGCTCACCGTTGAGTCTCGTCCCGGAACAGCACGGTGTGCGAAGCACATCCCGGAACAAGCCTGTTGCGTTCTAGTGCTGGACTGACAGGCAGCCGCCCAGCTCGATTCCATGATAATGACTCTACGCTGCGAGCATGGACACAAGCAGTTTCGAGGCTCCGCCTAAGTCGGCAGAAGGTCTAACTCAACAGCTTTTAGGCTGCGAGTGCGACCGGAGCGTAGTTGTCGTCGTTGGCAACTAGAGTTTTGCAGCTGGATTTACGAGGAAAGCTACCCCCTCGGCATGCGCCAAGCGACTTCACAACCCCCGTCGAAACCAATGCACCCCCGGTTTCAAACAAGTGCTTGCAAGTACTGGCCCGGTCCCGATGACTTGGAGCAGGGCTGCCCAACGCGGATGATGCTACGCCAATCCGGCTGAACAGTCACGCAAACGCGCGTTTTTCCGGTAGCAAGCGTGGATCTTGAACTGTTAACGTCTTCCCGACCTCTTTGCGACGCCCGCCGGGCGAGCATGGGGACTGGCTCTGCAGGCGAGGTTACAGGTGAATGTAAGCAACAAGCGCAGCCTTCGGCAGTTGGTCGGCCCGGTGGGAATGGGCTACCTGCGCAGGGCCGTGCCGCCGCCGTGGGTGTGGACGGCGCTGGTTGCCCTGGTAGCGGCCGGGTGCCTGATCGAATTGCCGGTGACGGCAGCTGCGGCCTTGGTGGCCAGTGCGGTGGTGGTGCACTGGCCACGCCGCAAGCGACCCTCGCTGGACTATTGGCGGCTGCTGGGCCTGCTGTTGCTGGCGGTGCTGGCGTGGGCCCCGGAGCCGGACATCCTGTCCCAATGGTTTGAGCATGGCTTGGCGATCGCCCTGCTGGCGTTGGCCATGGTGAGTGCACTGACCCACGTGCTGCAGGCGCGTCGGTTGTCGCGCCGTCTACAGCAGGCGGCCGATGCGATGGATGACTCGCGGCTGCTGGCGTTGCTGCCGGGCGAAGCGGCGACGCTGGCCAATCGCTGGCGCGCGGGTGATGACAGTCATGCTGACGAGCTGGCCGTGGTGATGCACCTGGCGGTGATGCACGCGGCGTTGTCGCCGCGCAAGCCGGGTGGCGCGGTGGACGTCTGAGGAGGGGAGGGCGTGATGACCAATGTCCGTCACCCACCGAAGCGACGCATTGACGGCCAGCGGCCGTCACTACCGGACTATCCGGGTGGTGGCGCCGAGCCATGCTCGGCGAGCGTGGCGGCACGGGCGACAGCAACAGCGTGACGACCTGCGGTCGTCACCCACGTTACGAAGGCCCCGGAAGTGCGCAACCGGTCAGGCGTCTCGGTTGCCGCGGCGCATGACCCGCGACTTTTCAATCGCCCATTCGCGGTCCTTGGCGGCGTCACGCTTGTCGTGGTCCTGCTTGCCCTTGGCCAGCGCCACTTCCAGCTTGATCTTGTTCTTGCTCCAGTACATCGCGGTGGGGACGATGGTGTAGCCATCGCGCTCCACCTTGCCGACCAGCTTGTCGATCTCGCTCCGATGCAGCAGCAGCTTGCGCTCGCGGCGGTCTTCGGCCACTACGTGGGTGGACGCCTGGATCAACGGGGTGATCTGCGCGCCGATCAGGAAGATCTCACCCTGTTTCACATAGGCATAGGCGTCCACGATGTTGCCGCGGCCTGCACGGATCGATTTCACTTCCCAGCCCTGCAGGGCGAGGCCCGCCTCGAAGCGCTCCTCGATGTGGTACTCGTGCCGGGCACGCTTGTTCAACGCGATGGTTTTGTTGGCCGTCGCGTTCTTTGCTTTATCCTTGCTGCTGTTCTTGCTCATTCCCGTATTGTCTCCGATTCGGGCCCGCCCGGTCGATCACCTGCAGCCGAATCTGAAATGCCTACCATCCGTCGAAGCGCCCTGGTTGAACACTCCGCGGCGCGCATGTTTGATCTGGTCAACGATATCGCCGCCTATCCGCGTCGTTTCCGTTGGTGTTCGGCCGCGCAGATCCTGGAAGAGGGCGACCAGCGCCTGGTCGCCCGCCTGGACCTTGGACTGGGCTCGTTCTCGACCTGGTTCATGACCGAGAACACCCTGGCACGCCCTGCATCCATCGACATGAAGCTGCGCGATGGTCCGTTCAAGCGCCTGCACGGGCGTTGGGACTTCCATTCGCTGGCCGAAGACGCCTGCAAGGTCAGCCTGGAACTGGAATTCGAACCGAAGTCACGGTTGCTGGCGCCGGCGCTGGCGCTGGGGTTCCAAGGGCTGGCCGACCGCATGGTCAACGATTTCGTGCGCGTGGCTGACGAGCAGGAATGAGCGCGTGATCCGGGTTCAGGTGGTGCTGGCCTGGCCGGAGCGGGTGCTTGATCGCACGCTGGAGCTGGCTGAAGGCGCTACGGTGGCCGAAGCCATCGCGGCTGCGGCGCTGGAAGGCGGCCACGCATGCCCGGCGGTGGCGGTTCACGGCGTCATGGCGCGTGCCGACCAGGTACTGCAGGACGGCGACCGGGTAGAGCTGCTCCGCCCGCTGCTGGCCGACCCGAAGGACAACCGTCGGCGGCGGGCGAAGGCGCAGCCCAGGTAAGTTGGGCGGTGAGGCTGTGACGACCAACGGTCGTCACCCACCAGGTTCAGCATCACCCACCAGGTTCAGCATCACCCACCAGGCTGGGCATCACCCACCAGGTTCAGGTTGGAGCGGTTTGACGGCCAGCGGCCGTCACTACCGGGTCAGCCGCCGCCTTTCTTCTTTTCCTTCGGCAGGTTGCGGCCGAACTGACGCACGGTCTGGGTGGCCAGCTTGGAATCCTGGGCCGGGAAGTAATCGCCTTCCCAGCGGGTGACCGCATCGTTTTCGAAGTACACGGTGAAGTTCTTCGTCTCGGTACGGCCAACGCGATCAATGCGCTGGCTGGCCATGTAGTCCCAGCGCTGGGCATGGAACGGGTCGGCCACCGAGGGGGTGCCCAGCAGGGCGTTGACCTGCTGCTTGCTCTGCCCGACCTGCAGCTTGGACACGGCATCTTCCCGGACCAGGTTGCCCTGATAGATGGGTTGCTTATAGATGATGCCGCAGCCCGTGGTGGACAGGGCAACGGCGGCGACCAGCAGGAGATTGCGCATCGGGAATCGCGTTTGGGGAAATCGATCCGATGATACACTCCCGGCGTGCCACCGCGACCCAATCCGAGGCAGCTGGCGCTAAATCGCCAATGAACGGAGACATATGGAAACCCACGACCTGCGCAAAGTCGGCCTGAAGGTGACCCATCCGCGGATGCGGATCCTGGCGTTGCTGGAACAGCGCAATGCCCAGAACCACCAGCACCACATGACCGCCGAAGACATCTACCGCCAGTTGCTGGAGCACGGTGATGAGATCGGCCTGGCCACGGTTTACCGTGTCCTGACCCAGTTCGAGGCCGCCGGCCTGGTGCTGAAGCACAATTTCGAAGGCGGCCAGGCCGTCTATGAGCTGGACCGCGGCGGCCACCACGACCACATGGTGGACGTGGATTCGGGCAACGTGATCGAGTTTGAAAGTGCTGAAATCGAAGAGCTGCAGCGCAAGATCGCAGCCGATCACGGGTATGAGCTGGAGGAGCACTCGCTGGTTCTCTACGTGCGCAAGAAGCGCCGCTGAGCCCTGGCATGAGCGTTGATGAAAAACCCCGGGCGCGCCCGGGGTTTTTCGTTCAGGCCCGGGGCGCCCGCAGCGGCGCGCGCAGGAGCGTGACGACCAACGGTCGTCACCCACCGAGACAAAACGCTGACGACCAACGGCCGTCACTACCCAAGGCGAATGGCGACGGCCAGCGGCCGCCATCCACCGAACGGTAGCGCCGACCCATGGTCGGCGAGCGCAGCGGGCCGTCGGGCGGCCCGCCCGCAGGTCAGCCCGCCAGCAGCTTCCTGGCCGCCGCGCGTGCTTCCTTGCTGACTTCCACCCCGCCCAGCATGCGCGCCAGTTCTTCTTCGCGCGCCTTGGTGTCCAGCTTTTCCACAGCGCTCTGCGTCATGCCCTCCACCGGCGCCTTGCTGACCCGATAATGCGCATGGCCCTTGGACGCGACCTGCGGCAGGTGGGTGACGCACAGCACCTGGCGCTTCTCTCCAAGCGCGCGCAGCTTCTGCCCGACGATGTCGGCCACCGCGCCGCCGATGCCCGAATCGACTTCGTCGAACACCATGGTCGGCACTGCATCCAGGTCCAGAGCGGCCACTTCGATGGCCAGGGAGATACGCGAAAGCTCGCCACCGGAGGCCACTTTGCGCAGGGGGCGCGGCGGCTGGCCGGCATTGGCGGCCACCAGGAACTCCACCCGTTCGGCGCCCTGCGGATCCGGCTTGGCCAGGTCCTGCGGTTCCAGCTGGATCAGGAACTGGCCGCCGCCCATGCCCAGTTCGGCGATCAGCCCGGTGGTGGTAGTGGACAGTTCGGCCGCTGCGCGCTGGCGCCCGGCGCTGAGCACCGCCGCCTGTTCGCGCCAAGCGATCGCGGCCTTTTCGATTTCGCCGGCCAGCTTCTGCAGGCGCACGTCAGCCCCCCGCAGCTGCTCGACTTCGGCCTGCATGCGGTCACGCTGGGCGGCCAGCTCTTCCATCGGCACGCGGTGCTTGCGGGCCAGGTCATGCAACCGGCCCAGTCGGCGCTCGTTGTCTTCGAACTGCTCCGGGTCGGTGTCCAGGTCATCGTGCACGCGGTCCAGCAGGCTCAGCGCTTCCTGCAGCTGGATGCTGGCGCTGTCGATCAGCGCATCCACCTCGCCCAGCCGGGCATCGTGCTCGATCATCCGTCCCAGGTCGCCGCGCACCTGCGCCAGCAGCCCCAGCGCGGAGGCGTCGTCATCCCCGTTGATCCGGGTGGTGGCGGTATCGCAGGTGGTCAGCAGGGCGCTGGCGTGGGCCTGGCGGCGATGGCTGGCGCCCAGCGCGATGATCGATTCAGGTTCCAGATCTTCGCGTTCCAGTTCGCGCAGCTGGTGTTCCAGGAAGCCGATGCGGTCGCTGACATCGCCCTGCTGGGACAGCGCGGCGGCTTCGTCGACCAGCGTCTGCCAGCCGGCCGCAGCCACGCGTACGGCGCGGCGCTGCTCGGCGTTGCTGGCATAGGCATCCAGCAGGGCCAGCTGCGAAGGCCGGGTCAGCAGCGCCTGCTGTTCGTGCTGGCCGTGGATTTCCACCAGCAGGCCGGCCAGTTCAGTGAGCTGGGAAATGGTCACCGGGCGGCCGTTGATCCAGGCCCGCGAGCCACCGTCGGCGCGGATCACCCGGCGCAGCTGGCATTGTTCGTCGTCGTCCAGTTCGTTGTCGGCCAGCCAGCGGCGGGCGCCGGCCAACTGTTCCAGGGCGAACTCGGCCGACAACTCGGCGCGCGGGGCGCCGTGGCGCACCACGCCGCTGTCGGCGCGCAGGCCGGACAGGAAGCCCAGCGCGTCCACCATCAGCGATTTGCCCGCGCCGGTTTCGCCCGATACCACGGTCATGCCGGGGCCGAACTCCAGTTCAGTGGCGCGGACAACGGCGAAATCCTTGATTGATAAGTGTCTGAGCATGGTCCAGTAGGTCTCTCAAGCCGCGCAACGCTAGCACGCACGGTGGCGTGCACCAATGACTTGCCAAGCGTCCTTCCCGGCATTATCTAGGAGGGGAGTCTCACAGGCTGATCCAATGCCGCCGTCTTTCGACCAACTTGCCCCACGTTCGCGGCACCTGCTGCGTACCCTGATCGCCCGCCACATCCAGGATGGCGAGCCGGTCGGGTCGGCAACGCTTGCGCGCACGGCAGGGCTGGATGTCAGCGCGGCCACCATCCGCAACATCCTGGGCGACCTGGAAGACCTGGGGTTGCTCAGTTCGCCACATACCTCGGCCGGGCGCATTCCCACCGCGCACGGCTACCGGGTGTTCGTGGACAGCCTGGTGCAGATGCATCCGCCGGGCGAGCAGGACCTGAGCCGCCTGCGCAGCGAGCTGGCCAGTGGCGCTGGCACCCAGGCGCTGCTCGGCAGTGCCTCCGAGCTGCTGTCGGCGATGAGCCATTTCGTCGGCGTGGTCAGTGCGCCCACGCGCGAGCAGTTCGCCTTCCGCCAGATCGATTTCGTGGCGCTGGACGCCCATCGCGTGCTGGCGATCGTGGTGTTCGCCGACAGTGAAGTGCAGAACCGGGTGATCGAGGCCCGCAGGCCCTGGGAGCCGGGCGAGCTGGAGCAGGTCGCCAACTACCTGAACAGTCATTTCGCCGGCCTGCCGGTGGCGCAGATCCGCCGCCGCCTGCTGCACGAGCTGCGCGATACCCGCAGCGAGATGGAACAACTGCTGGCGCACAGCATCGAGTTGGCCGAGCAGGCCCTGCAGCCGCCGGCCAACGACATGCTGGTGGCCGGCCAGACCCGCCTGATGGGCGTGCAGGACCTGTCCGACCTGGAACGGCTGCGCGAGCTGTTCGAGCTGTTTTCGAGCAAGCGCGAGATCCTGCAGCTGCTGGAGCGCACCATCCAGGCGCCGGGCGTGCGCATCTTCATCGGCGAAGAAACCGGGGTGGTGCCTTTGGAGGGCGTCTCGCTGGTCACAGCGCCGTATACCGCCGATGGGCAAGTACTGGGCGTGCTGGGGGTGATCGGGCCGAAGCGGATGGCCTACGACCGGATGATCCCGCTGGTACAGGCTACCGCCGAGGTGCTCGGGGCGGCCTTTTCGCCGGGATCGGGCAACGCGATGACCCGCGGCGCTTGAAACGCAGTTTCCCGCCCACACTAGGTGGGATGGAGGCGGGGAGTCACCGCCAGGGAAACGCACATGAACCAAGATCATCACGATATCGAATCCAACCCGGCCGCCGACGAGGCCGCCACGGCCCACCACGACCAGCTGGAGCAGCTGCGCGGTGAGCTGGAGCAGGTCAAGGCCGATGCGCTGCGTGAGCGCGCCGACCTGGACAACCAGCGCAAGCGCATGACCCGTGACGTGGAACAGGCCCGCCGTTTCGCCAACGAAAAGCTGCTCGGCGAGCTGTTGCCGGTGTTCGACAGCCTGGACGCCGGCCTGAAGGCCGCAGGCGAGGACGCCAGCCCGCTGCGCGACGGCCTTGAAATGACCTACAGGCAGCTGCTGAAGGTGGCCGCGGACAACGGACTGGCGCTGCTGGACCCGACTGGACAGCCCTTCAACCCGGAACACCACCAGGCGATCAGCCAGGTCGACGCCAACGGCGCCGCCCCGGGCAGCGTGGTGCAGGTGTTCCAGAAGGGTTACCTGCTCAACGACCGCCTGCTGCGCCCGGCGCTGGTGGTGGTCGCGCGCGACTGACCGCGGGTCGGGAAAGCCGGTGCCGCCGGGCATGGCCCGGCGCTGCCTGGATCCTGAATCGTGGAATACAGCGTCCCGGGATGGCTTGAATGTTCCACGAGCCTCCCCCACATCCCATTCATACACCGGCTGCGGCCGGATTAACCGAATAATCTTCAGGAGTCCCCCATGGGCAAGATCATTGGTATCGACCTCGGCACCACCAACTCGTGCGTGGCGATCATGGACGGCGGCAAGGCCCGCGTCATCGAAAACTCGGAAGGCGATCGCACCACCCCGTCGATCGTGGCCTACACCAAGGACGGCGAAGTCCTGGTGGGTGCCTCGGCCAAGCGCCAGGCGGTCACCAATCCGAAGAACACTTTCTACGCGGTGAAGCGCCTGATCGGCCGCAAGTTCACCGACGCCGAAGTGCAGAAGGACATCGCCCACGTGCCGTACGGCATCCTGGCCCACGACAATGGCGATGCCTGGGTGTCCACCAGCGATGCGCGCAAGATGGCGCCGCAGGAAATCTCCGCCAAGGTGCTGGAGAAGATGAAGAAGACCGCCGAGGATTATCTCGGTGAGAAGGTCACCGAAGCGGTCATCACCGTGCCGGCGTACTTCAACGACAGCCAGCGCCAGGCCACCAAGGACGCAGGTCGCATCGCCGGCCTGGACGTCAAGCGCATCATCAACGAGCCGACCGCGGCCGCGCTGGCCTATGGCCTGGACAAGGGTGACAACAAGGACCGCAAGATCGTGGTCTACGATCTGGGCGGCGGCACCTTCGACGTGTCGGTGATCGAGATCGCCAACGTCGACGGTGAGAAGCAGTTCGAAGTGCTGGCCACCAACGGTGACACCTTCCTGGGCGGCGAAGATTTCGACAACCGCGTCATCGAATACCTGGTCGAAGAGTTCAACAAGGATCAGGGCATCGACCTGCGCAAGGATCCGCTGGCCCTGCAGCGCCTGAAGGACGCTGCCGAGCGCGCCAAGATCGAGCTGTCCAGCGCCCAGCAGACCGAAGTCAACCTGCCGTATGTGACCGCCGATGCGTCCGGCCCGAAGCATCTGAACATCAAGCTGACCCGCGCCAAGCTGGAGTCGCTGGTGGACGAGCTGATCCGCAAGTCGATCGAGCCGTGCCGCGTTGCGTTGAATGACGCCGGCCTGCGTTCGAGCGACATCAGCGAGGTCATCCTGGTCGGTGGCCAGACCCGCATGCCGAAGGTGCAGCAGGCGGTGACCGAGTTCTTCGGCAAGGAACCGCGCAAGGACGTCAACCCGGACGAAGCCGTGGCACTGGGTGCGGCGATCCAGGGCGGCGTGCTCGGCGGCGACGTCAAGGACGTGCTGCTGCTGGACGTGACCCCGCTGTCGCTGGGTATCGAAACCATGGGCGGTGTGTTCACCAAGATCATCGAAAAGAACACCACCATCCCGACCAAGGCCTCGCAGGTGTTCTCCACCGCCGAGGACAACCAGTCGGCGGTGACGGTGCACGTGTTGCAGGGTGAGCGCGAGCAGGCCCGCTTCAACAAGTCGCTGGCCAAGTTCGACCTTTCCGGCATCGAGCCGGCACCGCGCGGCCTGCCGCAGGTGGAAGTGTCCTTCGACATCGACGCCAACGGCATCCTGCACGTGTCGGCCAAGGACAAGAAGACCAACAAGGAACAGAAGGTCGAGATCAAGGCCGGTTCGGGCCTGTCCGAGGACGAGATCGCGCGTATGGTGGCCGATGCCGAAGCCAACCGCGAAGAAGACAAGAAGTTCCAGGAACTGGTGCAGGCCCGCAACCAAGCCGATGCGCTGATCCACGGCACCCGTTCGGCGATCACCGAACACGGCAGCAAGGTCGGTGGCGATGTGATCGGCAAGGTCGAGGCAGCGCTGGCCGACCTGGAAACGGCGATGAAGGGTGACGACAAGGCGCAGATCGAGTCGCGCTCGAAGGCACTGGAAGAAGCCGGTCAGGCGCTGTTCGCCGCCGCTTCGGCCGGTGATCAGGGCGGCGCCCCGGGGGCCGACGCCGGCGCCGGTGCCAAGCACGACGACGTCGTCGATGCCGAGTTCACCGAAGTAAAGGACGACAAGAAGTCCTGATCCAGACCGACGCGGGACGTTGCCTTGCGCAGCGTCCCGTCGTCGCATCAGGGTCCTGGCCGCCGCAAGGCGAGTCGGGGCGCCCGACGCAGGAGCGGACCTTGTCCGCTTTTCTGCTTTGACGAATCCCGACGTACCGGAAAGCGATCCACTCCATGAGCAAGCGCGATTATTACGAAGTCCTGGGCGTTGCCCGCACTGCCACTGATGAAGAGCTGAAGAAGGCCTACCGCCGCTGTGCGATGAAGCACCATCCCGATCGCAACCCGGGTGATGCGGCCGCCGAAGCGGCGTTCAAGGAGTGCAAGGAAGCCTACGAAACCCTGTCCGACGGCAACAAGCGCCGGATGTACGACGCCCACGGGCATGCTGCGTTCGAACACGGCATGGGCGGTGGCGGCGGTGGTCCGGGTGGTCCGGACATGAATGACATTTTCGGCGACATCTTCGGAAATATTTTCGGAGGTGGCGCCGGTGGTCCACGCCAGGCACGTCGCGGGGCCGACATCGGTTACGTGATGGAGCTGGACCTGGAAGAAGCGGTGCGGGGCATCGAGCGCCGCATCGAGATCCCGACCCTGGCCGAGTGCGGCGACTGCGATGGCAGCGGTTCGGAAGACGGCAAGGTGGAAACCTGCAGCGTCTGCCACGGCCGCGGCCAGGTGCGCATCCAGCGTGGCATCTTCGCGATGCAGCAGGCGTGCCACCACTGCAACGGGCGCGGGCAGACCATCGCCCAGCCGTGCAAGACCTGCCACGGCAATGGCCGCGTCGAAGAAGACAAGGTGCTCTCGGTCAAGGTGCCTGCAGGCGTGGATACCGGCGACCGCATCCGCCTGGCCGGTGAAGGCGAAGCCGGTCCAGCCGGCACCCAGCCCGGCGATCTGTACGTGGAAGTGCGGGTGCGCGAGCACGCCATCTTCCAGCGCGATGGCGATGACCTGCACTGCGAAGTGCCGATCCGTATTTCGCAGGCCTCGCTGGGCGACACCATCCGCGTGGCCACGCTGGGCGGTGAGGCGGAAATCCGCATTCCGGCTGAAACCCAGACCGGCAAGCTGTTCCGCCTGCGCGGCAAGGGCGTGCGTTCGGTGCGCAGCCGCAGCGAAGGCGACCTTTACTGCCGCGTGGTGGTGGAAACCCCGGTCAACCTGACGCCGGACCAGCGCAAGCTGATGGAACAGTTCGAAGCCACTTTTGTCGGCGAAGACGCCCGCAAGCACTCGCCGAAGTCGGCGACGTTCATCGATGGCGTCAAGGGTTTCTGGGACCGGATGACGTCCTGACGCTTGGTAGTTGCTCTGGTGGGTGACGACCGCTGGTCGTCACGGGCGTAAAATGAAGGGATGAGCGAATCCCTCGAAAACCACCTGGTCCACGGCCGTCGCCAGCGCCCGGACGGCCCGTCGCCGGTCGATGTCATTTCGGTCCAGTCCCAGCTTGTCTACGGCCACGCCGGCAACAGCGCCGCAGCACCTCCGCTGCGCGCACTGGGCCTGCGCGTGGCAGAAGTGCCGACCACGCTGCTGAGCAACGCCCCGTTCTATGACACCACCCGCGGGCGCGTGCTGCCGGCGGACTGGTTTGCCGATCTGCTGCGCGGTGCCAGCGAGCGCGGCCTGCCGCAGCGGGCGCGGATGCTGGTGTCCGGCTATTTCGGCAGCGTCGACAACGGCGCGGCGTTCGCGGATTGGCTCGATCAGACCCTGCTGGCGTGCCCGCAACTGCGTTACTGCCTGGATCCGGTGATCGGCGATACCCACACCGGTCCCTACGTCGAACCCGGCCTGGAAAAAGTGTTTGCCGAGCGCCTGCTGCCGCACGCCTGGCTGGTCACGCCCAATGCGTTCGAACTGGGCCGCCTGACCGGCATGCCCGCGCTGGCGCAGGACGACGCCATTGCCGCCGCCCGCGTGCTGCTGGGCCGGGGGCCGACGTGGGTGTTGGCGCACAGCGTTTCCGGGGACGGGGGCGAACTGGTGACGCTGGCGGTGAGCGCGTCCGGAATCTGGCGCTGGACCTCGCCGCTGTTGCCGGTGGACGTGGCCGGCACCGGCGATGTGCTGATGGCCCTGATCGTGGCGTTCCTGCTGCGCGGCGAGGACATGCAGCAGGCGATAAGCCGCGCCGTGTCGGGCACGCATGCGGCACTGGAAGCGACGCTGGCCAACGGCCACGAAGAGTTCGACGTGCATGCCGCCGCACCCGCAGCGCTGGCGCAGCCGCACCGGTTCGCCGTGGAGCAGCTGGAATGAGCGCGTCGCCACAGGTGATCGGCATCGTCGGCAGCGCGGGCGCCTACGGCCGCTGGCTGACCCGGTTCTTCGAAGAACACATGCAGCTGCAGGTGATCGGCCATGATCCTGCCGACGCCGCCTCGCACACGCCAGGGCAGTTGCTGGAACAGGCCGACGTGCTGTTGTTCTCGGCGCCGATCCGGCATACGCCCGCGCTGATTGCCGAGTACGTGCAGGCATCGGCGGGTCGCGAAGCGGGTCGATTGTGGCTGGACGTCACCTCGGTGAAAGAGGCCCCGGTGCAGGCGATGCTGGCCTCGCAGGCGGACGTCGTGGGCCTGCATCCAATGACCGCGCCGCCCAAATCGCCGACGTTGAAGGGCAGGGTGATGGTGGTCTGCGAAGCCCGCGTGCGGCGCTGGCAGCCGTGGCTCAATGAACTGTGCGCGGCCCTGCAGGCCGAGTGCGTGCGTGCCACCCCGGCCCACCACGACAAGGTGATGGCGCTGGTGCAGGCGATGGTGCATGCGGGGCACCTGGCGCAGGCCGGCGTGCTGCGCGGCTATGCGGCCGAACTTGGCGATCTTTCCGCGCTGCTGCCGTATCGCTCCGCGTCCTTCGAGCTGGATACGGCGATCATCTCGCGGATACTGTCGTTGAACCCGGCGATCTACGAGGATATCCAGTTCGGCAATCCGCACGTGGCACCGATGCTGGAGCGCTTGATCGGCCAGCTGCAGCAGTTGCAGGTGCAGGTGCAGCAGGGCGACGACGCGGCACGCGCGGGGTTTCGCCAGCAGATGTTGCAGGCCAATCGTGATGCGTTCGGCGAACAGGTGCTTGCCGATGGCAACTACACCTTTGAGCGCGTGGGTTACCTGCTGGCCGACCTGACCGAACGCCAGTCGTTGTCGGTACACCTGCCCGAAGATCGTGCCGGATCGCTGCGCGCGTTGCTGCACGTGTTCGAGCAGCACCAGGTCAGCCTGGCCTCGATCCATTCTTCGCGCACGCCCGGTGGCGAAGTCCATTTCCGAATCGGTTTCGTGCCCGGCAGCAGCGATATGGCGATCGCCGCGGCGGCGGCCGAAGTGGACGACAGCGGGATCGGCCGGGTACTGGCACGCTGACGGTTTCATCCACAGGCGGTGTGGATGGTTGTCGCACAAACATGTGGATAACAGGCCGCAGCCCTTGCGGCCAAACGCTGTCAAGATGGGTGGCGAAAATTACGCCACCAGGTGTCGAGGTTTTCTGACAGGCGGGCATTGGTAGGGCCGACCCATGGTCGGCGGAATGTTCCCGCCAACGGCCCGCTGCGCTCGCCGACCATGGGTCGGCGCTACCGCTTTTCTTTTTTCATTGCGCGGCGAGCGGCCACCGGAACCTGTCGAAGGGCCGGGCGGTGGGGCTGGGCGGGGGCGTTGAGCGCCATGGATGGCGCGAAACGAGGCCCGCATGGACGCAGTTTTTGCCGTCCCCCGCTCAGCCCCACCGCCCGGCCCAAACCGGTAGCTCGATAACAGCCCGCCGCGAGGGGGGCGCACCCGTTCGACCGCTCAGATGCTCAACCGGACATCGCCGCTGGGCGTCACGAACTCGCGCCCGCTGCGCACCAGCACACGCCCATCCTCCAGTTCGTAACGTGGCTCGGCGCGCTGGTCCTTCGCGGATGCATCTTCCGGCTTGAACTCGATGATGATGCGGCTTTCGCCATTGGAATCGGTCGCGGGAAACTGACGGAACGACATCGTCTACCTCCTTCACTCCACGGGTCTGCGGGGCAAGCGTGCGCCGCTGCTTGTTATCCGCGCGTGGTCAGTCGATGAACTGCAGGCGAGCCAGTTCCGCGTACAGGCCGCCTTCGGCCAGCAGCTGTTCGTGGGTGCCCTGGGCGATGATCCGGCCGTGGTCCATCACCACGATGCGGTCGGCCTTGAGGATGGTCGCCAGGCGATGCGCGATCACCAGCGTGGTGCGGCCTGCCATCAGGCGTTCGAGCGCCTGCTGCACGGCCCGTTCGCTCTGCGCGTCCAGCGCGCTGGTCGCTTCGTCCAGCAACAGGATAGGGGCATCCTTCAACAGGGCGCGGGCGATGGCGATGCGCTGCTGCTGGCCACCGGACAGGCGTGCGCCACGCTCGCCCAGCTCGCTGTCATACCCTTCCGGCAGCGCACGCAGGAACTCGTCGGCTTCGGCGGCGCGGGCAGCGGCTTCCACCTCGGCATCGCTGGCGTCCAGCCGTCCATAGCGGATGTTGTCGCGCGCGCTGGCGGCGAACAGGGTGGGCTGCTGCGGCACCAGCGCCAGCTGCGCGCGCAGCGCCGCTGGATCCATCGCGCGCAGGTCGATGCCGTCCACGCTCAACGCACCGGAGCGCGGATCGTGGAAACGCAGCAGCAGCTGCAGCACGGTGCTCTTGCCGGCACCGGAAGGGCCCACCAGCGCGACCGTTTCGCCGTGCCGCACGTGCAGGCTGAAATGCTCCAGCGCGGCAGTGTCAGGGCGCTGCGGGTAGTGGAACACCACGTCGTCGAAACGGATCTCGCCGCGCATTGGAACCGGCAACACCGCCGGCGAGGCCGGCGCGCGGATCTCAATGTCTTCCTGCAGCAGTTCACTGATGCGCCCCATGCCGCCGGACGCGCGCTGCAGTTCGTTCCACACTTCGGCCAGCGCCCCCACCGAGCCGCCACCGATCAGCGCGTACAGCACGAACTGGCCGAGCGTACCGGCAGACAGTCGACCGGCGATCACGTCGTGCGCGCCCAGCCAGAGCACGCCGACGATGGCGCCGAACACCAGCAGGATGGCACTGGCGGTGACCAGCGACTGCGCGCGGATGCGTCGCCGGGCAGCACGGATCGCGTCTTTCAGCGCATGGTCGAAGCGGCCGCGTTCGTAGGGCTCGCGTGCGTGTGACTGTACGGTGCGGACTGCACCCAGGGTTTCAGCGGCCAGGCTGTTGGCGTCGGCGATGCGGTCCTGGCTGTCGCGCGAAATCCCGCGCAGGCGGCGCGCACCCAGCACGATCGGCAGTACCGCCAGCGGAATCCCGAGCAGTGCCCAGGCGGCCAGCCGCGGGCTGGTCACGAACAGCATCACCAGGCTGCCGACCACGGTGACGCTGCTGCGCAGGGCCACCGACATGGTGGAGCCGATCACGCTGCGCAGCAGTTCGCTGTCGGCGGTCAGGCGCGAGACCAGTTCACCACTGCGATTGCGGTCATGGAAGCCGGCGCCGAGCGTGATCAGGTGGCCGTACAGCTGCGCGCGCAGGTCGGCGACGACCTTTTCGCCGAGCAGCGAGACGAAAAAGAAACGCGCGGCGGTCGCCAGCGCCATCACCACCGCCACCACCATAAGCAAGGCGAAAGCGCGGTTGATCTGGCCGCCTCCGGTGAAGCCATGGTCGATCATCTGCTTGACCGCCGGTGGCAGGCTGAGCGTGGCCGCCGAGGACACCGCCAACGCCACCAGCCAGGCACTGAACAACCCCACGTGGCGGCGCACGAAAGGCCACAGCGTACCCAGGCTGCCAAGGCGCTTGAGGGCGGGGCGGGACGCGTCGGTGTCAGTCATGAGGGGGGGACTCGGAGGGAGAATGCAGGCGTACCCGGTTACGGGTGGCGTCGCGCAGGCGGGTTTTCAATGCATCGCACTGGTCGGCTGGCAGTTCGACCCGCATGCTGGCGCCATCGGCGGTGAAGGTCTCTTCCTGCTTGACTGCCAGGTGAGCGGCGAGGGCGGCGTGCAGTGCGCCCAGGTCCTCGAACGGCGCGTGGATCTGCAGGTGTGCCAGCGCCACCAGGGGCTCACGCGGCGCGGTCCGCAGGCACTCGGCGGCGGTACCGCCGTAGGCGCGCACCAGCCCGCCGGCGCCCAGCTTGATGCCGCCATACCAGCGGGTGACCACCACCATGACCCGGTCGAAACCCTGGCCGTCGATGGCCGCCAGGATCGGGCGGCCGGCGGTGCCTGATGGCTCGCCGTCATCGCTGGAACGGTACTCATTGCCATGCCGGTAGGCCCAGCAGTTGTGCGTGGCATCGGCCACGGCAACCTGCCCCAGGAACTCCAGGGCGTGGCCGGCATCACGGATCGGCGCGGCGTGGGCCAGGAAACGACTGTGCTTGATCTCCAGGCAGTGGTCGACGGCAGCGGCGAGGGTATCGAGCATCCCTGTGATCTTACCGTGCGCACGCCACGCACGTGCCGACCAGGGTACGGAGTCAATCGGCGAGCAGCGGCTGCAGGTCGCGCGGCAGCCGGGTTTCCGGATACTGGGCCAGATAGCGCTCCAGACTGGCCCGCGCCATATCCACATCACCGGCGTCGCGACGATGGCGGATCTTCTGCAGCCACTGCCGCCGCGTGAGCCGTGCATCGGCCTCCACTTCCTGCTGCACCGCCGCTGCACTCAGTGGTGCCGATGCCGTCGCAGCAGCTGCCTCGGCGGTGTCCTGCGCGGCAGTTTCCTGCGGCGTGCGTGCGGGCTTGGCGAACGCCTCCGCGGCAGGCGCCGGTGCGGCCATCACCGCCGCTGCAGGTGCGGCTGGCGGCGCCGGCCGCGATGGGGCCATGCGCGCCGATTCCGCTGCGCGTGCGCGGAACGCCTGCGGCACGGGCGCAGCGTCCACTTGGGTGGGCGCGGTTGCCTGCGCCGGCGCCTCCGGTGCCTGCGCCTGCACGGGCGGCCTCGGCGCTGGCTTCGGTTGCGCGCGCTGCGTGGCGGCACTGCCAGGCGTTGCAGGTGCTGTGTCTGCGATGGGTCGTGGCGCAGGTGGATCAGCTTCCGGGTGGGGAGCGGGCGTGGCCAGCTCCTGCAGCGATGGGGCCGGCGGCGGCTCCCGCTGCGGCTGCATCTGCCAGGCCAGGCCGACGGCGAAAACCACCGACGCGGCGATGCCCGCCACCGTCGGCCAACGCGCACGACGATGCTGCCGACGCTGGGCCTGCGCCGGTGCGTCGTCCGCGCCCACGGGCTCGGCATCCTGCCCGGCGGGCGCGGACTGCACCGATGCCCGCGCGGCGGCAAGCACGGCGGCATCCACGGCGGGCGGCGGTGCCTTGTCCAGCCGGCCACCCAGCAGCCGGGCCAGTTCGCGCTCTTCAGGGGTGAGGGGATCGCGGCTGTTCATGGGGCCAATCCTGCACGCAGTTTGTCCATCGCATAGCGCAGGCGCGACTTCACCGTTTCCCGGCCGACGCCGGTGACCTCGGCGATCTCCTCCAGGCTGAGTTCCTGCTCCAGCCGAAGCAGCAGCACCTCGCGTTGCTCCGCCGGCAGCGCATCCATCGCCTGCTGCACCCGGCGCCGTTGTTCGAAGCCGCTCAGTTCGGTTTCCGGGGTGTGGCCGTCGACCACCGCTTCCACCCGTGCTTCGGCGTCAGCCGGTGCGGGTGGCCGGTGGCGCGCCGCGCGCCAATGATCGTTCAGGCGGTTATGCGCGATGCGGAACAGCCAGGTGCTGAAGGCGGCGTCCGGTTGCCAGCCGGCGCGGGCGGCGATCACCCGCTGCCACACGTCCTGGAACATTTCCTCGGCCAGGCCGGGGTCGCGCAGTTGGCGCAGCAGGAACCCGTGCAGGCGCCTGCGGTGGCGCTCGTACAGCGCCTGGAAGGCGGGCAGGTCGCCGCCGGCCCAGGCCAGCATCAAGGCTTCATCGGTTGGCAGGGCGGCGGTATCCACGGGGGACAGGGTAAGGCCTGTCCGCGGCGGCGCATAGCCGCTCATCAGGGGGCGCAGGGAGGTGGCCGGGGGAGCAGGAATGGGCATGTCCGGAGCGTCAACGCGCGCAGGGGCGGAACGGGGTTGCGGCGCGACAAATTCAGGTCGCGGAAAGCGCTATGCTCCGCGCACAGGGGAGGTGTCGGGAGTTCCCGCGCCATGGGGTCGTCATGTTGTCCAGTCAGATCGTTGCACCCACGATGGAAACACCGGGCAATGCGGTGGTGACCAGCGGCTTGCTGGAGGCCCTGTGTGGCCTGTTGCCGGGCCACGCCTGTCTGTGGGTGGACTGGGACGATCCGCTGCTGGGGCAGGGGAGCCAATGCCATCGGCCGCAGGCGATGCCGTCATTGCGCGCGGCCGGGCCGCAGCAGGCGCAGCACGAGCAATGGCAGCACGACGGTGCGCGCATCGGGCTGCGTGTCGAAGGCGCAGCGGTGCCCGCGGGCTGGTGGTCGGTCGCCCGCGAAGCGCTTCAACTGGGGCTGCAGCAGGCCCGCCAGGCCGGCCAGATCCACGCCCTTGAAGATGCCAAGCGGCTGCAGCAGGCGCTGTATGAGATCGCCGATCTGTCCGGGGCCGAGCTGGAAATGGCCGAGATGCTGCGGCATGTCCATCGCGTCCTCAACACGCTGATGTACGCGCACAACTGTTTCATCGTCGAATATGACGATATCCGGCAGACCATCCGCTTCCTGTACTTCGCCGACCAGATCGATGATTTCATCGCCGATCCTTCGCGTGCTTATGCCGAAAGCGAGCTGCCCGGGAGCCTGACCTTCGCACTGTTGCAGCATGGGCACCCGCTCAGTGGCCCCTCGCGCCAGTTGCTGGCCAGCGTGGGCCAGGACGGGCAGC
The DNA here is from genome assembly GCF_002836635.1 of Stenotrophomonas sp. Bg11-02. Taxonomy (NCBI): domain Bacteria; kingdom Pseudomonadati; phylum Pseudomonadota; class Gammaproteobacteria; order Lysobacterales; family Lysobacteraceae; genus Stenotrophomonas; species Stenotrophomonas sp. Bg11-02. The sequence continues at coordinate 32,764 of NZ_PJAY01000057.1, forward strand.
ACTGGCGTGGGCCGGAAAGCCTGGATTGGCTGGGCGTGCCGATGCTGCGCGAAGGCCGCGTGTGCGGGGCGATCGTGGTGCAGAGCTACGACCAGCATGACCGCTATGGCGAGGCGGACCGCGCGCTGCTCGGCTTCGTCGCCCAGCACGTGCGCACGGCGATGGACCGGCGCCAGGCGCAGGTGCAGCTGGAGCGGCAGGTGGAACGACGCACGCTGGAGCTGCAGCGCGCCAACCGCAGCCTGCAGGATGAGGTCTTCGAACGTCGCCGTGCCGAAAAGCTGCAGGCCGCGCTGTATGGCATCGCCGAACTGGCGATGCAGGCCGAAAGCCTGTCGCAGTTCCATGCGCAGGTCCATGGCATCGTCGGCACCCTGCTGGATGCGCGCAACTTCTACATCGCCCTGGTCAACGAGGCGGGCGATGGGCTGGAATTCGTCTACTCGGTCGACGAATACACGGTCACGCGCGCGCCGCGCGCCTTCAGCCAGGGGCTGACCGAACACGTAGTGCGCGAGCGGCGACCGCTGCTGGCCGCACGCGCGGACATCGACGCGATGATCGAGGCCGGCAAGGTGCGCGAGTCGGGCGTGCGCTCGCAGTGCTGGCTTGGCGTGCCCCTGCTGCGCGATGACGAAGTGGTCGGGGTGATCGTGGTGCAGAGCTACAGCCCGGACGTGGCCTTCACCGCGCACGACCAGCGCCTGTTGACCTTCGTGGCGCAGAACATCGGCGCAGGACTGGCGCGGCAGCGCGACCAGGAGCGGCTGCGGCTGGCCCATGCCGGACTGGAACAACGCGTGGAGGAACGCACCCGCGAACTGGGCGAAGTGAATGAGAAGCTGCTGGGGCAGATCGCCGAACGGCTGCGCGCCGAGCAGCGGTTGACCCACCAGGCCATGCACGATGGCCTGACCGGCCTGCCCAACCGCATCCACCTGCTGGATCGCCTGGAAGATGCGCTGCTGCGCGCACGCAAGGGCGAGGGCGGGGAGTTCGCGGTGCTGTTCCTGGACCTGGACCGCTTCAAGCTGGTCAACGACAGCATCGGCCATGCCGCCGGTGACCAGATGCTGGTCGAGGTGGCCAAGCGCATCGTCTCGATGCTGGGTCCGGACAACGTGGTGGCACGGCTGGGCGGGGATGAGTTCGCCATCCTGCTGCAGTGCCCGCACGGCTTGGCGCAGGCGTTGGAGTTCTCCCAGCGCATGCTGCTGGCGCTGCAGGAGTCGATGTGGGTGGCCGGGCGCGAGCTGTTCCCTTCGGGCAGCCTGGGCATCGCGCTGTGGAATACGCGTTACCAGCGCGGCGAAGAGCTGCTGCGGGATGCCGATGCGGCGATGTACCGCGCCAAGGCGCAGGGCCACGACCGCTGCGCGATCTTCGACGAGGACATGCGCGAGCAGGCGATGCGCAGCCTGGACCTGGAATCGGACCTGCGCCGGGCGATCATCAACCAGGACTTCCTGCCGTACTACCAGCCCATCGTGCGGCTCACCGATGGCGTGGTGGTAGGCCATGAGGCGCTGTTGCGCTGGCAGCACGAGACCCGCGGGATGCTGTTGCCGGGCGCGTTCCTGGACCTCGGCGAGGGCAGTGGCCTGATCGAGCAGGTGGACTGGCTGATCTACGAGCAGGTAATCGCCGGCCTGTCGCGCGGCGGCACCGGCTATGTATCGGTCAACGTATCACCGCGGCATTTCCGCTCGGCCGAGTTCAGCAATCGGTTGTTCGGTTTGATCGAAGCCTTCGACGCCGACCCGCACCGGCTGCGCCTGGAGATCACCGAAGTGGCCCTGCTCGATGAGGGTCCACGCACCCTGCGCGTGCTGCAGGCGCTGCGCGAACGCGGCATCCTGGTGCAGCTGGATGATTTCGGCACGGGCTTCTCGGCGCTGTCCTACCTGCACCGATTCCCGATTTCCACGTTGAAGATCGATCAGAGCTTCATCGCCGGACTCAACGGCCCGGAAGCGCAGAGCACGCTGGCGCTGGTGGAAGGCGTGGTGTCACTGGCGCGCACGCTCGGCATCAACACCATCGCCGAGGGCATAGAAACCGAAAGCCAGCGCCAGATCCTGCTGGACCTGGGCTGCGACTACGGCCAGGGCTACCTGCTGGGCCGCCCGGCACCGCGTTAGACCAGGGCGTTGCGGCGCTTCTCGTCGATCCACTTGGAGGCCTGCGCGGGCTCGTAGCTGCGCATCCAGTCCAGCATCGCCCCGATGTCCGAACCGTACCAGAGGTCGGCGCGCTGGGCTGGATGCAGGAAGCGCTCTTCGACCATGCGGTCGATCATCCCGATCAGCGGGGCGTAGAAACCGTCCACGTCCAGGAAGGCGCACGGCTTGTTGCCGATGCCGAGCTGGCGCCAGGTCAGCATCTCGAAGATTTCTTCCATGGTGCCGAAGCCACCGGGCAGTGCGACGAAAGCGTCGGAGAGCTCGAACATGCGCGACTTGCGTTCGTGCATGGAACCGACCACTTCCAGCGTGGTCAGGCCGCGGTGCGCGACTTCCCAGTCCGCCAGCTGCTGCGGGATGACGCCGGTGACTTCGCCGCCTGCTTCCAGCGCGGCATTGGCCACCGTGCCCATCAGGCCGACGTTGCCGCCGCCGTAGACCAGGCGCAGGCCGTCACGGGCGATGCGGTCACCCAGCGCGATCGCGCGTTCGGTATAGATCGGCTTGCTGCCTGCGTTGGAGCCGCAGTAAACACAGAGGGACTTCATCGGGATTCCTTGAAACGAAAGCGCCCCGCCGGGGGCGGGGTGCGGGTTGGGGGTTCGTGCGCATTTTACCTGCTGGTACCGGATGCTGCCCGGTGCCAGCGGAGGCGGGGTTCAGGCGGCCTGGGCCTGCTCGCGGCGCGGGCCTTCGCGCAGGGCACGGCCGACCATGCCGACCAGCAGTTCCAGCTCGCTGCTGTCCATGCCGAAGTGCGGGGTGAAGCGCAGCGAGCGCTCACCGCCGTGGATCACATTGACGCCCTGGCGGCGCAGCCATTCTTCGGTGGAACCGGCGCCGTAGCACTTGAACTGCGGAGCCAGTTCGCAGGAGAACAGCAGGCCGGTGCCCTGCACCTTGGTGATCAGTCCGCCCAGTTCGTCCTTGAGCTTTTCCAGTCGGCGCAGTGCCTCTCGGCCACGCTCGGCGATGTTGCCGCGCACTTCCGGGGTGAGCTGGGCCAGCGTGGCGCAGGCAACGTCCAGCGCACGCGGATTGCTGGTCATGGTGTTGCCGTAGATGCCCTTGCGATACAGCTGCGCGGTGCGTTCGTTCACTGCCAGCACTGACAGCGGGTACTGGGCGGCATTCAGCGCCTTTGAGTACGTTTCCATGTCCGGCGCATCCAGGCCTTCGAAGCCGGGGTAATCCACCACCGACAGCACACCGTGGGCGCGCAGGCCGGCCTGGATGGAGTCGATCAGCAGCAGGCTGCCGTGGGCGCGGGTCAGTTCGCGGGCCAGCGCATAGAACGCCGGCGGTACCGAGCGGCCTGGATCGCCTTCGCCCATCACCGGCTCCAGGAACACCGCTTCGATGAACCAGTTGCTGCGCGCTGCCTCGTCGAACACCGCGCGCAGGGCGGCTTCGTCATACGGGGCGATGGCGATCACCGAGTCTTCGTTGCGATAGCTGGCCAGGTGCTGCTGGTAGGTGCGCCGGCTGGAATCGGAGTACAGGGCAGGGCGGTCGGTGCGGCCGTGGAAGCTGCCCTTGATCACCACCCGCTTGACCGCGGCACCGGCATGCGGGGCGCCCGGATCGGTCTGCAGTTTGCTGTTCACATCGGCGATGCGCGCGGCCAGGCCGACCGCTTCCGAACCGGAATTGAGGCACATGAAACGGGTGAACGGACAACCGCCACGGCGATGGCCGATCTCCGCACGCAGCGCCTTGACGAAGCGCTGCTGGGACAGGCTCGGGGTCATGATGTTGGCCATCACCTGCGGCTGCGACATCGCCTCCAGCACCGCATCGGGGGTGTGGCCGAAGCCGAGCATGCCGTAGCCGCCGGCGTCGTACAGCACCGCGCCCTTGAGCGTGACCACCCACGGGCCGCGTGCGGTCAAGGCGACATACGGCGTCACCGCATCGTCGGCATAGAAGTTGATGAAGCCGTCCTGCATGGCGTCGATCTGGGCCTGTTCATCCAGCGCCAGCACCTCGCCCAGCTCACCCTGGAGGCGGGAAAATTCGGCTGCGGCGGCATCCGCCGCTGCCACCAGCGCGGGGTGGGAGGCGGCAAGACGCTCCAGCGTGGCGTCATCCAGGCCGGTGGTCAGGCGGGTGCCGGGCTGGGCGCGGAGGGGGGCGAGGCGTTCGATGAAGCTCATTGCAGATCTCCTGAAACGATAGGTCGCACGGCCCCGTAAAAGCACAACGCGCGGCAAGCGCGCGCGTCGGGTCATGGCTCGTGCATTCGGACTTCCGTTTCGATGCTAGCACGCGGTTTTTTGCGCGATAACCCCGTCCGTTCGCTGCTGCATGGCAGCATTTTCGCCGGCGTTTGCCGCCAGCTACGTTGTCCATCGGTGGCCGGTCGTACAATGCGCGCCATTGCCGACCTGTTGCTGCGTGTTCCCTTGAAGAAGTCCGATTTCCATTACGACCTTCCCGCTGAACTGATTGCCCAGGCGCCGCTGCCGGAGCGCTCGGCCAGCCGCCTGCTGCTGGTGCCGCCGGCGCCAGGCGCACTGCAGGATGCGCATGTGCGCGACCTGTCCGCGCTGCTGCGCGAAGGTGATCTGCTGGTGTTCAACGATACCCGGGTGATCCCCGCGCGGCTGTTCGGCCAGAAAGCGACCGGCGGCCGGGTGGAGATCCTGATCGAACGCCTGCTGGGCGCGCAGCAGGCAAGGGCGCAGGTGGGGGCCAGCAAGACCCCCAAGCCGGGCAGCAGGATCGCCCTGGACGCCGGTGGCGAAGTAGAAGTGCTGGGTCGCGATGGCGAGTTCTACGTGCTGCAGTTCCATGTGCCCGAAGCGCTGGAGCAGTGGTTGCTGCATGCCGGGCGGCTGCCGTTGCCGCCGTATATCCAGCGCGAGCCCGGGCTGGACGATCGCGAGCGCTACCAGACCGTGTTTGCCCGCGAGATCGGTGCGGTGGCCGCGCCGACCGCCGGCCTGCATTTCGATGATGCGCTGCTGGCCGCGCTGCAGGCCAAGGGCGTGGGCTTTGGCCATGTCACCCTGCATGTGGGCGCAGGCACCTTCCAGCCGGTCCGCGCGGACGATCTGAAAGACCATGTGATGCACCGCGAATGGCTGAACGTCGGCGCCGAGCTGGTGCAGCAGGTGCGGCGCACGCGCGAGGCCGGTGGCCGGGTGATCGGGGTGGGGACCACGGTGGTGCGGGCGCTGGAAAGCGCGATGCGCGATGGCGAGCTGCTGCCGTTCGCCGGGGAGACCCAGATCTTCATCACCCCCGGCTACCGGATCCGCAGCGTGGATGCGATGGTGACCAATTTCCATCTGCCGGAGAGCACGCTGTTGATGATGATTTCCGCGTTCGCGGGCAAGGAGCGGGTGTTCGAAGCGTACCGGCATGCGATCGAGCAGCGCTACCGCTTCTTCAGCTACGGCGATGCGATGTTGTTGTTCCCGCAGGGCTGAGCGGTTTTCTGCTCGTCTGCGCGACTCCCTGATCCGGGCCGAGCCAGCGGATGGGGGCAGGCAGGACACGCCGTGAACCCATCCATGGGGGCTGCTTTCCGCCCATCCGGGGCTCCAAGCGTCCTGCCTGCCCCCATCCGCTGGCTCCTGACACGTTCATGCGCGCGGCCGGCAAGGAGCGCCCGTGCGGTGGGTGGGGGATGAAAAGCGGCCGGCCTGCGGCCGGCCACCGCGGCGGGCGCGGAATGCGGAAGGCGTGGGTGGGGCAGGTTGCATGGGACCCTGTGAGGCAGGAGCCGAACGGGAGCCCCCATGGACGGGTTCACGGCGTGTCCCGTGCAGCCTGCCCCGCCCGCGCCCCTCGCAGACATCCAGGGCGCCACGCCTTTCGCGGTAAACCGAAAAGTGCGAGACAATACAAAGCTATCTGTCCCGAACAACCGCACCATGTCCCGACTGCAGTTCCAGCTCCAGACCACTGATGGCCGTGCCCGCCGTGGCCGCCTGACCTTCCCGCGCGGAACCGTGGAAACCCCCGCGTTCATGCCGGTTGGTACCTATGGCTCGGTCAAGGGCATCTTCCCCGACCAGGTGCGCGCCCTGGGCGCGGAAATCATCCTGGGCAATACCTTCCACCTGTACCTGCGCCCGGGCCTGGATGTCATCGCCGACCACGGCGGCCTGCACGGCTTCGCGCGCTGGGATGGCCCGATCCTGACCGACTCCGGCGGATTCCAGGTGTTCTCGCTGGCACATCGCCGCAAGATCACCGAACAGGGCGTGACCTTCGCCTCGCCCACCGACGGCGCCCGGGTTTTCCTCGGCCCGGAGGAAAGCATGAAGATCCAGAAGGTGCTGGATTCGGACGTGGTGATGATCTTCGACGAATGCACGCCGTACCCGGCCACCGAAGACGTCGCGCGCCGCTCGATGGAGCTCAGCCTGCGCTGGGCCCAGCGTTCGCGCGAGGCCCACGATGGCCTGGGCAACGATGCCGCGCTGTTCGGCATCGTCCAAGGCGGAGTGCATACCGACCTGCGCAGCCGCTCTGCCGAGGCCCTGCAGCAGATCGGTTTCGATGGCTACGCCATCGGCGGGCTGGCCGTGGGCGAACCCGAGCATGAACGCAACGCCATGCTGGACCACCTGGATCCGGTGCTGCCGGCAGACCGCCCGCGCTACCTGATGGGCGTGGGCCGGCCGGAAGACCTGGTGGAAGGCGTGGCCCGCGGCGTGGACATGTTCGACTGCGTGATGCCCACGCGCAACGCGCGCAACGGCCACTATTTCACCTCTTTCGGCACCGTCCGCATCCGCAACGCCCGCTACGAGCGCGACATGGACCCGATCGAACCGGGCTGCGGCTGCTTCGCCTGCAGCGGCGGTTATACCCGCTCCTACCTGCGCCACCTGGACCGCTGCAATGAAATGCTGGCGCCGATGCTGGGTACCCTCCACAACCTGTTCTATTACGAGAAGCTGATGGCCGACATGCGCGCCGCCATCGCCGCGGGAACCTTCGAGGCCTTCCGTGGGTCTTTCTACGCAGCCCGGGGGGCTGCCGTCCCGCCGCTTTGAGCGGCCGCCCCCTGCCGAAGTGCCCAAGGACGAATCCCTGGGCCCGTGGCATACTTCACGGCTGACACCGATCTGCGGTCGCGCCCGGCCACTCGTGGCACCGGAGCGCCGCCCAACCAAAGGACTCCACGATGAACCTGCTTGCTTTCCTGATTCCCGCCGCCCACGCCCAGGCTGCCGGCGGCCAACCGCAGGGCTTCACCATGACCACCCTGCTGTTCCCGGTCATCCTGATCGCCATCATGTACTTCCTGATGATCCGCCCGCAGATGAAGCGGCAGAAGGAACACAAGGCCATGCTGGAGAAGATCAAGCGCGGCGACGAAGTGCTGACCAACGGTGGCATCGCCGGCGTGGTCACCGACATCGGCGACAACTTCGTCACCTTGGAAGTGGCTGACCACGTGCGCATCCGCGTGCAGAAGGGCGCTGTCGGCAACGTGCTGCCGGCCGGTACCCTGAAGTCGGCTGTCTGATCCACTCCCTTTTCTGAAGCACAACCGCGGCGCCGGGGATGGCGCCGCGCGGGAACCTCGCAATGCTCGAATTTCCACGCTGGAAGTACTTCGTCATCCTGATCGTCCTTGCGATCAGTACGTTGTATGCGCTGCCCAACATCTACCAGAAGGATCCGGCCATCCAGATCACCGCCAACCGCGGCGGCCTGGTGGATTCAGCGCTGCGTGACCGCGTGCTGGCCGACCTCAAGCAGGCCGGTGTCACCCCGATGGCGGCCGAGGTGGAAGGCGACAGCCTGATCGTCCGCCTGTCCGACATCCAGGCGCAGACCGCCGCCAACGACGTGCTCAAGCAGAGCGTCGGCGAGGATTACGTGGTGGCGCTGAACCTGGCCTCCACCGTGCCGGACTGGCTGTCGAACCTGGGCGCGCGGCCGATGACGCTGGGCCTGGATCTGCAGGGCGGCGTGCATTTCGTGCTGCAGGTGGACCAGAAGGCCGCGCTGGACAAGCGCCTGGACAGCTACACCGAAGACGTGCGTACCACCCTGCGGGATGCGCGTATTCCGTACCAGTCGGTCGAGCGCCGCGCGGACAACACCATCGTCGCCAACCTGAGCCCGAGCGCAGGCGAGGGCGCTGGACTGCGTGCCCGTGATGCGCTGTTCAAGTCGCAGCCGACGCTGGGCTTTGAAGTCACCGGCAACCGGGTGATCGTCAGCCTGCCCGACGCCGAACTGGCCGCCATCGCCAACGGTGCCATCGAGCAGAACGTCAATACGCTGCGCAACCGCGTCAACCAGCTCGGCGTGGCCGAGCCGATCATCCAGCGCCAGGGTGCCGACCGCGTTGTCGTGCAGCTGCCTGGCGTGCAGGACACCGCCGAAGCCAAGCGCATGATCGGTGCCACCGCCACCCTGGAATACCGCGCGGTCATCGAAGGCAACGCGCAGGACGCCGTCGCCACCGGCCGCATTCCGCCCGAAGCCAAGGTCTACCAGCTGCGCGACAACCGCGGCCCGGTGTTGCTGGCCAAGCGCGTGATCGTCACCGGTGACCAGATGGTCGCAGCCCAGGCCACTACCGACCAGAACGGTTCGGCGGCGGTCAGCGTGACGCTGAACAATGTCGGCGGACAGCGCATGTTCGACTTCACCAGCGCCAACGTGAACAAGCCGATGGCGGTGGTCTACACCGAGCGCATCCCCAGCGTTGAAACCGTGGATGGCAAGGAAGTGCGCAGCTTCCGGGTCAAGGAAGAGGTCATTTCGGTGGCCAACATCAACGGCGTGTTCGGCAAGAACTTCCAGACCACCGGCCTGGAGAAGCGTGAGTCCGAAGACCTGGCCAAGCTGCTCAAATCCGGCTCGCTCGCCGCGCCGATGGACTTCGTGGAAGAAAAGATCGTCGGCCCCAGCCTGGGTGCGGAGAACGTGGAGCGCGGTGTCACCGCGGTGGGGTTCGCCTTCCTGTTCACACTGGTGTTCTTCACCGTCTACTACCGCATGTTCGGTGTCATCACCTCGGTGGCGATGCTGTTCAACCTGCTGATCGTGGTCGCGGTGATGTCGCTGTTCGGTGCCACCATGACCCTGCCGGGCTTTGCCGGCCTGGCGTTGTCGATCGGCCTGTCGGTGGATGCGAACGTGCTGATCAACGAGCGTATCCGCGAAGAGCTGCGTGCGGGCATGCCCGCCAAGGCCGCCATCGTGGCCGGTTACGAAAAAGCATCGGGCACCATCCTCGACGCGAACCTGACCGGCATGCTGGCCGGCGTGGCGCTGTATGCGTTCGGTACCGGTCCGTTGAAGGGTTTCGCCGTGACCATGATCGTCGGCATCCTCGCCTCGATGTTCACCGCCATCACCGTTTCCCGCGCCCTTGCGGTGCTGTTGTACGGCAGCCGCAAGAAGCTCAAGACCCTGGCCATCTGACGGGAAAAGGATCGATACCATGAAATTGTTTCCGCTCCACCTGATCCCGAACGACACCAAGTTCGACTTCATGCGCACCCGATGGATCGCCATCGGCATCGCCGCGCTGGTGTTCATCGCCGCGCTGGGCAGCATCATCGGCAAGGGCTTCAACTACGCATTGGATTTCACCGGCGGGACCGTGGTGGAAGTGCGCTTTGACCGCCCGGCCGATGTAGACGCGGTGCGCGGGCACCTGGAGACCGCCGGATATGGTGGCGCCCAGGTGCAGAGCTTCGGCAGCGGCAGCGACCTGCTGATCCGCCTGCAGCCACAGGCCCAGGCCGAAGGCGAGAGCGTCGGCGATGCCAACAACCGCACGGCCGAGGCGGTGCGCTCGGCGGTATCGCTGGAAGGCAATGCAGCGACCGTGCTGTCTTCGGAGTTTGTCGGTCCGCAGGTCGGCAAGGAGCTGGCCCTGAACGGCCTGTACGCCGCGCTGTTCGTGCTGGTCGGCTTCCTGATCTACATCGGTTTCCGCTTCGAGTGGAAGTTCGCGGTAGTGGCCATCATCACCACCCTGTTCGACGTGCTGGTGGTGGCCGGCTACTTCTCCTTCAGCGGCCGCGAGTTCGACCTGACCGTGCTGGCCGGCCTGCTGTCGGTGATGGGCTTCTCCATCAACGACACCATCGTGGTGTTCGACCGAGTCCGCGAGAACTTCCGCAGCCTGCGCGTCGAGCCACTGGAAGTGATGAACCGTTCGATCAACCAGACCCTGTCGCGCACCATCATCACCTCGCTGGTGTTCTTCCTGTCGGTGCTGGCGCTGTACATCTACGGTGGCGGTTCGCTGGAAGGGCTGGCCCTGAGCCAGATGATCGGCGCGGTGATCGGCACCCTGTCCTCGATCTTCATCGCTTGCCCACTGCTGACCATGGGCGTGCTGGCGGTGACCAAGCAGGACCTGCTGCCCAAGGCCAAGGACGAAGAAGCCCTGGCCCGCCGCCCATAAAAAAGGCAGCCGGAAAGACCGAAAAAGCCGCACGAAAGTGCGGCTTTTTCTTTGCTTTTTTCCTCCCCGCACACGCCACGCGGCACGAGGAATCTGTCAGGAGAGGGAGCTGCCGGGGCGGGGTGGGACGCTGAGCCGCATGGATGCGGCGACGCCGCCTACAAGGACGTACTTGCGGCGTGTCCCATCCCGGCCCGGCGGCTCCCTCGGAACCATGCGCTGCATACGCCCCCGTCGGTTGTGCATATTCCCCCCGCACACTACGATTCCAGCGTTTCGTGCACGCGCGCCAGCGCGACCGCACCTGTCCCACACCGAGGTATCCATGGTCATCAAACCGCGCGTCCGCGGCTTCATCTGCGTCACCACCCATCCCACCGGCTGCGATGCGGCGGTCAAGCAGCAGATCGACTACATCAGCGCCCGGCCGAAGATCGTCAACGGTCCCAAGCGCGTGCTGGTGATCGGCGCCTCCACCGGCTACGGCCTGGCTGCGCGCATCACCGCCGCTTTCGGCAGCGACGCCGCCACCCTGGGCGTGTTCTTCGAAAAGCCCGGCAGCGAGACCAAGCCCGGCAGCGCCGGCTGGTACAACTCGGCCGCGTTCCACAAGTACGCCGGCCAGGCCGGACTGTATGCCAAGAGCGTGAACGGCGATGCGTTCTCCGATGAAGTGAAGGACCAGGTCATCGCGCTGATCAAGGCCGACCTCGGCCAGGTCGACCAGGTGGTCTACAGCCTGGCGTCACCGCGCCGCAAGCATCCGAAGACCGGCGAAGTGATCAACTCCACGCTCAAGCCGATCGGCGCGCCGATCACCCTGCGCGGCCTGGACACCGACAAGGTCAAGCTGACCGAAACCCACCTGGAGCCGGCCACCGACGAAGAGATCGCCGGCACCGTGGCGGTGATGGGTGGGGAAGACTGGCAGATGTGGATCGACGCGCTGGCTGCAGCCGGCGTGCTGGCCGACGGCTGCACCACCACCGCCTTCACCTACGTCGGTGAAGAGATCACCCAGGCGATCTACTGGAACGGCAGCATCGGTGCGGCCAAGAAGGACCTGGACCAGAAGGTGCTGGGCCTGCGCGAAAAGCTGGCCGCGATCGGCGGCGATGCCCGCGTGTCGGTACTGAAGGCAGTGGTCACCCAGGCCAGTTCTGCGATCCCGACCATGCCGCTGTACCTGTCGCTGCTGTTCAAGGTGATGAAGGAAAAGGGCACCCACGAGGGCTGCATCGAGCAGCTCGACGTGCTGTACGACATCCTCTACGGCGGCAAGGCCGAGGGCAAGGCGGCGGAGCGCTTGCGCCATGACCTGACCGATGCCGAGGGCCGCCACGTGGAGCTGATCGACGATGCCGGCCGCCTGCGCGCGGACTACAAGGAAATGGCGCCGGGCGTGCAGGCCGAAGTGCTTGCATTGTGGCCGCAGGTGACCGATGAGAACCTGTATGAGATCAGCGATCTGGAAGGCTACAAGGCCGATTTCCTGCGCCTGTTCGGCTTCGGCGTGGAGGGCGTGGACTATGACGCCGACGTGGATCCGGACGTGAAGATCGACAACCTGGTCGACATGACCTGAAGTCGGGCAGGTGACGACTTTTGGTCGTCACCCACCTGAAGCCAACGGTCGTCACCCAGCTGAAGCCACCGGTCACCCACCCGGGGCCGGATGCCTCAGCCGAAATCGAAGTCCATCCGCGGCGTAGCCTCGCCGACGAACTCACCCTGCACGTAATCCACCCCTGCGCTGAACAGCAGGGTCATCGAGTTGGCATCGGTGACGAACTCGGCGACGGTGGCGATGTTGGCTGCCTGTGCGCGTTCGGTGATTTCCTTGATCTTGTCGAAGTTCTCGCGCGTGCTCGCCGCGTCGCGGGTGAAGCCGCGATCCAGCTTCAGGAACTGCGGCTGGAAATGCGCCAGCAGCTGGAACGAATCCAGCCCCGAACCAAACTGCTCCAGCCCGATCCGGCAGCCCAGCGGGGCGACCGCCTGCAGGAACTGCTGGGCGTTGCGCAGGTGGGTGAAGACCTTGGATTCCGGGGCATGCAGCCACAGCCGGTCACCGGGCACGCCATGCGCCTGCAGTTCCTGCTTCAGCGTGCTGATCAGCAACGGATCGGCGAAGGATTCCGGGGTGATCTTCACCAGCATGTGGGTGGCATGGCCGGCACGCTGGCGTTCGCCAAGGATGGCGATGGCGCGTCGCACCACCCAGCGGTTGATGTCGGCCAGCAGGCCGTGTTCCTCGGCGATGGCAAGGAAGGCGACCGGGCTCATCAGCTCGCCGTTGTGGTCCAGCCGCAGGTAGGCCTCGTACAGTTCGCGTGATTCCCCCTGCAGGTTCAGCACCGGCTGGTAATGCAGCTGGAAGCCATCGCCTTCCACGGCTTCGCGGATGCGCGCGACCCAGCGTGCGATCCGCTCTTCCTCCACCCGGTCGGTGGCGGCCGGGTCGAAGATGCGCACGCTGTTGCCCAGCTCGGCCGCGGCCTGCAGGCACGTTGTGGCGCGCGCCAGCACTTGGCCGATGCTGGCGATCTTCTCGCCGACCTGTACGCCGCCGATGCTGACGGTGACGGTGGCCGAGCGCTCACCGATGCTGAACACATGCGCGGCGTAGGCGCTGCGGATGCGTTCGGCCAAGGCTGCGGTATCGGCAAAGGCACCGTCGAGCAGCACCGCGAAGCTGTGCTCGCCGAAGCGGGCCAGCTGCGCCTGGCTGCCGACCGTATCGTTGAGCAACGCGGCCATGGAGGCGATCAGCGCATCGGCTGAATCCAGCCCGATGTCCGGCAGCAGGCGGGCGTAATGGTCCGGCTCGACCAGCAGCAGGCCGGAACGGCCTTCGCCGCGGCTGGCCTGGGCCACAGCGTTTTCCACCTGCACCATGAAGGTGGGACGGTTGAGCAGGCCGGTGACCTGGTCGCGCTGGCGCAGCTCCTCTACTTCGCGGGCCAGCTCCGGGTCCAGTTCCAGCCGGCGGCGGAACACCACCTGCAGGCACGATTCGCCTTCGTAGCTCGCACTGGTGAACTCCATGGTCGCTGCGAACGCATTGCCATCCTGGTGGCGGGCATCGATCTGGTACTGCGGCGGCGGCGCCTCGCCCTTGCTCAGGCCCTTCAGCAGCTGCTTGAAGCCTTCCACGTGCTGGGCGGCCACCATGTCCAGCAGCGAAATGCCTTCCACGTCGTCGAAGCTTTCAAACCCGAACATCTCCAGGTAGGCATCGTTGGCGCGGATGTGCATGCCCTCGTGGATATAGGCGATGGGGTCGCGCGAAGAAGCGATCAGCGCGTCACAGCGGCGTTCGGTCTCGCGCATCTGCGCCTCGATCCGGCGCAGGCCGCGACGTGCCTGCAGGTCGATCCACTGGTCGCGCACCACCGCCAGCAGGTGTTCCGGCCGCGGCCGCAGCGCGAGTGCGCGCAGGCCGTGCGCGCTGGCTTCGACCAGCGCGTCCTCTTCGATGTGGTCCACCAGCAGGATCAGCGGCACGTCCTTGCCGCTGGCGGCTATCTGCAGGGAGACCTGCGGCAGGCTGATCGACTGCTGCGGCGCGGCCAGCACCAGGTCGATCGGCTGCGTCGCCAGCACCTGCCCCAGTTCGCCCACGTCCTGCGGCCGCGAAGGCCGCACCGCGATGCCACTGTTGCGCAGCGCGCTGACGATCGCTTCAGCGTTCTCGCCGCTGTCATCCACGATCACCAGGCGCAGCGTGATGTCATTCGAGTTCTGCATTCAAAGGCTCCCCAAGCTGCCCATTAGATACACGATGCGCGCCCGCAGGTCCATGCGCAGGCCCCTACGCCACGCTGCCGGCGGCATGGCCGCTGGCCCACGCCCATTGGAAGTTGTAGCCGCCCAGCCAACCGCTGACGTCGAGTACCTCGCCGATGAAATACAGGCCGGCCACCTTGCGCGATTCGAAGCTGGAGGAGGACACCTGCGCGGTGTCCACCCCGCCCAGGGTGACTTCGGCGGTGCGGTAGCCCTCGGTGCCACTGGCCACCAGCGGGAAGCCGGCGAGCAGGGCGGCGGCCTGGCGCAGCTGTGGCTCATCGATCTGCTTGACCGGACGGTCCGGCAGCCAGTGCTCGCACAGGCGCTGCGCCAGGCGCTTGGGCAGCACCTCGGCCAGCACGGTGCGCAGGGCCGCGTCCGGGCGCTCGCGTTTCATCGCGCGCAGCCACTGCTCGGCGTCCTGGCCCGGCAGCAGGTCCAGTTCCAGCGCATCACCAGGTTGCCAGAAAGAAGAAATCTGCAGGATCGCCGGGCCGCTGATGCCGCGGTGGGTGATCAGCAGCGAGTTGCGGAAGGCCATGCCGTTGCTGCGCGCTTCCACCGGCAGCGCCACGCCGGACAGGTCCGCCAGGCGCTGCTGGTGGGTGCCGCTGAGGGTCAGCGGCACCAGTCCGGCGCGCGTCGGCAGTACGTCGTGGCCAAACTGCCTGGCGATCTCATAGCCGAAGCCGGTGGCGCCCAGGCTGGGGATGGACAGCCCGCCGGTGGCCACCACCAGCGAGGCGGCGAAGAACGTCCCGTGGGTGGTCTGCACGTGGAAGCCGTCGCTGCCGCGTTCGATCCGCTGCACCGCGCAGTCGGTGCGGACCTGCACGCCGGCCTCCACGCATTCATCCACCAGCATCTTGACGATCTGCTTGGACGACACGTCGCAGAACAGCTGGCCGAGTTCCTTCTCGTGGTAGGCGATGCGGTGCCGCTCGACCATCTCGATGAAATCCGCAGGCGTGTAGCGGGCCAAGGCGGATTTGCAGAAATGCGGGTTGGCCGACACGAAGTTGGCCGCGGTGGTGCCGGTATTGGTGAAGTTGCAGCGGCCGCCGCCGGACATCAGGATCTTCTTGCCGACCTTGTTGGCATGGTCGATCACCTGCACCACGCGGCCGCGCTGTCCGGCGGTGAGCGCACACATCAGCCCGGCCGCGCCCGCGCCGATCACCAGCACATCGCACCGCGTTGCCGCCACGCCACTCACTCCTTGGCGCGCTTGCGCCAGACCGGGATGACATCCAGCTGCATCTGGTCGTTGATCAGTTGTACTTCGGCATCCTGGATCAGCACGCTCCAGCGCATGGCACGCTGGATCTGCTGGCTCCACTGCTCCACGAAGGCGCCGGGCAGGTCGAGCACGGACAGGTTGCTGAAGCGCTCCAGCGCCTTGCCCTGTTTCTGCCACCACACATCCGAGGCATGCCCGGCGTAGGTCACCACCTGCACCTGGCGGCTGCGGTTGCAGGCCTTGCGCACGCGCGATTCGTCCGGGTGGCCCAGGTCGATCCAGCGCAGGATGTCACCGGTGTAGTCCTGTTCCCAAAGATCCGGTTCGTCATCGGTGCTCAGCCCGCGGCCGAACTCCAGCCGGTCCTCGGCATTGAGCGCGAAAGCCAGCAGACGCACCATCAAGCGCTCGTCGGTCTCCGACGGGTGCTGGGCGAGGGTGAGGTTGTGGGTCGCGTAATAGCCGCGATCCATGTCGCTGATCTGCAACTCGGCCTTGCGGATGGTGGCGGTGAGGGCCATGAGGCTTCCGTGGACAAAGAGCACCATGATAATGGGTGCGCCATGACCCCGTCCGATCCGATCCTTCCCGTCGTTGCCGCCAGTCGTCTCCAACTGCCCCCGGGCAACTGGAAGAGCCTGCTGGACGGGCTGTGCGCCCGCTTTGCGCGGATCAGCCGCGCCCAGTGGCAGGATCGTTTCGCGCGCGGGCGGGTGCAGGATGCGCAGGGCAGGGCACTGCTCCCGGGCCAACCGTGGCAGGTGGGGCTGGAAATCCGCTACTTCCGTGAAGTCGAAGATGAACCGGTCATCCCCTTCGCCGAGCGCATCGTGCACCACGACGCCCACCTGCTGGTGGCGGACAAGCCGCATTTCCTGCCGGTTGTGCCGGCCGGCGGCCACGTCCAGCAGACCCTGTTGGCGCGGTTGATGGCCGCCACCGGCAATACCGACCTGGTGCCGCTGCACCGGCTGGACCGCCTGACCGCCGGGCTGGTGCTGTTCTCCACCCGCCCTGAAAGCCGGGATGCCTACCAGCGGCTGTTCCGGGAGCGGCGGATCGCCAAGGTCTACGAGGCGCTGGCTCCTGCGCTGCCCGGGCGGTGCTTCCCGCTGCAGCGCCGCAGCCGGCTGCAGAAGGGCGAGCCGTTCCATTGCATGCGCGAAGAGGAGGGCGAGCCCAACAGCGAGACCCTCATCGACGTGCTTGACCGCACGGGGCCGGCCTGGCGCTATCGGCTGCAGCCGGTGACCGGGCGCAAGCACCAGCTGCGCGTGCACATGGCGGCCCTGGGGGCGCCGATCCTTGGCGATGACCTGTATCCGGCCTACGCGCCTCAGCCGCCGGGTGACTATTGCCGTCCCCTGCAACTGCTGGCCTGCGGTCTGTCGTTCAGCGATCCCATCGACGGGGAACCGCGCCGCTTCACCAGCAGCTTTACGCTGCGTGGACCGGGCATGGAGTAGGCGGAAAGCTGAATTGGGAGCTTCGCCGGACCCCGATCCGGCCTCGCGCCTTGGCACAGCTGCGCCGGGGTGGTAGACCATGAACGCACTGCCTATCGCTTTTTGGAGCAAACACGCGTATCGTCCGTCTCACTGTGTTTGCTAGGGTCACCGTAAATCGTGGCCTGGTGCAGTTGATCTCACGATCTGCTCCATCGATCCGCTTTGCCAACGCCTGCAACTCAGTCTCGGCCCCGATATCCGGTGGCTGCGATTTATTTCACATTGTTTCAGGAGTTTCAAAGATGTCTGATCGTCAGAGCGGTACCGTCAAGTGGTTCAACGATGCCAAGGGCTTCGGCTTCATCACCCCGGAAAGCGGCCCGGACCTGTTCGTGCACTTCCGTGCCATCCAGGGCAACGGCTTCAAGTCGCTGCAGGAAGGCCAGAAGGTGACCTTCGTCGCCGTGCAGGGCCAGAAGGGCATGCAGGCTGACCAGGTGCAGGCGGTCTGATCCGCTTGCTGCCGTAAGGTAGCCAAAGACGCCGGAAGCGAAAGCTTCCGGCGTTTTTTTTTGCCCGCGTTGCGGTCGCGTTGATCGCGGTGGGTGACGACCGTTGGTCGTCACGCTTTCCCCAATCCCCCCTCTCTACCCTGTACCTACCTGACTACACGGATCGCCCGCATGCTCACCGTCCACCACCTCGACAACTCCCGCTCGCTGCGCGTGCTGTGGATGCTGGAAGAACTCGGGCTGGCCTACGAGCTGAAGCAGTACGCGCGCGATCCGAAGACCATGCTGGCGCCGCCTGAACTGCGGCAGGTGCACGGGCTGGGCAAGGCCCCGGTGCTGCAGGACGGCACGCGGGTGCTGGCCGAATCCGGTGCCATCCTGGATTACCTGGCCGACAGCTACGACAGTGAGCGTGTGTTGTCGCCTGCGCCGCTGCCGGCCGGTTCGGACGAGCGCATGGCCTACCGTTACTGGCTGCATTACGCCGAAGGCTCGGCCATGCCGCCGATGCTGCTGACCCTGGTGATGTCGAGGATCCGCAACGCGCCGATGCCGTTCTTCGCAAAACCCATCGCGCGCGCGATCGCCGACAAGGCCGAGAAAGGCTTCGTCGGGCCGCAGCGCCGCCTGCACCTGGACTGGATGGAACAGCGCCTGGTGGAAACCCCGTGGTTTGCCGGCAAGCGCTTCACCGCCGCCGATATCCAGATGAGCTTCCCGATCCAGGCCGCCGCCAGCCGCGGCGACGGGCTGGCCGACAAGCCGGCACTGCGCGGCTTCCTGCAGCGTATAGAACAGCGCCCGGGCTACCAGCGCGCGGTGGCCCGCGGTGGCAGCCTGCAGGCGCTCAGCGGGCGCTGAGTGCGTCTTGCCGCTGCGTCCGGCCGCCCCCATGTCGGGGGCATGGATACTGCTGACACCCTTCGTTTCGACAACCGCCTGATCCTGCGCCTGCCCGGCGATCCGGACCCGTCCAACCAACGCCGCGAAGTGCGCGGTGCGGCCTGGTCGGCGGTCATGCCGACCCCTGTCGCGGCGCCTTCCACCCTGGCGGTATGGCCTGAAGTGGCCAACCTGCTGGGACTGCCGGCCGCGTTTGTCGGCAGCACTGACTTCGCCGAGGTGTTCGCCGGCAACGCGCTGCTGGAAGGCATGCAGCCCTGGGCCGCCAACTATGGCGGACATCAGTTCGGCCGCTGGGCCGGCCAACTGGGCGATGGACGGGCGATCTCGCTGGGCGAACTGGTCACTGCCGACGGTCGCCACTGGGAGCTGCAGCTGAAGGGCGCCGGACCGACGCCCTATTCGCGTGGCGCCGATGGGCGTGCGGTGCTGCGTTCGTCGATCCGTGAATTCCTGTGCAGCGAGGCGATGCACCATCTGGGCGTGCCGACCACGCGCGCGCTGTCGCTGGTCGGCAGCGGCGAGGGCGTGCTGCGCGACATGTTCTACGACGGTCATCCTGAGATCGAACCCGGTGCCATCGTGTGCCGCGTGGCGCCGTCGTTCCTGCGCTTCGGCAGCTTCGAGCTGCCCGCGTCACGCGGCGAGCAGGCGCTGCTGCAACAGATGGCGGAAACCTGCATCGCGCGGGACTTCCCCGAGCTGCAGGGCAGTGGCGAATCGCTGCTGGGCGACTGGTTCGCCCAGATCGCCGTGCGCAGTGCGGAAATGGTGGCGCACTGGATGCGCGTGGGCTTCGTCCACGGCGTGATGAACACCGACAACATGTCCGTGCTCGGTCTCACCATCGACTACGGCCCGTACGGCTGGATGGAAGATTACGATCCGGAGTGGACGCCCAACACCACCGACGCGCAGGGACGCCGTTACCGCTTCGGCAC
Source organism: Stenotrophomonas sp. Bg11-02 (assembly GCF_002836635.1). Lineage (NCBI taxonomy): Bacteria > Pseudomonadati > Pseudomonadota > Gammaproteobacteria > Lysobacterales > Lysobacteraceae > Stenotrophomonas > Stenotrophomonas sp. Bg11-02. The sequence continues at coordinate 52,181 of NZ_PJAY01000057.1, forward strand.
CCAGCCACAGGTGGTGTTCTGGAACCTCACCCGGCTGGCGCAGGCGCTGGCACCGCTGTTCGCCGACGTGCAGCCGCTGCAGACCGGACTGGAGGCCTTCCAGACCACGCTGGCCGCCTGCACCCGCCGCGACGTGGCTGCCAAGCTGGGCCTGTCGGCAGCCGATGAGGCCGACCTGCAGCTGCACCAACGCTGGCAGCAGCTGATGCAGGACGGGGCGATGGACATGACCTTGGCCTACCGCGCGCTGATCCGGCTGGACGTGGCTGCGCCGGATGCGGGGGTGCTCGATGGCGTGTTCTATGACCCCGCACGCCAGGCGGCCGTGCGCGAGCCGCTGCTGCAATGGCTGCGTGACTACGCTGCGCGCCTGCATGCCGATCCTCTCGAGGCATCCGGACGCATTGCGCGGATGACGCGCGCCAACCCGCTGTACGTGCTGCGCAACTGGCTGGCCCAGGAGGCAATCGAACGCGCCAGCCAAGGCGACATGGGGGGCGTGCAGGCGCTGCAGGAGGTGTTGCGTGATCCGTATACCGAACGTGCCGGGCTGGAGCACTACGCCGGCAAGCGTCCGGCGTGGGCCGATCACAAGGCAGGTTGTTCGATGCTGTCCTGCAGTTCCTGAGCCGCCGGCCATCGGGTCCACCGACAGCAGCCTGCCGACCGGCCTGTTACCCTATGCCGCCCTACAACGCTGGCCTTGCAATGACCGACGCACACGTCGAACCGCAGTGGGCATCGCGCCTGCGCGACATCGCTGATTTCCCCAAGCCGGGCATCCTGTTCAAGGACATCATGCCGCTGCTCGCCGATGGCGATGATTTCCGTGCGGCGATCCAGGCCATGAGCGCGCGCTGGCGAGACCTGCGGCTGGATGCCGTGGTCGGCATCGAGTCGCGTGGCTTCATCCTGGGCGCGGCGATGGCGCTGGAGCTCGGTGTGGGCTTCGTACCGGTGCGCAAGCCGGGCAAGCTGCCGGGCAAGGTGCTGCGCGAGGAATACACGCTGGAATACCGCAGCGACTGCATCGAAGTGCATGCCGACGCCTTGCCGGCCGGTGCCCGCGTGGCGATCATCGATGACGTGCTGGCGACCGGCGGCACGCTGGTGGCGGCGCTGTCGCTGGTGCGTCGACTGGGCGTGGACGTGGTCGGCGCCGGCGTGCTGGTGGAACTGGTCGGACTGGGCGGCCGTGGCCGCTGGGAAGCCGGCCTGCCGTTGCATACCGAACTGGTTTATTGAGGTCCACGGCCGCCGAGCATGGCTCGGCGCTACCGCCGCGGCTCCGGTAGTGACGACCGCTGGTCGTCACCGCTGCCGGCTTACATCACGCGGGTACGGAACCTGCGGCCCTTGATCTTGCCTTCTTCCAGCTTGGCCACGGCCCGGTTGGCGTGCTCGCGGGCGATGGCCACGTACGAACGCGTGGGGTAGATCGCGATCTTGCCGATGTGCTTGCCGGCCAGGCCGGCATCGCCGGTCAGCGCGCCCAAGATGTCACCGGGACGCAGCTTGTCGGTCTTGCCGCCATCGATGCGCAGGGTGCGCATGGCGGCCTGCGGAAGTTCGGCCGGGCGCGAGGTCGCCAGCGGCGTCTTCTGCCAGTCCAGCGGCTTGCCACGCTGCGCCTCCAGCGCCTCGGCGCGGGACTTCTCACGGCCGGCCACCAGGCTGATCGCCATGCCACTGGCGCCGGCACGACCGGTACGGCCAACGCGGTGCTGATAGGTTTCGATATCGGTCGGCAGTTCGTAGTTGATCACCATCGCCAGGTCTTCCACGTCCAGCCCGCGCGCGGCCACGTCGCTGGCCACCAGCACGTTGCAGCTGCGGTTGGCAAAGCGCACCAGCACTTCTTCGCGGTCGCGCTGTTCCATGTCGCCGTGCAGGGCGAGCGAGGAGAAGCCGAACTGCTGCAGCGAATTGGCGACTTCGTCCACATCCTTGCGGGTGTTGCAGAACACCACCGCCGATTCCGGCGTGTACTTCAGCAGCAACCCGGCCAGCGCCTTCTGCCGGTGCGCCGGCTCCACTTCGCAGAACAGGTGGCGGATGGAGGGAGCATCGTCGGCGCCGTCCACGGTCACTTCCACCGGATCGCGCAGCACGTCGCGGCCGATCGCGCGGATCGCATCGGGGAAGGTGGCCGAGAACAGCAGCGTCTGGCGGTCCTTGTGGGTGCGCCCGGCGATTTCGCGGATAGGCTCTTCAAAGCCCATGTCCAGCATGCGGTCGCCTTCGTCCAGCACCAGCGTGCGCACCGCGCCGAGGTTCAGCGCGCGCTTGCGCGCCAGTTCCTGCACGCGGCCGGGGGTGCCGACCACCACGTGCGGGTGGTGGGCTTCCAGCGAGGCCAGCTGCGGCGCCAGCGGCGAACCGCCGGTCAGTACCAGCAGCTTCATGTTCGGGATGCCGGTGGCCAGCTTGCGGATCTGCTTGCCGACCTGGTCGGCCAGCTCGCGGGTGGGGCACAGCACCAGCGCCTGCACCCGCTGGGTGGCCGGATCCAGTGCCTGCAGCAGGCCCAGCCCGAAGGCGGCGGTCTTGCCGCTGCCGGTGGGGGCCTGGGCGATCACATCGCGGCGGTCGAGGATGGCCGGCAGGCTGCGCGCCTGGATGGCGGTGAGGGTCGTGTAGCCGAGCGCTTCCAGGCCAGGCTGAAGGGCCGGGCTCAGCGGCAGGGTCGAGAATTCATTCATGGCGCATTGTACGGGGTTAACCCCTTACAATACCCGCATGCCTCTGATTACCTTGCAGAACGTCGACTTCAGCGTCGGCGGCCCGTTGTTGCTGGAAAAAGCCGAACTGTCGATCGAGCCGGGCGAGCGTATCGCCCTGATCGGCCGCAACGGCGCCGGCAAATCCACTTTGCTCAAGCTGCTGTCCGGCGACCACAAGCCCGATGATGGCGAAGTCCGCGTGCAGCAGGGCGTCCGCGTGACCCGGCTGGAACAGGAGGTGCCGCACGGCGCCGCCGGCAGCGTGTTCGACGTGGTCGCCGAAGGCCTGGGCGAACTGGGCCAGTGGCTGGCCGAGTTCCACCACCTGAGCGTCGCCGAAGAGTTCGACGGCGATGCGCTGGGCGCGGTGCAGGCCAAGATCGATGCCGCCAACGGCTGGGGCCTGGACCAGCGCGTCAGCGAAACCCTGACCAAGCTGGACCTGGATGGCGATGCCGAATTCGCACGCCTGTCCGGCGGCATGAAGCGGCGCGTGCTGCTGGGCCGCGCGCTGGTGTCCAGCCCGGACCTGTTGCTGCTGGACGAACCGACCAACCACCTGGACATCGAAGCCATCGATTGGCTGGAAATGTTCCTGAAGAACTGGAACGGCAGCGTGGTGTTCGTCACCCATGACCGTCGCTTCCTGCGCGCGCTGGCCACCCGCATCGTGGAAATCGATCGTGGCCAGGTCACCAGCTGGCCGGGCGACTGGGCCAACTACGAGCGCCGCCGCGAAGAACGGCTCAACGCACAGGCCCAGGAAAACGCCCGTTTCGACAAGATGCTGGCGCAGGAAGAAGTGTGGATCCGCCAGGGCATCAAGGCCCGCAGGACCCGCGATGAAGGCCGCGTGCGCCGCCTTGAAGCGATGCGCAACGAGCGCTCGTCGCGCCGCGAAATCAGCGGCAACGTCAGGATGGAAGCGGCCCAGGCTGCCAATTCCGGCAAGAAGGTCATCGACATCAAGGACGTGTCGTTCTCCTTCGGCGAGCGCTGCATGGTGCGCGATTTCTCCGCCACCATCCTGCGTGGCGACCGCATCGGCCTGATCGGTCCCAACGGCAGCGGCAAGACCACGCTGCTGAAGCTGCTGCTGGGCGATCTGGCACCGGACCGCGGTGAAGTGCGCGCCGGTACCAACCTGGAAATCGCCTATTTCGACCAGTACCGGTCGGTGCTGCGCGAAGACTGGACCGCCATCGAGAACGTGGCCGAAGGCCGCGATTTCATCGAATTCAACGGCAAGCGCAAGCACGTGCACGCCTATCTGCAGGACTTCCTGTTCACCCCCGAACGTGCGCGCGCGCCGATCACCCGCCTGTCCGGCGGTGAGCGCAACCGCCTGTTGCTGGCCAAGCTGTTCGCGCAGCCGTCCAACCTGCTGGTGATGGACGAACCGACCAACGACCTGGACGTGGAAACGCTGGAGCTACTGGAAGAGCTGCTCGGTGATTACACCGGCACGTTGCTGCTGGTCAGCCATGACCGTGACTTCCTCGACAACGTGGTGACCTCCACGCTGGTGATGGAAGGCGAAGGCGTGGTCGGCGACTACGTGGGCGGCTACAGCGACTGGCAGCGCCATGCGGCCTTCGTGGCCGCGCAGCAGGCCAACGCGCCGGTGGTGGCGAGCCGCCCGGCCGCTGCTGCCGCACCGGTGGCCGCCGCCGAACCGACGCCGGCCAAGCGCAAGCTCAGTTACAAGGACGCGCGCGAGCTGGAACAGCTGCCGCTTAAGATTGAAGCGCTGGAAAAGGACGTCGAAGGGCTGACTGCTGCGATGAACGATCCGGCGTTCTACCAGCGCAGCGCGCCGGACATGGCCGCGCACAATCAGAAGCTGGCCAAGGTGCAGGCCGAGCTGGATGCCGCCTACGCGCGCTGGCAGGAACTGGACGCCTGAACCGGCGCCACGCGCGCGCAGGGTAGTGACGGCCGCTGGCCGTCAGTGCTTTGCCTGGGGGGGGTGACGAGCGTTGGCCGTCAACGGCCCTGCCGCTGCGCTCGCCGACCATGGGTCGGCGCTACCCGGGTCGCTCCGTTGCCTGGGGGGGGTGACGACCGTTGGCCGTCAACGGCCCTGCGGCTGCGCTCGCCGACCATGGGTCGGCGCTACCCGGGTCGCTCCGTTGTCTGGGTGGGTGACGGCCGCTGGCCGTCACGCGTTTTCAGCGGGCTTATTTGACCCCGTGCAGGTCACGCAGCTGGGTCGGGCGTGAAGCGAAATAGGCGGCCAGGTCGGCGATCTCCTGATCGCTGATGCCGGTCGCCTGCGGGGTCATCAACGCGTGCTGGCGATCGCCGGAGCGATACGCCTGCAGCGCGTGCGCCAGGTAATCACTGTATTGCCCTCCCAGCTTGGGGTAGGTGGGGTCGATCGGCGCGTTGCCATCGGCACCGTGGCAGTCGATGCAGCTCTGCCCGGTGGCCTTGCCCTTGACCTGCGCACGCGCCTCACCGGCGGCGGGGCGACCGGCCGGCAATCCGGCAGACGATGAAGGAGCGGGAAGATCGCCACTGGCCTGGCCCGGCTGGTCGGGCGACTGCGTGCTGCTGTCTTCGTGCGACGGCGAGCAGGCGGCCATCAGGACGGCGACGGACAAGGCGATGGCATGACGCGTGAACTGCGCGGCTTTCGACATGTAGGCGTGCCTTACTTGACGGTGGACAGGTAAACAGCGAGATCGGCGATCTCCTGTTCGCTGAAACTCATCGACTGCGCCTGCATGGTCGGATGACGACGCTTGCCATGGCGGTACTCGGTGAGGGCCTGCAGCAGGTACTGCTCGCTCTGCCCGCCGATCTTCGGCACGCGGTAGCTGGGATAGGCGTTCTTGTAACCGGTGATGCCGTGGCAGCCCTGGCAGGTGTATGCCAGGACCCGGCCGTTGTCGAAATTGCCGGTGAGGGCGGCGGCCGGCGCCGGTGCCTGCGGGGCCGGAAGCGGCGCTGGAGCGCCAGGGGCGGACGGAGGTGAAGCGGGTGCAGGAGCGGCCACGGCGGCCCCGAAGGGCAGGAGGACGGCCAGAGCAAGACAAGCGGCGAGCGGCTGCGGGCGCATGATGTCGTTTCCGGGCTACGGGTCTGGTCGTTCCGGCGTGGGGTACGGAACGGCCCGAGTATAGCGGCTCGTTTCATGTTGCTGAAATGGGGGCAGCCCGACCGGCGGCGTGAAGTCACCGTGACCTTTGGGATATGGTGTACCCGTGAGGTGGTGCATTACTTTGCTACCACACCTGTTCACGCATCCCCAGGGACCCGACGATGTCACGCCATGCCTTCCTGCCCGCCGGCCGCAGCGGAATCTGTGCCGCCGCGCTGCTCATCTCCACCACGCTGCTGATGTCCGGCTGCGCGGGTGGCCCCAACAACGAAGCCAAGGCTGCGGACGGCAAGGACGGCAAGTCCGAAGAAAAGAAGGTCGAGGCGGTACCGGTGGAGGTGGCGGTGGCCAGCCATCGCGGCGTGGCCGCCAGCTACACCGGCACCGCCGCACTGGAGCCGCGCGCCGAATCGCAGGTGGTGGCCAAGAGCTCCGGCGTGGCGCTGGCGGTACTGGTGGAAGAAGGCCAGCAGGTGCGTGCCGGACAGCCGCTGGTGCGCCTGGACCCGGACCGCGCGCGGCTGGCGGTGGCGCAGAGTGAAGCGGTGATGCGCAAGCTGGAAAACAACTACCAGCGCGCCAACCGCCTGGTGGGCCAGCAGATGGTCAGCGCCGCAGACGTGGACCAGTTGCGTTACGACGTGGAGAACGCCCGCGCGCAGTACCGGCTGGCCGCGCTGGAACTCTCCTACACCACGGTCACCGCACCGATCTCCGGGGTGATCGCTTCGCGTTCGATCAAGACCGGCAACTTCGTGCAGATCAACACCCCGATCTTCCGCATCGTCGACAATTCGCGGCTGGAAGCAACGCTCAACGTGCCCGAGCGCGAGCTGGCCACGCTGCGTGCCGGCCAGCCGGTCACCCTGCTGGCCGACGCACTGCCCGGCAAAAGCTTCACCGGCCAGGTCGACCGCATCTCGCCGGTCGTGGATTCCGGCAGCGGCACGTTCCGCGTGGTGAGCACCTTCGACGGCGGCGCGCAGTCGCTGCAGCCGGGCATGTTCGGCCGCATCCGCATCGATTACGACCAGCGCGCCGATGCGCTGGTGGTGCCGCGCCTGGCGCTGCTGGACGACGGTGAGCCGGCCGTGTTCCGCGTGCGCGCCGGCAAGGTCGCGCGCGTACCGGTGACGCTGGGCTACGCCGAGGGCGCCTGGGTGGAAGTGCGCGAGGGCCTTGCCGCAGGCGACCAGGTGGTCACCGCCGGCAAGGTCGCACTGCGCGATGGCACCGCGGTGCAGGTGATCGTCCCGGCCGATCCCAAGCAGGTGGCCAAGGCCACGCCGGCTGCCAAGGCAGGGAGCGCCCTATGACATCGGCCGGTGACGACCACGGTCGCGACCCGCACCCGGGTCACGGCCCCGGCAGCATGGGCGGAGGCCTGGTGGAGTTCGCAACGCGCCGCCGCGTGACCATCGCCATGTGCACGGTCACCCTGATCCTGTTCGGGCTGATTGCCCTGAACAGCCTGAAGGTCAACCTGCTGCCGGACCTGAGCTATCCCACCCTGACCGTGCGCACCGAGTACACCGGCGCGGCACCGTCTGAAATCGAAACCCTGATCTCCGAGCCGGTGGAAGAGGCGGTCGGGGTGGTCAAGAACCTGCGCAAGCTGAAGTCGATCTCGCGCACCGGCCAGAGCGATGTAGTGCTGGAGTTCGCCTGGGGCACCAACATGGACCAGGCCAGCCTGGAGGTGCGCGACAAGATGGAAGCGCTGAACCTGCCGCTGGAGGCCAAGGCCCCGGTGCTGCTGCGCTTCAATCCGTCCACCGAACCGATCATGCGCCTGGTGATTTCCAGCAAGGACGCGCCGGCCACCGACGCCGAGGCGATCCGTGAACTCACCGGCCTGCGCCGCTATGCCGACGAAGACCTGAAGAAGAAGCTGGAGCCGGTCACCGGCGTGGCCGCAGTGAAGGTCGGCGGTGGCCTGGAAGATGAAATCCAGGTGGACATCGACCAGCAGAAGCTGGCACAGCTGAACCTGCCGATCGACACCGTCATCCAGCGCCTGAAAGAGGAGAACATCAACATCTCCGGCGGGCGCCTGGAAGAGGGTTCGCAGCGTTTCCTGGTGCGCACCGTCAACCAGTTCGCCGACCTGGAAGAGATCCGAAACCTGTTGATCACCACCCAGTCCTCCAACGGCAGCGCAGCCGATTCGGCGATGGCGCAGATGTTCGCCATTGCCGCGGCAACCGGCTCGGACGCGGCGATGTCGGCCGCATCGGCGGCGCAGAGTGCATCGGGCGGAAATTCCAGCGTGGTGGCCAATGGCGTGCCGGTGCGGCTGAAGGACGTCGCCAGCGTGCGCCAGGGGTACAAGGAACGCGAGGCGATCATCCGGTTGGGCGGCAAGGAAGCGGTCGAGCTGGCGATCTACAAGGAGGGCGACGCGAACACCGTAGCCACCGCCGAGGCCCTGCGCGCGCGGCTGGAGCAGATCAAGACCACCTTCCCATCCGATGCCGAGCTCACCACCGTCGAAGACCAGTCGCGCTTCATCGAGCACGCGATCAGCGACGTCAAGAAGGATGCGGTGATCGGTGGCCTGCTGGCCATCCTGATCATCTTCCTGTTCCTGCGCGATGGCTGGAGCACCTTCGTCATCAGCCTGTCGCTGCCGGTGTCGATCATCGCCACGTTCTTCTTCATGGGCCAGCTGGGCCTGAGCTTGAACGTGATGTCGCTGGGCGGCCTGGCACTGGCCACCGGCCTGGTGGTGGATGATTCCATCGTGGTGCTGGAAAGCATCGCCAAGGCGCGCGAACGCGGGCTGGGCGTGTTGCAGGCAGCCATCGCGGGTACGCGGGAAGTGAGCATGGCGGTGGTGGCGTCCACCCTGACCACCATCGCGGTGTTCCTGCCGCTGGTGTTCGTCGATGGTATCGCCGGCCAACTGTTCCGTGACCAGGCACTGACCGTGGCGATCGCCATCGCGATCTCGCTGCTGGTGTCGATGACCCTGATTCCGATGCTGAGTTCGTTGAAGGGGCGCCCGCCGCTGGCCTTCCCGGAAGAACCGGCTGGCGAAGCCTGGCATCCGCAGAACCGCTGGTTGAAGCCGGTGGCCGGTGGCCGTCGCGGCTTCGTGGCGGGCATCCGCTGGAGCTTCTTCGGCGCGGCCTGGCTGGTGGTGCGGGTGTGGCGCGGCATCGTGGCGGTAGTCGGCCCGGTGATGCGCAAGGCCAGCGACATGGCGATGAAGCCCTATGGCGGCGCCGAACGCGGCTACCTGCGCCTGCTGCCCAGCGCACTGGCTCATCCGGGCAAAGTGCTGGGGCTGGCGGCACTGGCCTTCGTGGCGACCATGGCACTGGTGCCGATGCTCGGCGCAGACCTGATCCCGCAGCTGGCGCAGGACCGCTTCGAGATGACCGTGAAGCTGCCGGCCGGCACGCCGCTGAAGCAGACCGATGCGCTGGTGCGCGAACTGCAGCTGGCGCATGGCGACGGCAAGCAGGCGGCCGGTGAAGGCATCGCCTCGCTGTACGGTGTCAGTGGCGCGGGCACCCGGCTGGATGCCAGCCCGACCGAAAGCGGGGAGAACATCGGCAAGCTGACCGTGGTGATGGAAGGTGGCGGCGATGCACGCAGCGAAGCGGCCATCACCGAACGCCTGCGCGGCACCATGGCCTCGCATCCGGGCGTGCAGGTGGACTTCGCACGACCGGCCTTGTTCAGCTTCTCCACGCCGCTGGAAATCGAGCTGCGCGGGCAGGACATGGCCTCGCTGGAGCAGGCCGGGCAGCGGCTGGCGGCGATGCTGCGCAACAACGCGCACTACGCCGACGTCAAATCCACGGTGGAAGAAGGCTTCCCGGAGATCCAGATCCGCTTCGACCAGGAACGCGCCGGTGCGCTGGGCCTGACCACCCGCCAGATCGCCGATGTGGTGGTCAAGAAAGTGCGCGGCGACGTGGCCACCCGCTACAGCTTCCGCGACCGCAAGATCGACGTGCTGGTGCGTGCGCAGCAGGGCGACCGGGCCAGCGTGGACAGCATCCGCCGGCTGATCGTCAACCCGGGCAGCACCCGCCCGGTGACCCTGGATGCGGTGGCCGAAGTGGTCGCTACCACCGGCCCCAGCGAGATCCATCGTGCCGACCAGACGCGGGTGGCGGTGGTATCGGCCAACCTGCGCGACATCGACCTGGGCGGTGCCATGCGCGAAGTGCAGGCGATGGTGGCCGAACAACCATTGGGCGCTGCGGTGGGCATGCACATCGGCGGACAGGGCGAAGAACTCGCCGAGTCGGCGCGATCGCTGATCTTCGCCTTCGGGCTGGCGATCTTCCTGGTCTACCTGGTGATGGCCTCGCAGTTCGAATCACTGCTGCATCCGTTCGTGATCCTGTTCACCATCCCGCTGGCCCTGGTCGGGGCGGTGCTGGCACTGCTGCTGAGCGGCAAGCCGATCTCGGTGGTGGTGTTCATCGGCTTGATCCTGCTGGTGGGGCTGGTGACCAAGAACGCGATCATCCTGATCGACAAGGTCAACCAGCTGCGCGAGGCCGGCGTGGCCAAGCACGAGGCGCTGGTGGAGGGCGCACGTTCGCGCTTGCGTCCGATCATCATGACCACGCTGTGCACGCTGTTCGGCTTCCTGCCGCTGGCGGTGGCGATGGGCGAGGGCGCCGAAGTGCGCGCGCCGATGGCGATCACCGTGATTGGCGGCCTGCTGGTATCCACCCTGCTGACGCTGCTGGTGATCCCGGTGGTGTATGACCTGATGGACCGCAAGGGCGATGCCTACTACCGTGAGCGCGGGCGCAAGCTGGCCCACGACGCGGGCTTGGATGCGCCCAAGGCCGGGCAGGGCCGGGAGGAGCCGGCATGAGCATCGCCGAGTTCTCCATCCGTCGCCCGGTCACCACCATCATGTGTTTCGTGTCACTGGTGGTGGTGGGCCTGATCGCCTCGTTCCGGCTGCCGCTGGAGGCGCTGCCGGACATCACTGCACCCTTCCTGTTCGTGCAGATTCCGTACACCGGTTCCACCCCGGAAGAGGTGGAACGCACTTTGATCCGCCCGGTGGAAGAAAGCCTGGCGACGATGACCGGGATCAAACGGATGCGCTCGTCGGCCACCTCCGAAGGGGCCAACATCTTCATCGAGTTCAGTGACTGGGACCGCGACATCGCCATCGCCGCATCCGATGCACGCGAGCGCATCGATGCCATCCGCACCGACCTGCCCGACGACCTGCAGCGCTACAACGTGTTCAAGTGGTCCAGCAGTGACGAGCCGGTGCTGAAGGTACGCCTGGCCAGCGATACCGACCTGACCGGCGCGTACGACATGCTGGACCGTGAGTTCAAGCGGCGCATCGAACGCATCCCCGGGGTGGCGCGGGTCAACATCTCCGGCGCACCGCCGAACGAGGTCGAGATCGCCATCGACCCCAACCGGCTGAACGCGCACGGCCTGAGCATCAACGAACTCAGCGAGCGCCTGCGCACGCTGAATTTCTCGCTGTCGGCCGGGCAGATCGACGACAACGGCCAGCGCGTGCGCGTGCAGCCGGTGGGCGAGATCACCGACCTGCAGGAGATGCGCGACCTGGTGATCAACGCCAAGGGACTGCGGCTGGGCGACATCGCCGAGGTGCGGCTGAAGCCGACCCGCATGAGCTATGGGCGTCGCCTGGACGGCAACCCGGCGATCGGCCTGGACATCTTCAAGGAGCGCAGCGCCAACCTAGTGGAAGTCTCGCGCGCTGCGCTGGCCGAAGTGGAGGCGATCCGCGCGCAGCCGAGCATGCGCGATGTGCAGATCAAGGTCATCGACAACCAGGGCAAGACGGTGACGTCCTCGCTGCTGGAGCTGGCCGAAGCCGGTGCGGTCGGCCTGATCCTGTCGGTGACGGTGCTGTTCTTCTTCCTGCGCCACTGGCCGTCCACGCTGATGGTGACCCTGGCCATCCCGATCTGCTTCATCATCACCCTGGGCTTCATGTACTTCGTCGGGGTGACGCTGAACATCCTGACCATGATGGGCCTGCTGCTGGCGGTGGGCATGCTGGTGGACAACGCCGTGGTGGTGGTGGAGAGCATCTACCAGGAACGCGAGCGGATGCCCGACCAGCCGCGGCTGGCCTCGATCATCGGCACCCGCAACGTGGCCATCGCACTCAGCGCCGGCACCCTGTGCCACTGCATCGTGTTCATCCCGAACCTGTTCGGTGAGACCAACAACATCAGCATCTTCATGTCGCAGATCGCGATCACCATCTCGGTGTCCCTGCTGGCGTCCTGGCTGGTGGCGGTGAGCCTGATCCCGATGCTGTCCGCGCGCATGGACACCCCGAAGCTGCTGCATTCGAAGACCGGCGTCATCGCGCGCCTGCAGGGCCGCTATGCCGTGCTGCTGGACTGGACCCTGCGCCACCGTGGCTGGAGCCTGCTGGGCATCCTGCTGGTGGTGCTGGTCAGCCTGGTGCCGATGAAGCTGACCAAGGTGGACATGTTCGGCGGCGAAGGCGGCAAGGACGTGTTCATCGGCTACATGTGGAAGAGTGCCTACACCTACCGGCAGATGTCCGACGAAGTGAAGCGCGTGGAAGACTGGCTGGACGCCAACCGCGAGCGCCTGCACATAGCGCAGGTGTATTCCTGGTACAGCGAAGACGAGGGCAGTTCCACCATCGTGACCCTGGACGAGGCGCACGCCGGCGGCCTCAAGGCGATCCAGGAAGAACTGCGCAAGGGCCTGCCGAAATCCGCGCGTGCCGATTACTTCGTTGGCAACCAGGGCGGCGATTCCGGTGGCAGCAACAGCGGCGTGCAGGTGCAGCTGGTCGGCGACTCCAGTTCGATGCTGCAGGAGATCGGCGAGGAAGTCCTGCCGCTGCTGGCGCAGCGCAAGGAACTGCGCGACGTGCGCATCGACAACGGCGAGAAGGGCAGCGAACTGGCGATCAAGGTCGACCGTGAGCGCGCGGCCGCGTTCGGCTTCAACGCCGAACAGGTGGCCAGTTTCGTCGGTCTGGCGCTGCGGGGCGCGCCGATGCGCGAGTTCCGCCGCGGCGACAACGAAGTGCCGGTGTGGGTACGTTTCGCCGGCGCCGAACAGAGTACGCCGGAGGACCTGGATGGCTTCAGCGTGCGCACCGGCGATGGCCGCACCGTCCCGCTGCTGAGCCTGGTTTCGGTGGAGATCCTGTCCTCGGCCACGCAGATCGGCCGCACCAACCGGCAGACCACGCTGACCATCAAGGCCAACCTGGCTGACAAGGTCACCGCCCCGGATGGGCGCAAGGCGATCGAGGCGGTGCTCAAACCGATGAACTTCCCGGCCGGCTACAGCTTCAGTTTCGACGGTGGCGACTTCGGCAACGATGACGAAGCGATGCAGCAGATGCTGTTCAACCTGGTGATCGCGCTGCTGATGATCTACGTGGTGATGGCCGCGGTGTTCGAATCGCTGCTGTTCCCGGCGGCGATCATGAGCGGGGTGCTGTTCTCGATCTTCGGCGTGTTCTGGTTGTTCTGGCTGACCGGCACTTCGTTCGGCATCATGTCCTTCATCGGCATCCTGGTGCTGATGGGCGTTGTGGTGAACAACGGCATCGTCATGATCGAGCACATCAACAACCTGCGCCGGCGTGGCATGGCCCGCACCCAGGCGCTGGTGGAAGGCTCACGCGAACGACTGCGCCCGATCATGATGACGATGGGCACGGCGATCCTGGCGATGGTGCCGATTTCGTTGACCGACACGCAGATGTTCGGCGACGGCCCGCCGTACTACCCGATGGCGCGCGCGATTGCCGGCGGCCTGGCGTTCTCCACGGTGGTCAGCCTGCTGTTCCTGCCGACCATCTACGCGGTGCTGGATGATGCACGCAGTGCGGCGACGCGGCTGATCCGCAGGGCCCGCGGCCGGGGTGTGGAAGCCCCGGTGGTGGGGGCCTGAACCGCTGAATCGGTAGCGCCGAGCCATGCTCGGCGGGATGTCCGGGCGAGAAGCCCGCTGCGCTCGCCGACCATGGGTCGGCGCTACCACTACGGTGGTCAGCCTGCTCTTCCTGCCGACCGTCTACGCGGTACCGTCCGCAAGGCCCGCGGCCGGGGTGTGGACGCCCCGGTGGTGGGGGCCTGAACCGCGGAATCGGTAGCGCCGAGCCATGCTCGGCGGGATGTCCGGGCGGGACGCCCGCTGCGCTCGCCGACCATGGGTCGGCGCTACCACCGCGGTGGTCAGCCTGCTGTTCCTGCGAACCGTCTACGCGGTGCTGTCCGCAGGGCCCGCGGTCGGGGTGTGGACGCCCGGGTGGTGGGGGCCTGAACCGCGGAATCGGTAGCGCCGAGCCATGCTCGGCGGGATGTCCGGGCGGGAAGCCCGCTGCGCTCGCCGAGCATGGGCCGGCGCTACCGCATCTTCATCCGGCGACCTTGCCCCACACCTGGAAGCCGGTCAGCCACAGGCCCAGCATGCTGCCGAGGTTGGTCAGCATGAAGGTCAGCACCACGCGGGTGACGCGGTTGCGGTACCAGCCCTTCAGGCTCTGCGCATCGTCGCGCAGCTTGAGGAAATCCTCGTAGGCCGGTTTGCGCAGGCGCGCTTCCACCAGCGCGGCGAAGGCGCCGGTGGGAATGCTCAGGCGGAACGGCTTGAACGGGGCCACCACGATCGCGGTGAGGATGCTCAACGGGTGGCTGCCGGCCAACAGGCAGCCCAGGCCCGCCAGGCCACCGGTGTACATCGCCCAGGTGAGCAGCAGTTCGCCACCCACCCCCAACCCGCCGCGGTAGAAGCCCACGCCGATGCCGGTCGCCACGATCGCCAGGATGGCCAGCGTGAACCACGGAATGTTGCGCTTCTTCGCCACTTCTTCCAGCTGCGCACGCAGCGGCACCGGCGGCTCATTGTCGGTTTCCAGATACGTGGCCAGGCCGGCCAGATGGCCGGCGCCGACCACCGCCAGCACCTCGCGCTGGGCCGGCTCGGTGCCCTGCAGCGCACGTTCCTCGCGCAGGCGGGTGGCCATGTAGCGGTCGCGCTCGCCGATGATGGCGCCATACAGTGCGGGGCTTTCCTTGGCGAACTCGCCGAAGCTGGACTCCAGCATGTCGCCCTGCTTGAGCTTTTCGATTTCGTCCGTGCCGACCTCGTCGGAGGAGAACAGACCGGCGGCCAGGCCGGTCATCAGCTTGATCTTGCCGAAGAAGCCCAGCTGCGCCGAAGCGCGCTTGAAGGTCAGCCCGACCTCGCGGTCGATCAGGTGCACCGGCAGGCCCTGCTCCCGGGCCAGCAGCACCGCGCGCTTCAGTTCGGCGCCCGGTTCGATGCCCAGCTGTTCGGCCAGGCGCCGCTGGTAGGCCGACAGCGCAAGGTTGGCGGCGAACAACGCCACGCGACCCTTGCGGATCACCTCCACCAGGTCCAGCTTGGCCAGCGTGTCCGGCTCGGTCAGCGCCTGCAGGCGCTGCGGATCTAGTTCCACCGCGACCGCATCGAAGCGGCCGCTGTGGATGGCCTTCTCCACCGCTTCCACGCTGGCGTGCGACACGTGCGCGGTGCCCAGAAGGGTATAGCGCACGCCATCGCGTTCGACGGTGCGCACCGGTTGGCCGGCGAACAGCGCATCGTCTGCAGTCCCGTCGATGGACAGGGGGGGAGTGTCAGTCATGCATTTACTCGTTTGTTGGGGCGCTGTCGGCGCCGTCGCCCAGTGCACGCTGCATCTGCACGGTGTCCAGCCAGCGGCCGTGCTTGCGGCCCAGGCCCTGGAACACGCCGACCAGATGGAAGCCGAAGCGCTCGTGCAGCTTGATGGAGGCGGTATTGGTGGGTTCGCCGATGACCGCGACCATCTGCCGGTAGCCGCGCGCGGTGCAGGCATCGATCAGCGCCTGCAGCAGCGTGGTGCCGACGCGCTGGCCCTGGAAGCGCGCATCGACGTAGACCGAATTTTCCACCGTCCACTGGTAGGCCACGCGGGTGCGGTAGGTATTGGCGTAGGCATAGCCAGCGACCTCGCCGTCGACTTCGGCGACGAGGTACGGGAAGCCGCGGGCGACGATGTCCTGCATCCGCCGCAGCATCTCTGCCGCGTCCGGGATGTCGTACTCGTAGGTGTTGACGAAGTCGGTCACTTCCACCGCGTAGATCGCGGTGATCGCGGTGATGTCAGCCTCGCTGGCATCACGGATAAGCACGGCCATGGGCGCAGGTTCCGGCAGGGAATCAGTCGATGTAGCGCTTCAGCAGGTCGCCGTAGGCGTCGATGCGGCGGTCGCGCAGGAACGGCCAGATGCGCCGCACGTGTTCGCTGCGCTGCAGGTCGACCTCGCAGACCAGGACGGATTCTTCGCCACCGGCCTCGGCGATGAATTCGCCCTGCGGACCCAGCACGTGGCTGTTGCCCCAGAACTGGATGCCCGATGCGCCCATCGGCGAGGGCTCGTGGCCGACGCGGTTGCAGCTCAGCACCGGCACGCCATTGGCCACGGCATGGCCGCGGTGGCTGAGTATCCAGGCATCGCGCTGGCGGTTCTTTTCATCCTGCTGGTCGTCCGGATCCCAGCCGATGGCGGTGGGGTAGAGCAGCAGTTCGGCGCCGGCCAGCGCCATCAGGCGCGCCGCTTCCGGATACCACTGATCCCAGCAGACCAGCACGCCGAGGCGGCCGACGGAGGTGTCGATCGGGGTGAAACCGAGGTCGCCCGGGGTGAAATAGAACTTTTCGTAGAAGCCCGGGTCATCCGGGATATGCATCTTGCGGTACTTGCCGAGCAGGCTGCCGTCCTTTTCGAACACCACGGCGGTGTTGTGGTACAGGCCGGCGGCACGGCGTTCGAACAGCGAGGCGACGATGACCACGCCATGCTGTCTGGCCAGCTTGCCGATGCGTTCGGTGCTGGGGCCGGGGATCGGCTCGGCCAGGTCGAATTCGTCGACGTTCTCGTGCTGGCAGAAGTACGCGCCGTTATGCAGTTCCTGCAGCAGGATCAGCTTGGCACCCTGTGCGGCCGCTTCAGCGACGCGGGATTCGATCACGCCGAGGTTGGCGGCGGCATCACCGTGGTTGCGCTCCTGGATCAGGGCGACGGTAAGGGGCTGGCGGGGGCTCATCCGGAAGCGTTCCTGCGGGGGAAAACACTCATGTTAACGCGGATGGCGGAGGGTGGCGTGGCGGTGGCTGAATGATCGGTTTTTCTGGCCTGCGGCCGGCAGAAGCGCGAGCGGAAGCGCAAGCAACGGCGATAGCAACAGCACTGCTGCATTGGACCAGGCGGGGCCGGAGGGGCTGCTGGGAACCGCCGTGAATACGTCCCGGTAGGCTCGCCATCCGCATCCATGCGGATGAGCGTTCCCAGCACCCCTCCCGCCCCACCTCCGACGGGTCCACGGCGGCCAAGGGGCCTTCGGTAGCGCCGACCCATGGTCGGCGGATGGTGAGGGGAATGGGGTCTGAGGACTCCGCCGACCATGGGTCGGCGCTACCGCTTTTCCTTTTTCTTACGTGGCTGGCGGCCCACGGAACGTGTCCGAGGGTCGGGCGGTGGGGCTGCTGGCTCTTATACCCATCTGACGCTGCCGACCATCTTACACGTTGAGGTCTCTGTTGTCGGCGCTGCTGCACATAC
>NZ_PJAY01000058.1:0-65591 GCF_002836635.1 Stenotrophomonas sp. Bg11-02
TCGTGGGCTCGGAAATGTGTATAGGAGACAGCGATATATCGGTATCGGGTTGCGAAACGATATATCGATAGGGGGTTGGGTGCAAGGGGTGGGGCTGTGACGACCAACGGTCGTCACCCACCGGAGTGGGGGGTCGTCACCCACCGGAGTGGGGGGTCGTCATCCACCGGAGTGGGGGGTCGTCATCCACCGGAGTGTGGGGTCGTCACCCACCGGGGGCGGTCGTCACTATCGGGTGTGCCGGCTTACAGTTCGCCGTTGGCTACTTTGTGCTGGATCACGGACAGGTAGTTGTCCAGTTCCTCCTGGGAGGCGAAGACTTCTTCCACCGGGACGGCTTTGACCAGCTCGAAGACCTTGCGCACGCCCGGGCGGGGCTGCATCACCAGTACGCGGCCGGCGTGCGGGTGCAGGGCCTTGCGGGCGCGGAAGATGGATCGCAGCCCGGCGCTGGATATGTACTCCAGCCCGGCCAGGTTGAGTTCCAGGATGTGGGTGCCATCGTGCAGCAGCGGCGCCAGTGCGGCGTCCAGTTCGGCATGGGTGCTGCCATCGAGCCAGCCGGCCACGAACACGCGCTGGTACGGGCTGTCACCGGGATCGATTCGCAGGGTCAGGCGGGACATGGGCAACTACTCCGTACGCGCTGCCGGTGGCAGCAGCAGAAGATGGACGTGATTGCTGCCATCGCGACGGCAGTACTCGATGTGGTCGCTCAGCGAGCGCACCAGGTGCAGGCCCCAGCCCCCGATGGCGCGGCGTTCCATCGCCTCGTCCAGGTCTGGCACGGGCGCAACGGTGGGGTCGAATGCCTGCCCGTCATCGCGCACGTCCAGTGCGAGGCCATCCTCATCCAGGGTCGCGAGGACGTCGAGAGTCACATCCGACACAACGCGCTGATACGCCATGGCATTGGTACCCAGCTCTTCCACGATCAGCCGCGCCACGCTGATGCGCGTGCTGTCCAGGTGCATCCCGTGCAATCCCGCCACCAGCCGCTGCAGCAGGTAGGCCAGCCCATCGGGGGTAGCCGCCGCGCGCAGCCGCAGCGGTGCCGCCAGCGCCTGCCGCCCCACGCTGACCAGCGCCAGGTCGTCCGGGTTGCCGGCGCCTTCGCAGAACTCGTGCAGGGCATCCACCACGCGGGCGCAGACGCGGCGGTCGTCGGGTTCGGCCGCCAGTACCTCGCGCAGCCGCTCCAGCCCGAACCAGCGCTCGCGCGGACACTGCGCCTCGCTGATGCCATCGGTGTAGGCCAGCAGGTAATCGCCCGGTGCCAGCAGCCCGCGCGCACACGGGTAGGAGGCATCAGCGCTGATGCCCAGCGCCGGGCCGCTGTGCATCGCCTGCACCCGCACGCGGCCATCGGCCTGGCGCAGCAGCGGCGATTCATGCCCGGCACTGGCCAGTTCGAAGCGGCCACTGGCTACATCCACCACCCCGCACAACACCGTGGCGAACATGCAGGCCTGGTTGCGCTCGGCGATATGGCGCCCGGCTTCGGCCAGGATGGTCGGCGGATGGCGATGGCGCAGCATCGAAGCTTCCAGCACGGTCAGTACGCGGGTCATGAACAACGCCGCCGGCACGCCGTTGCCGGACACATCGCCGATGACGAAGCACAGCGTGGTGCGGTCCAGCTGGGCGATGTGCTGGAAATCCCCGCCGACCTCACGCGCGGGCACCAGCAGCGCCGCACTGCGCAGCTGGAAGCCATCGGCCTGCAGGCGCGGCGGTGGCGCCAGCATGCCCTGCTGGATGCCATGGGCGATGCGCATTTCGCTTTCGGTGCGTTCGCGCGCGCTGGCCATCCGCGCGATGGTGTCCATCTGCTGCAGGATGGAACGGCGCGCGCTTTCGAACGAACGGGCCATCTCGCCAACCTCATCATCGTGGCGTGGTACCGGCAGCGGTTCGTGGAACTGGCCGGCACTGAAACGGCGCGCGGCGGCGGTGAGCGCTTCCATCGGCTGCAGCAGCCGCAGCGCATGGCGGCGCACCAGCAGCAGCCACACCACCACGCCCAGCAAGCCCAGCCCGATTGCCCAATGCGCCACGCGGCGCAGGTCGGCCAGCAACAGCGCACGGTCCGCCGACAGCACCACCTGCCAGCCGGGCTGCTGCAACGGGGCGACCCGGCTGAGGAAGCGCGTGCCGTCGCTGCCGCGGTGTTCCAGCCCGCGCTCCGGCTGGAGCAGGGGGCGGCGCAGGTCGAACAGCGGCGCCAGGTCCGGACGCAGCTGCAGGTACTGCTGCAAGGACATGCCCGGCTCGATTTCCGGCACCGAACTGAGCACCACGCGGTGGTCCGGGCCGAGCAGGGTGGCGCGCAGGCCGACGCTGCGCGGCAGCTCGCCCAGATCCTGCTGCAGCCGTGCCAGTGGCACGTCCACGCTGACCAGCCCGGCCGGCAGCAGCTCGCCAGCCAGCCGCAGCGGATTGCTGTAAGTGATGAACAGGCGCCCCTCGGCCTGCGGGTTGGTGTACGGCGCCGACCACCACGGGCCACTGGCGCGCAGCGCATCGCGGTACCAACTGCGCTGGTGCGTATCAAAGCCCAGCTGGCCGCTGCAGGACTGGTGCACGCTGCCATCGTGCAGCATGTCATTGCACGCGTAACCATCGGGCAGGCCGGCCACGCGGTCCGGTTCGATGATCACCGTGGCCCCGTCCACGTTGGGGTCGGCCACCACCGCCGCGCGCAGCAGGCCATCCAGCTGGATGGCATCGAAGGCTTGGCGGCCCAGCGGGGACAGCAGCATATCGCCGGTGATTTCCGCTGAACGCAGCGAATTGCCCAGGCTGCGGGCGGTCTGGTCGGCCAGCGAACGCAGCTGTTCGGTGGCCTGCTGGTGCACCAGCGTTCGCGCACCCAGATAGAACAGTGTCACCAGCAGCAGCAACAATGCGGCCTGCACGAGGCTTGACCACAGCATCAGCCGCGTGCGCAGGCTGCGGCCAGCGGGTCGGGTGGGGGCAAGCGGCGTAGGGCGACCAACCATGGCGTGATCCTTGGTTTTCCTTCCCGGATCAATGGCATGGCCGGGGCCGGCCGGGCAAGGAACAGGTTCCGCCGCGCGCGTAACACCTTGGAAACATTGGCCGGGACAACTTCGGACAGTCCGCAGGGACACAGGCCATTTACGACCATACGCAGGCGTAGCCAAGTGATGGAAGCCACTGGTGCGCTACACTTTGCGGTCTAGAAATCAATAACAGTCGCGCGCGTGCGTGCGGTAATGGGAGCGCTAATGAACTGGTTGAACGAGCTGCTGAACAACGACCCGAACCCGGTGGAAAGCCAGGAGTGGATCGAGTCGTTGAAGGCCGTGATTGATGTCGAGGGCCCCGAGCGCGCGCATCAACTGTTGGAAGGCATGGTGGAGCTGACCCGTCGTTCGGGTGCGTACCTGCCGTTCTCTCCCACCACCGAATATGTGAACACCATCGCGCCGAACCTGGAGGCCAAGAGCCCGGGCGACGCCGACCTGGAATGGCGCATCCGTTCGATCATCCGCTGGAATGCGATGGCCACCGTGGTGCGCGCCAACCGCAAGCCGGGCGACCTGGGCGGCCACATCGCCAGCTTCGCATCGGGCGCCACGCTGTATGACGTCGGCTTCAACCACTTCTGGCGCGCGCCGAGCGACAACCATCCCGGGGACCTGCTGTTCATCCAGGGCCACAGCGCCCCGGGCATCTATGCGCGTTCCTACCTGGAAGGCCGCATCGACGAAGCGCAGCTGGACAAGTTCCGCATGGAAGTCGACGGCGGTGGCCTTTCCAGCTACCCGCACCCCTGGCTGATGCCGGATTACTGGCAGACCCCGACCGTTTCCATGGGCCTGGGCCCGCTCGCCGCGATCTACCAGGCGCAGTTCCTGCGTTACCTGGAAAACCGTGGCCTGATCGAAAAGTCCGACCGCAAGGTGTGGTGCTTCATCGGCGATGGCGAAAGCGACGAGCCGGAAACCCTGGGCGCCATCGCGCTGGCCGGCCGCGAAGGCCTGGACAACCTGATCTTCGTGGTGAACTGCAACCTGCAGCGCCTTGATGGCCCGGTGCGCGGCAACGGCAAGATCATCCAGGAACTGGAAGGCGTGTTCCGTGGCGGCGGCTGGAACGTGATCAAGCTGCTGTGGGGCGGTTACTGGGATGCCCTGCTGGCCAAGGACACCGATGGCGTCCTGAAGAAGCTGATGATGGAAACCGTCGACGGCGAATACCAGAACTGCAAGGCCTTCGGCGGCGCGTATACCCGCGAGCATTTCTTCGGCAAGTACCCGGAGACCGCTGCGATGGTTTCGGGTCTTTCCGACGACGACATCTGGCGCCTGAACCGTGGTGGCCATGACCCGCACAAGGTGTTCGCCGCCTACCACCAGGCCGTGAACACCAAGGGCATGCCGACCGTGATCCTGGCCAAGACGGTCAAGGGCTACGGCATGGGCAGCGCCGGCGAGGCACTGAACCCGACCCACCAGACCAAGAAGCTGGACGACGAAGCGGTGCGCCACTTCCGCGACCGTTTCAACATCCCGGTGACCGACGAGCAGCTGAAGGACGGCCAGGTGCCGTTCTACCACCCCGGCCCGGATTCGCCGGAAGTGAAGTACCTGCAGGAGCGTCGCGCCGCGCTGGGTGGCTACCTGCCGCAGCGTCGCCGCAAGGCCAGCAAGAGCTTCAACGCACCGAAGCTGGAAACCTACGAGCGCCTGCTGAAGAGCAGCGGCGAACGTTCGTACTCCACCACGATGGCCTTCGTGCAGAGCCTGAACATCACCCTGCGTGACAAGGAACTGGGCCCGCACATCGTGCCGATCGTGGCCGACGAGGCGCGTACCTTCGGCATGGAAGGCCTGTTCCGGCAGATCGGCATCTACGCCCCGTTCGGCCAGAAGTACAAGCCGGTGGATGCGGACCAGCTGATGTTCTACCGCGAAGACCAGAGCGGCCAGGTGCTGCAGCAGGGCATCAGCGAGCCGGGTGCGATTGCATCGTGGATGGCCGCCGGTACCAGCTACTCGGTTTCCAACGTGCCGATGCTGCCGTTCTACATCTATTACTCGATGTTCGGCTTCCAGCGCGTGGGCGACATCGCCTGGCAGGCCGCCGACATGCGTACCCGCGGCTTCCTGCTGGGTGGCACCGCCGGCCGCACCACGCTGAACGGTGAAGGCCTGCAGCACGAAGATGGCCACAGCCATCTGGCCGCCGGTGGCATCCCGAACGTGCGCAGCTATGACCCGACCTTCGGCTTCGAAGTGACGGTG
Organism: Stenotrophomonas sp. Bg11-02; assembly: GCF_002836635.1. NCBI lineage: Bacteria > Pseudomonadati > Pseudomonadota > Gammaproteobacteria > Lysobacterales > Lysobacteraceae > Stenotrophomonas > Stenotrophomonas sp. Bg11-02. The sequence continues at coordinate 5,274 of NZ_PJAY01000058.1, forward strand.
ATCCTGCAGCACGGCACCAAGGCGATGATGGAAGACCAGGTGGATGAGTACTACTACATCACCCTGATGAACGAAAACTACACCCACCCGGAAATGCCGGAAGGTGCGGCCGAAGGCATCGTCAAGGGCATGTACCTGCTGACCGACGCCGGCAAGCCGAAGAAGAACGAGCTGCGCGTGCAGCTGCTGGGTTCGGGCACGATCCTGCGCGAAGCGATTGCCGCGGCCGAGCTGCTGGACAAGGACTTCGGCGTGACCGCCGATATCTGGAGCTGCCCGAGCTTCAACGAACTGCGTCGCGATGGTTTCGATGCCGAGCGTTACAACCGCATGCACCCGGAAGGCGAACAGCGCAAGGCGTACGTGTCCGAGCTGCTGGAAGGCCGCCAGGGTCCTGTGATTGCAGCGACCGACTATGTGCGGGCGTATGCGGACCAGATCCGTGCGTTCATCCCGGGGCACTACACGGTGCTGGGTACGGATGGTTTTGGCCGTTCGGATACGCGTGCGAACCTGCGTCGTTTCTTCGAGGTTGATCGGTACTACATCGCGCATGCCGCGATTGCGGCGCTGGCGAAGGAAGGGAAGATGACGGGCAAGGATGTGGCCCGGGCGATCAAGCAGTACAAGATTGATGTGGAGAAGTCGAACCCTGTTGGGGTTTGATTGATTGATCCGATGGAGGCGCGGAGTGAGCTCCGCGTCTCCGTTGGTGAGACCTGGGAAGGCTAGACTCGCCCTTATGACAGGAACACTCACCATGTCCGACCCGAACCATGACGCTGCGTTTTACGCCGTTCTGGAAGAGTTCGAGCAACTGGTTGCGCATGAGCTGCGGGGGCGACAGGCCACCCAGCGCCCGGATGGATCCCTGAAGGTTGACCCGACGAAGGTGTATATCGATGCGGGAGAGGCGACACGGTCTCTGGAAAACCTCCGCCGATTCTCTGCCGTAAGGAAGTAAGCCGCGATGGGACCCGGTGGCTCGGCGATCGTACTGATGTCGTTGCTCACCAGTGGTTATCTCTTCAATTTCATCTTCCACCCGTTCCGGTTCTTTACCCGGCGCGCTGAAGGGCAGCGATTGTTCTTCATGTCGGCCGGTTCCGGGATAGCGTTGGCAGCACTGGTATTTCCGGCCGCGGCATTTCTGAAACATCTCCTGCCAGCCGACAGCTGGCCGATGCTGCTCGCACACGCCTTCGCTTCTGCAGTGCCAGTCCCGCATGCCAACAAGCTTTTCCTGACGCTTGCCGTAGCCGCGCTGCTGGCCTACGTGCTGAACCTTGCTTAGGTCCGCATGGTTCGCGGCAAGCATGCCAGCCACCTGCTCAGTTCAGGGGGCAAGGCAAAGTCATCCGCCCAGTGCGTGTACGACACGTTGACCGAGCGGCACGGAACGCCAATGGCGCAGCTGCTTCGCAGAGCGGCAGACCAGCAGAAGCTGGTCATGCTGACGCTGAAGTCGCGCAAGATCTACTGCGGCCGGATCTTTGAAGTGTCGCCGGATATCGACTCGGCTGAGGCGTGCCTGGAGATCCTGCCATCCTTCTCCGCCTATCGGGACAAGGACACCCTGAAGATGGGGGACGAGCGCACCGAGTACCCGATCATCGATCTTTGGGTGGCCACGCAGCGCGTGTACTCCTTGAAGGAAAAACTGGGGCTGTTCCGCGGAACGTTTGCGCAATTTGTGTTACGCAAGGCAGGTTCGATGATTGAGGAGCATATGGCGGCTGTCCGCAAGTACGAGAGCGGCCTGAAGGACGAGATCAACGAGCTCGAAGCCCAGATCGAGGGCATGCTCAACGGACGCGACTTCGACGTCCAGGACTGGGTGAAGGTCATCCCGCTGAAAGAGGTTGAGTCGGCCTCGTTCCATGATGCTGGCGCTTACAGTGCTTGGTTTGCCGCGGCAGAGAACGGGGCGCTTCGGGTCCAGTGATCGGCTTGGATGTTACTTCTCCTTCTGTCTACGCCCCCCAGATTGAGTAGCGCACCTGCAGGCCGACGCCGGCAAGCCGGAGAAGAACGAGCCGCACGTGCAGCTGCTGGGTTCGGACGGGCTCTGCGCGAAGCGATTGCCGCGGCCGAGGTGCTGGACAAGGACTTCGGCGTGACCGGCGATATCTGGAGATGCCCAAGCTTCACGAACTGCGTCGCGATGGTTTCGATGCGGAGCGTTACAACTGCAAGCCCCGTAAGGCCAACAGCGCAAGGCTTACGTGACCGCGCTGCTGAAAGGACGCCAGTACCCCTTGTTTGCGGCGACAGACTATGTGCGTGCGTATGCGGACCAGATCCGTGCGTTCATCTCGGCGCACTACACGGTGCTGCGTACGGATAGCTTCGGTCGTTCGGATACGCGTGAGAACCTGCGTCGGTTCTTCGTAGCTGACCAGCGCTACATCGCGCATGTCGATGCAGGTGATTTGGCTCTGGAGCGTCTCTTAGACCCGTACGTTAGGCTTTATGCCTCGGGCCAGTCTGACGTTAGGCGCTCAGACTCAACCCCGCGCCGAAAGAAGAGGCGTTAGTAGCTGCTTAAGTTTTAATCGACGACGCTAAAGTCGAGTGTTTCGGAGCTCTTGTGATAGTGCCTGTCTTTGCCTTTTGCTACCCCGTAACGTTGTAGCTAAGTCGTTAACGGTTCCTAGACATGATCGGCCCGGGGAACGGCTTTCACGCGATTTCGGTAAAGGAACGGCGCGAACCACAAGAAGCTAATGCAGGCACCGGCAATGCTTGCTGAGGGTCCACTGACGGAAGGGCATGGCACAGCTTCAGCTAACTCTATGGTACGCCCGGTTGCATCCCACGCGCAGCACTCGCAGGACAAAAGCGTCTCGCATTAGCGCAATCGACCATTGCTGCAATAGACTTCCTCAATCGGAAGCTAGGGATGGCAATGGCAATGGCAAAGCTCGACGCAGAAATCGAACTCAGTGGCTTTGAGGTTGGAGCCGAGTACACGCGCCAAGAGATAGCAAAGTTGGGCGGGTTACCGGTACCGGAGAGCATCCGGACCAGCCAGTGGGGGACGGGGGTGCTCGAACTGCAGAACGCTGTCCTGTTGTTCGTCACCCTGCAGAAGAGTAGTGAAGATGACTACCTCGATGAATTCGACGGTGACATCTTCTACTGGGAAAGCCAGCGCAGTCAGCGTCAACAGAGTCCGGTGATCCAAAAGATGGGCGCCGGAGAGCTTGTTCCGCATCTATTCGCCCGCGTCCGTGACCGACAGCCCTTTGTGTACTGCGGACGGCTTGGCGTTCCCCTGATGGAGGGGGAGAAGCCCGTAACGTGTCTGTTTGAGCAATTGGACTTCCAAGAGTCGCCCACGGGTCAGCTTGCGGAACTCTACGAATGGAGACCTTCGCATGAGCCGCAGGCTTTTGTGGCAAGACGAGGGCGACTGAGTGCTGCTAAGAGCAGCGGCACCTCTGTCAATCGGAGGAGTGCAAAGTATTGGCACGTGGCCGATGCAGTTGATGAGCTCGGCACGCCCACCATTGCCGAAATAGGGGGCTGGCTGTCTTCGCGTTATCCAGAAGACATGCAAACTGATTTGAGGGAGAACCTCGCGCATCTGACAGTCAATTCTCCCAGCCGAGTCCACTATGACCGAGTTCGGCGAGACTGGCGGAGCGATGCCGTACCCAGGCATCCACGGGACCGCATAGTCAGATTGGAAGGAAGTCCTATTCGATACCAGAGCTTCGATCCAGCTCTACACGGCCATTACGATCTGAGGCAGGGCGAGGATAAGAGCTGGTACGCAGTGGCTTTGAGCAAGGACGTACTTGGTGCGGCCGAGGCACAGGGAGCCTCGGAGATCGAGCGGCATCCATCGCCGCTCACCGATGAGGATGATGCGCGTCTCTGGATCATGAAGGCTGTGGCCATGCGAAAGGGGCAGGGTGCCTTTCGGAAGGAACTGCTTACTGCGTATAAAGGAAGGTGCGCAATTTCAGATTGTGCCACCGAGTCAGTCCTCGAGGCTGCTCACATTTCGCCCTACAAAGGCGAGCATACCAACCGTGCTGACAATGGCCTACTTCTCCGTTCGGACCTTCATACATTATTCGACCTTGGCTACCTGTGGATAGACGCGGACTTCCACGTGAGGTTCGCTTTGCCCCTCCAGGGCGGAGATTACTGCGCTTTTGAAGGGAAGGAACTACGCCTTCCTGAAAGTGCCGAACAGCGGCCGGGGGCGGCTGGACTAGCGAGGCATGCTGCTTACGCATTAGCGCGCATTGGTGGCCTCGGCAACCCCTAGCTCGCCTGAGATAGCGCTGCGCAGCGCTTTCGCGTTCTGGTCCTGATCAATCAGAAAATTGGACGCTGGGGAGGGCGTTGAGAAAGATCAGGCCGATTGATCCCTAGCGTCGCGCCGCGACAGTGGGCGCAGCATTAACTTTGTTCCAGGCAGGTCTCTGAATCTTGGCTGCCATGCTCGGCGTGTTCAACGCGACAGTATAGGCTAAAGTCGTCTCCGTAAGCTAAACTAAATTTGGTCAGGTTGTATGGCCGGAGGATGGCTTGGGAAAACTGGCGTGCCAGGAGATAGATTAACTTCCACTCTTCCGCGTCGATGTGCATGGAGTGAGTGCTAAAACCTGAAGTTCTGGAATTAGATAGACGCTTCCTTCGGCCGCGCCATATTTTCTCACCAAGTAAATTCCATCTACCTTCGCTAGCACCCTTAAGTCGCTCGTGTGGCGTTCAGAGGTTGGGGCCTCCAGCAGTAGTTGAGCGAAGCTCGTGTCAGGTGACAGAAAAAGTCGCGCGCAGGAGTTTCCTCGGTGGCGCTCGAGCCGAGGACCGCGCCGGCCAGCCAAGCTCCTGTCGGCGGAAAAATGCACACAAACGTCACAATCCCCATGGCTGCCAAGAATGCTTGACGCGCAGGCCCCGCGTATCTGCTCGTCAACTGTATAGCCATCACGCACCCTACCTGCAGAAGGGCGAGTAGGATCATAGCGCAGATGACTATCAATAAAATTCTTGAGGGGCTGTCGTCACGCAACGCGCTCAGAATTGACTGCATTACGAAAACGCTGATAAGCATCTGCGCGACACCAGCGAACGTTGTTCTAAGTGTCGACTCTGAAAATACAACCCCTCGATCAGCACTACGTATGAACGCGCCGCAGATTCCGTAGAGTAGAGCTGTGAGACAAATAATTGGAAGGTACATCCAATCGCTTACGGCATCACTCAGGGCCGAAACTATTATAGTGCCTGCGATGACTGCGGCTGGCATCAGGAGCAGAGCGATCCACTGCAAAGCCGATCTTTTGCGCGCATTCCTTTCCAGTGGGAAAATTACGAGCTCGCCCTTCTCATCACGTGGCGCGCCCTCAATTAGGACGAGGACGGGCGCTACCATCAGAACGCTGCAGCATACTGACAACAGCGCGATAGCTGCCAACAATGTTGGTAACGAGGAAATTACATCAGTTGAGGCCAGGTTCAGCGGTGCTTGTCCGAAGATCGAATAATGGAACAAAGCGGCACTCGGAAGAAATATTCCCAGCGTAGCCAAGAGCACCGGGTGTGCCTGTATCCATGCTTGTATAGATCGCAGCTCGTTAGTCCAGTCATGACTGTGAGCTTCGGACACGGAGCCCGGATCCTTCATCTTCAATTCCTTGTGAAAATACTTGAGTTAAGGACACTCATCGTCGGGATTGAGTGCGGAGGGGCTGCCATCTGATGGTGATGCCTAATCGAGCTTTTCTCAATGGCTGCGAGATCAACCCTTAGGAACGCTCATAACATATCTAAGCGAAAATTTAGGGTGGTGCCGGCCGCTAATCGGCAAGCTTGACGTCCGTCAGATCAAGTTGAAGGACCTCCATCCAGCTGACATTCGATGATGCGGAAGGCTTGGGCCAGCGAACGAGAACGCGCCGCGAGCTGTTCCTCAACGAGATGGATCAGGTGGTGCCATGGCAGCGACTGTTGGCGCTGATCGAGCCGCACTACCTGATTGCAGGCCGGTCGAGGCCGTCATGGTCATCTCCCAGCGGAAGGAGTGAAGATGGTCGCGGCAGGTCTCAGAAGATGTTGCCGGGCAGGGGGTCGACTCTGGCGCACGGCACCGCTCTCTCGTTAAGCTCCCCCCGCAGATATCAGGAGTCACCGTCATGGACGACCTGCTCAATCGATCCGCGCTGCTCAGCCAGGCGCTCCTCTCCACGGTGGATCATCCTCCTGCGGATGACTCCCCTAGGCTACTGGCCTCTGCGGATGCAGCGTTGCTCAGCCTCGAACACGCAGACGCCCTTCGCACGCTGATGGCGGGAGGCATGGCGTCCTCCTCTGTGGCATTGATGCGCTGCCAGTACGAGGCCTTCGCGCGGTCCATCTGGATTCTGCACTGTGCAACCGAGGAGCAGGTCGAGTTGCTGTCCTGTCCGCCGGAAGTCGGAACGAGCGAGAAAAGACTGCCGATGCTGTCGAAGATGCTGGAGGCACTCGCGCAGGCCCCTTTTCTGGCCAACCTGCTGCCACACCTCATCGAACTGAAGGCGCATGCTTGGTCATCACTGAACTCCTTCGTGCACGCGGGTGTACACGCATTGAGCCGGAGCCGAGATGGTTTCCCGACGCCCTTGGCGATCAATGTCGTCCGCATGAGCAACAATATGTCGATGATGGCGGGGCAGCACCTCGCCATCCTCACCGGCATCCCGGATCTGCAGAAGGAGGTGCTGCGGCTCAACGAGACGTATGCCGGGTGTCTTTTGTTGGACGAAGAAAAACGTCGCGCCATCGAGGTGGCTTCATTGTCAGGGCAGTCGATCTAGTGGTGGCAACTATTTAGATCGACGGCTAAGAAGCACGCTGCTGTTGGTCCTGCGTGCGCTGCACTTCTGCCGCCTGCTCGTGCGCTTGGCGCTGCCCAATTGCCTCCACCTGGCTCAGACTCTCCTGTACCGGGCGCTGGGCTGCGTCCGCCGCTGCCATATGCGTACGCAGTGCGGCGGGGTCGGACATGTCACCCTGAACCACGAAGATGTTCTGCGCTGCAGGCGAATTTGCAGTTTGCTTGCTCAGCACCACATGGTCTGCGCGGGTGATGCCCGCATCCTTGGCACTGGCCAGCAGGCTGGCCGACATACGCTCGCTGGTTTCGTCGAAGGTGCGGCCGTTGGCCTTGTCAAGAATTTCGACCTTGCTGCGGATCTCGTCAAGTAATGTTTGATCGCTTGGGCTCAGTCCTGATGCCGTGGGGGGCGCGTCGCCCACGGCACGGTCTGACTTGTCCCGCGGCTTCTGCGTGAGATCGGCAGTGTTGTTCAGCTCGATTCGACCGTACCCTTCCTTGCCGAGATCGATGATGGGAAACACCCTGGCGTTGCCGAGGTCCAATCCATTGCGTTCAAGCTGGCGAGGGTCCAAGCCCAGCTCGTGCAGGTCCACCCGGATCTCCGCAGGGGGCCTGCCGCGCCAGAGCCCTTCGTAGCCTTGTGCGATAGAGGAAATTGGTGAGGTACCGTAGTAGTTCCGGTAATCCGAATCGCCGTTGCGGCCCAGCGTCCCCGAGCCATCGTAGAAGCATCTTTCTACTGCGGGCGTCAGTCTTGGGCCATCTTGGTAGGGTCCCGTCGTCAGATCTTCGTAACCAATTCCCGCTGCCAGTTGAGGGGCGTGACCAGATCGGTCGATGCATCGCGAGGTGGAGTCCTGGGCAAGCAGCCGTTCGAGTTCGGCCTCTGATGCATCAGGCGATAGGTTCCTGTTGCGACTGTTGAGAGCTCGCAGGCCGCTGATCTCAGCCAAAGCCTCTTCTCTGCGCCCGCCATCGAGGTACTTTCGTACCGGCTCGGTCAAGTCAACACGCTCGTCATAGTCCCGGTAGGCCTGCGTCATTGCCTTGCCGTAGGCAAGGTTGAAGTCAGCCAGCGCATCCTGCCGGAAAGAGGTCAGCACACCATGCATGCCTTCGTGGCCCAGCACTTCCGTAATCAGGCCAAGGCGCGCGTTCCCGCTCCACTCGGTGAAGTTGGTGGCGCTGACGTACACAGTGCCTGGCTGGCCGTTCTGACCGGCTTCGAAGTGCCCGCCGTTATGTTCGCCATAGGAGACTCCGATCGCACCAATCTGCTTTTCAGAGGCAGCGTTGCCCAGAAGTGCATGCAGATACGGAGATTCCGCTATGGCCTGCCGAATAACGTGCTCAGCGCCCTTGGGAAGTCGAGGGTCTTGGGGCAGTTGAGAAAGCAGCGCCTCTACACGCGCATCCATGTCCTTCATGGTACATCTCCTGAAAATCGCACCTCGTAAACGCAGACTTTCGGCGACGGGGCGCCCGTGGTGTAGGTCAGCAGGTCGGCGTAGAACACTGTGCTGCCATCGGAAGAGGTGCGGCGGTACCGCTGCAGGCGGCCTCTCTGGTAAGCACGCTCGCCGCCTTGCTCATATCCGCTCGCTGCCAGGGCCTCTCCTGCAGTCGATGCAGCCCAGAAGCAGGGAGCTTGCGGGTCCTCCGTGAGCGCCTTCTTGCCGGGCCTGTAAATGGAAACGCCATGGTAGGGCGCCTTCATGCCTCGCGTAGGGCTCCCGTAGCTGGCATAGAACGCGTAGCCATCCGCCATGGGCTGATCCTTGGCTTCCCCGCCAGCCCTTCCTTCTTCGACTGGTGTCAGAGTGATCTCCATGGCTCGGGAAAACTTTCCTTCCGAGGCATCAGAGGGCTCATGCAAGGAGGCCGCGTAGGCGACAAGACGTTGCTGCAAGTTGCTTGCACTGAGCGTGCGCACAGCTGCCGGGCCGTTTGATGGCGCGCCCGCCTCTGGCTGAGGCGGTGCGCTGATGGCAATCACGTCGGACGCTGGAGCACATGCGGGCAGCACCGCGAGCAGGGACGACAATCCTACGGCCATTAGGGCGTGAGCTGATCGCGGCGCTATGCGGTGGGCCATCTACGTGAGCCGCGCGAAGAGCAGGGTAGGCAGGGCATTAGCCCAAAAACGTCCAAGGTACACAAGTGCGTCCATTTCGATGGCCACTCCTTCATCAATGTCCATTGGGGTCAGTCTGCTCATCGTTCATCTTTGAAGTTCGATTGCGGCTTGAACGCATAACAGCGCATCCGCTCATAGCTGGGTTAATGAACCTTGTAACGGGAAAGTACGTTCAGCGCCGCATCTTCGATGGATTTCCAGTCCTTCAGCAGGACGCTGGGATAAAAAAGGGTCACCGATAGGCTGTCAGCCTGGTCCACAAGATAGTGGGAACAACTGGCAACTATGTCTGCACCATCGGATACCAGCGCTGCGCCTTTGATCTCCAGACCTTGGCGACCGTTATGGGGCTGGTCACACTTGATGAAAGTGGACAGTGTGTCGTCACTGGAGCGGGCGATGTACCAATCATCCTCGGTCCTGACGTTACGGACAGGTGGACTTCCTCGCTGGTCCAAGTAATTCTTGGAATAGGCTGCCATCCGCTCCTCATCGATGACGTACGGGGTAAGCCCGAACTGCTCAGGCGAAGGCCTACGCATGTCCAGTCGATTACGTGGGTCTTGCCGCTCGATTGAGCCATCTTCGGTCTTGGATTCGGTACTGGTTATCCGTTGCAGTAAATTGCCGATGGGTACTGCATCTACGTGGTCGATGGACATACTGATCGCACGGTGATGATCGGACATTGAGCGCGTCGAGCGCGTCCCAGGAGGCGCAGCATCAAGGTCCGGCCACATCAACGTCAACCCCACCCCACCGCCTATAGCAGGGCCGATCTGGTCATCGTAATAGTTGGCTGGAAACGCGAACCGGTGCGGGCCGATCTTCGCTGCAACGGGCTTGGTGGTGTAGGTGTACCCGTCAACGTTGCGGCTCTCGGCCGGATCTTCAGTCAGGACAGCGTCCTTTTCCGCTGTGTCAAACGATGGTCGCTGGGCACACGCCGTTGTGCTGAGAGCTGCGACCAGTGCCAAGGCAAGGCATCGACTGGGTGACAGGAAACTCATGGGGCCAATCCTTTTTGGATCATCGGCGGAATTGTAGGGGCCGCAGTGTCAATGACGCGGTAAGCGATCACGGTTTGTATCGTAAGGGCCATCGGCATCCACGCCGCGTCAACTCACCTTGTAGCGTGCCAACACGGCGCGCACGTCGCTCTCCATTCGCTTCCAATCAGCCAGCACGGCCCTGCTGTAGTTCATCCGGACGGCAAGGCTGTCCGGCACATCCACGAAATAATGAGTGCACGCGGCGACTCTGCCGGTCTGCTGCGAGACCAACCGATTACCCTCAATAGTGAGTCCATCGTCAATGCGCTTTCTGCTGTCGCATTTGATGAACGTCTCAACGGGGCCGCCTGCCGTTTGTGAGATGTACCAGTCGTCGGAGTTCAGCGAATCGCCTTTGTAAGGCATCCCCGTCTCCTGCTCGAAGGCCGCGGCGAAGGTCGGGATCTTTGCTTCATCAATCAGGTACGGTGTAAGGCCCATGGTCGGCTCACCTGCCACTCGTTGATCCAATCGACGCAGCGGATCCCGTTGCGAAAGGGAGCCCTCAGCGGTCGTGGGGTCCGTGGTCGTCAACCGCTCAAGCAACTCTCCGATGGGAGTCTTATCGACATGATCGATCGATCGATACGACGACGCTGCGATACTGATCCTCCATAGAGCGATCAGTGCGCGATCCCGGCTGCGCGGCCTCCATTGATGGCCACAGGAAGGTCAGTCCGACGCCGCCCCCAACCGCGGGGCCGATCTGGTCATCGTAGTAGTTCGCAGGAAACGCGAATCGGTGCGGGCCAATGCGCGTCTCTACGGGATGTGTCGTGTAGGTGTATCCGTCAACGGTACGGCTCTCAGCGGAATTTTCGGTCATGGCAGCTTCCTTTTCAGCCTTGTCAGACGACGGTCCCTGGGCGCACGCCGTATTGAGGGCCGCGGCCAATGCCAGGGCAATGCACCGACTGGGTGACAGGACACTCATAGGACCAATCCTTTGTGGCTCATCGGCCGGATTGTAGAGCCCGCTCCGTCAACGATTCGGTAAGCGGTCACGCTTCGCACCTCACGCTCGAGGGGCAGCTCACGTCAGCGCTTGGCAACTTCAGAAATGTTTGTCTTCGTTATCGTTATCGTCGCCAACCGCATTATGGACTGACTGAATCAGCGAACTATGTATCTAACCAAGACCACCCGCACAGCATCCTCAATGGCCTTCCAATCCTTGAGCAGCACGCGCGGATAGCGGATCGTCATCGAGAGTCTGTCAGGGGCATCGACCACGTTGTGCGTGCAGCTGGCGACCTCTGGCGCATCGTCGGGAACCAGCAGTTCACCTTTAATAACCAGGCCGTTCAGACCGTTCAGCGGTTGGTCGCACCGGATGAACGTGGTCAGCTCCTCATCCCCGGAGCGGGCGACATACCACTCCTTTTCCGTCCGCGGATTTCGCGCTGGCGCCTCACCACGTTGCTTCGAATATGCCTGGGCGTAGGCGTCCATTTTCGTCTCATCAATAGCGTATGGGATGAGGCCGAACTGCGGAGTACCGGGAGTCCGTAGATCCAGCCGCCGTCGGGGTCTGTCCGCTCGATCGCGCCGTCTTCAGTCGTCGCCTCGTTACTGGCCATGCGCTGCAGCAGCCCAGATATCGGAACCTTGCGCACGTAGTCGATCGAAACGCTGATAGCGCGGTAGTGATCCGCCATGGAGCGGGTAGGGCGCGTGCCCGGTGGTGCCGCCTGCAGGCTTGGCCACATGAGGGTAAGTCCAACGCCACCGCCGATGGCAGGGCCGATCTGGTCATCGTAATAATTCGCGGGGAACGCGAACCGGTGCGGTCCAATGCGTGCCTCCACGGGCTTGGTTGTATACGTGTAACCATCCAAGGTGCGGCTTTCGGCAGTGTTCTCTGATATGGCAGCTTCGTTTTCACCCTTCCCAGTGGTGGGGGCCTTGGCGCAGGCCGTAGCGCTGAGGGCCGCGGTCATTGCCAAGGCGAGGCATCGGCTCGGTGGCATGACGCACATGAAGCCATTCCCGTGCATTTGATCGGCCCAACTATAAGAGCAGGTCCGTCAACATTCCGGTAAGCGGTCACGCTTCTACGCCAAGCGCCCGACCAAGGAGCTCCCGCAAAGCCTCCGCGACATCCCCAATTAAACAACGGTCTCACTCAATCGTGGAGTACAGACTCGCAGACTGGGCTTGGACGCGGCACCCAACAGACTCCTCGGTATCCATTGGGCTAGTGCAGACGCGTGAGGAACCGGCAGATGGTCCATGGCCGCTTGTGCGGAGTGGAGCTTGATCCGACGCTGCACCGAATCGGCAAGTGACCTGGTTGCCTATTGGAAAAGAACTGGGTTAAAACAAGCAAGACTCGTTAGGTCTGGCCACAGGAAAGGACATCCATGAATGACAAAGATGAAACTTACGCACTGTTCGATTCTCAGCTGATCATCGGTCCGACCATCGTTGCTGGGAGTCCGCTGCTTCGCCACCTGCATGCGGCGGGCGAATTTGACATCGACGACCAAGAAAATGTGCTCTACCTGCCCATCGACCGGGCCTTTGCAGACAAACTAGGTTGCTCACGCTATACAAAGGAACCGATTGGTCCTTACACGGAGGGCATGCTCCAGCAATTGTCTGCTTTGGAGGCTTCGCCAGACGGGCAGGGAGCGCTTGCAGGCGACCTGGGTTCTACTGTTCGGACCGTGAATGCCATAAGGCGGCTGCGTGATACGGTAAAAGTGGCGTTGATCAATGGAGATCTGGTCGTGGCCTATAGGGAGTGAGACCGATGCACGTCCAGTTGACGATAGCCAGCCACGTCGTAAATGGCGCGTTGCTGAGGCCTCGAAGGATCACCCTGCAGGGGCTCACCTGATCACCAGCTCAGCCAATATCGGGGCGTCACCGCCGGTCCAGATGCTTGCTACGGAACTCCTTCAGATAGTCTTGGCGGTACGAGGCCATCTCCAGCAGCCCTGTGATTGGAACTCCGTCCACTTAGTCGATCAGCACGCCGATCCTCGCGATAATGATTGGCCATGGAGCGGGTAGGGCGGGTGCTGCGCGGCGCCCCGAGAACTGCCCAAGACGAAGGATGGCGTGGGCGATTGCTGGACACTGCCACTCCTTTGCAGGGAGGGGGCTGCAGTTACGGGCGCTCGCGCGGCGCTGGAGAGGTGTCCCATGAGCGAAAATCGGCTCTATGATCAGGGCATGACGACACTTCAACGTGCACGGAAAGGTGAGTATTTCATTCTTGCCCCAGACATGCGGCGCCCTGGCAAGGGGCATGGGGTTGTCTTCGAAAACCTGGACCGGTTGCTCAGTTCTCCAAGGCGTGTCCTAAGGCCTGTCACGGGTGGATTCCCTGAGCTGAGAGAGAAGCCGAAGCTCTACCACGACCCGGCCGTGGGCGATCCGCCTCAGGATCTTGAAGGTGGACTCAGCGGCTATTGGTTGGTTTCAGAACGACTGAAGGACGCGTTCGAGCAAGTAGATGCCAGTGCGTTCGCCTTCGCTGAATGTGACTACAGACTTCAAGACGGTAGCCCAGGGCCGCGATTCATCCTGTGCGATGTTGTGCGCGTTTTGGATGCGTTGGATGAGCAAAAATCGAAGTTCCTGATCGAAGTGAGCGATGACTTCGTGGGTGGAAAATATTACAACTTCGCAGGCGGAATCAGTCTGGTGTTCCGCACCGACGTCGTCGGAGACGCGCATGTGTTTCGCACACCTTATTCCGGTAATTACGTGATCTGCGACAGTGTGATGCGCTCTGCCGTGGAGGCCGCTGGAATTGCTCGTGAAGACGATTCTGCGGGACTTTGGTTTGAAGACGCAGCTGATTACTGAGCGCGCGCTCCGAGACAAGGAGAGGTCGCACGCGGCGCAATGGTCCTTTGTTTCAAGAGCATCATGGGATAAAGCAACGGGCTTTCCGGGATACTCTCCATCCGCCTCCGTGCGCTGATCGATTGCTCACTTGATACATTGGGTCAAGGCCGGTAGTGCACGACTCAGCCAAGGAGATGATGGTGACCTTGCTAAACGGATACACCGATGTGCCTTTGCGGGGCGCCCGCCAAAGGCCGCTACTGGCGGGGAAGTGGAGAAGGGCGACGCTCTCTATATGCCTGGCTCTGACGGCATGCACTGGGGCGGCTCAGGATACCAAGAGGCTTGATATTCTCGCCGATACAAAGGCCATGTCGCCTGCCCCGGAAGGACACGTGGCTCCTCTGGTCCGTCCCCTCCAGCTCGTAGAAATGGAGGCGCCGCTTGTCGTCGATTTCGAACTGCGCCCGCCGGGGCCAAGCGCAACTGGCACGTTGTTTCTCGGTCTTCGCGTGAATGCAGAGAGCGCCATCCAGTCGGCTGAGGTCGCCGAAAAAGTCATCGCGGCGGGGCTGGAGGCGGATGTGAGTCTCGTACGAATCGATAACACAGCGCCGGTGGACGTACCGCTGGTTCGCGTCATTTCAAGCGGAAACGCCCCTGCCACGCTTGTCCCCGTAGGACCCGAAGGCCATGTGCGTGGTGTGCGGCGAGATGATGTGGACGATATTTCGATCGAGCAAGTGGGTCGTGCCAGTACCGCTGGGCACTCGAGATACCTTTCCTTTGCATCGGCACAGGACCTTGCGCCAGGCAGATACAGAATCAGCGTACGCATCGGCGAGGCATCTGCTGACTTTTCGGACGTGAATTCAGAGCTGCTGGTGGCCTACAGGCACAGGTCGAAGTAGGAGCGCCTATGGACGGCAGGTACACCCTCTCCGTTTACGTGGCAGCTCCGGGTACACCTCTGCTGGATGGCGGAACCTCAGCTGCTGGCCATGTCTACTACGACATAACACGCGAAACAGACCGCAAGAGCTTCGGCTTTGCGCCCGTAGAGCACGGCATCATCGCCGGGCCCGGCAAGACCCAAGACTCCGATGCAGAGCAGTCCCAGAAGCCCCTCTATAAACGCACGATGGATATCAGCAAGAACTGGTGACACGGGATGCGGCAAATATGCGAACGAGCTGAGCGCGGTTGCCTGTCTCCACCCACAATCCCCGCAATGGATCCGCACAAGAATGCACCTGATGTCTTACTGCCGCCTGCTGGCATGTGCACTCGCCGTCGCACTGAGCGCGGGCGCCTGTGCCCGGCCGCCGTCCACCGAAAACAGTAAGAATCCCGCCATGTCGGACGCCCCCCAGACCGGTCGCACCATCAACGGCCACACCTACACTGATGCTCCCGTGGACGTGAAGCTGGGCCCGAACACCTTCCGTATTCCGGCCAACTACCTCGACAGCCAGATTGCACCTTGGCCGGGCGAGGGCGTGTCGCTGGTGATCGAGTGGCCGGACATGAAGCCGACGGCTCCAGGTGCCCGGGTGAATCCGCGGACCAATGCTTTCCGGGAGGAGATTTCGGTGCTCATCAACTACGTTGATCGGGCGCCCATTGAGCGCATGCTGGAACGATATTCCTCCAACGATTCCATCACCGAAGACGGCTCCGTAGAAGAACAGGATCCCCGGGATCGCCTCGATCTGCGCAGGGCGGGTGCTGAGGTGATGGGACTCATCCCGTACGCCATCGACGAATCAAAGATGGCCGCCTACGCCAGAAAGTATGAGGACGCGTACGGTAAGACGCCGGTCCGCAACCCGGCCTTTGAGGGCGACTGGTACGTGTCTCGGCTCACTGATGGAGAATAGACAATGAACCAGGCTCAGCCGCAACGCGGGCAATTCTTCCTGTTGCAACCTGACACGACCCGTGGTGGTCGCGGTCACGGAGTAGTCTTCGAGAACGTCAAGACGCTGCGGACACTACCGCGAATGATCCTACGCCCGGCCAGCGGCGGCTTCCCGACATTGAGCGAAGCACCGCGACTCGTGCACTCGCCAGAACAGGGTGACCCGCCGCAAGACCTTGAGGGTGGGATCAGCGGCTACTGGATGGTTTCGGAAAGACTCCAGCGGGTCCTCTCGCAGGTAGATCCAGATGGCTTCGCGTTCGTTGCGGCTGACTATCGCCTCAGTGACGGTAAGAAGGGGCCGCCCTACTACTTGTGTGACGTCATCCGCGAGCTTGATGCGCTGGATGAAGCGTCTTCGAAGCTGACTATAGAACTGAGCGACAAGTTCCCTGCTGGCAAGTTTTATGACCTGACCGGCGGCAGCAGTCTGATATTTCGGAGAGATGCCGTGGGCGCGGCACATGTGTTCAGGACCCCGTACTCGGGTCGCCTCGTCTTCTGTGATCGCCATCTGCGCGATGCCATCATGGACGCAGGCATGGGGACAGAAAAGGAAACATGTGGCGTATGGTTTACCGATGCGGCAGATATTTGAAGTCGCAGAGTCCAGGCTGTAGCAAGGTCCATACGCCAGTAGAGGAGACCGACCGCATGAAGCGAAAAGGCACGCACCCGTTTGCTGAAGGCGTGTTCTTCATGTTCGGGCCAGAATCAGAAAGCAACAGACGCTTTCGCGGTGCGCTCCTTGAGAACATCGAGCAACTTCAGACAGCCCCACGACTGATCCTACGGCCAGATGCGGGGGGATTTTCGCCACTCAGCGAAGTGCCGCGTGTGGTATTCGATCCGTCTGAAGGGCCTGTGCCTCGAGACATGGAAGGCGGCTTCAGTGGTTACTGGCTGGTGTCTGAGCGGCTCCAGCGGGCGATGTCAGCAATAGATTCTGAAGCGTTCGCTTTCGTTGAATGCGAAGTCCGTCTGGCCGACGGATCAGCCGGACCGCGTCGTTTTTTGTGCGATGTCGTGCGGGAGGTGGACGCGCTCGACGAAGAGGCTTCCCACCTCAGGATCAAGGTCGATGATGACTACGTCCGGGGCAAGTTCTACTCCTTGGGAGGCGGGGCGAGGCTCGTGTTCAAGCGCGACATCCTGGCCGGCGCGCATGTGTTCTTGACGCCGTTCAACCCTTCCGCGTTCTGCGACAGAACCTTCCGAAGTGCTGTCCAAGCTGCTGGTATCTCGTTGGACGCAGGAGTGAGTGGCATCTCCTTCGTGGATGTGACTGATATCTGACTCACCAACACGGTCGGAAGCAGACCGCCACCTGGAGAAGCCATGCAACCCTTCTGCTGGGTACGTGACTGCAGCGTCGATGTCCCGTGTCCATCCAACGGGGACCAGTCCGCGGAAGGCTGCGGACAATGGTGCTGCGTCATTCTGATCGCGGCCCAGCGGTGTCTGGCCGAGGTCAGTCGGTGCTTCCGGGGATCAGCAGATCTGCCAGTATCGGCGCGTCACCGCCGGGCAATAGGGCTTGATCGGCAGGCGATATGCCGATCTCGGTGAGCGCTGCCTGAGAGGTAAAGATGATCTCTCGCGTGTCTTCATCGCTGCGGGACCTTTCGGTGACCGCGTGCAGCACGGCCAGCGAGAACCTGCGCAGGAACGAGAGATCGTCTTCGTCGCTACGGAGATCCTTCTTGAAGGTGAGTATGCGCTTCAGCCTCGCCGGATGAGACATGTCGATCGTATAGACCCACTCGCGCTTGTCGTTCTCCCGCACAAGCCAGTTTGAGCCGCCGCTCAATCCCATGCAGCCGAACTCGTCCTCTCCGCGGTAAAGAAGAAATTCGTACTGGGCAGGATCACTTCCGTCCGGCAGCGGAGCCTGGACCCTCATCAGAAGAATGCGGATACTTCGATCATCAGCGGGCTCGCGCAGGCAACGGGGTTGGAAGTACGTCGGCATGGATTTCTGGCGGAGTGGACTGCCCGGATGATCTCATCAACGTAGTTTGAACGTCACGAGGGCCGAGGTAACGAAGGGGGCGACCCACTGTCCGCTGGTAGAACAGAGCACCAGCGTTGCATCAAAACGCAGCCAGACACGCCGGCTGCGTGGTCGCTGTAGCAGCCACTCAAACCACCTCTATCCGCAACCGGATACCCAGCGCCCGCATGGCGCCCAACACACTGTCGAAGTAGAGCGGGCGGGTACCGCTCAGCTGCCGGCGCATGGCGTCGCTGCTCAGTCCGCACTCGTACGCGACGTGACTCATTCCATACAGCTCGGACGCCAGCAGGAGCGATCGCGCGAAAGTCGATTCATCGTAGTTGATCATATGCAGACGGCCATCCAGGTACTCGGCCATCTCCGCTGCACGCAGGTTGGTGACGCGCGCGTTGGCGAATCTGTTGTCCCGCCCGTTCATGGCTGGCCCCACATGGCATCTGCCGGGGTGCTGACCAGCTCTCTTCCGGAGACGATCAGCTCTTCGATCAGGAAGCGGCCAAGCCCGTTATCCTGCTGACCGTCCTGCTGCTTCATATGCACCGAGTGCAGCACTTCAAAGATGGAGGCGAGTGCCTGCAGCGTGCGGATGGCCACGGCTACATCAGCCTTCCGCTGAGGCTCCTCAGCGCAGCCGCAGGCGGTCAGCGGCACATCAGATTCGGTGTCCCGCACCACGCGCAGGTGCATCACGCGGTGCGCGTTGGTGCGTGACGTCTCGAACTCCTCGAGTCTGCGCTCCAGGTGCTCGATGAAATGCGGCGGGAAGTCGATCATCCGGTCGCCCATCAAGGCATACAGACGCTTTGCGCTGAGGGGGTAGTGTGGATCCATCGGCGTACCTCACAAGGCTTGAGGCCACCTGCGCTAGGGCGCTAGGTGGCGGGCGATGCGGGTTGCCATACCGGGCTACAGAACCAAAAAACCGGCGGATCAGGGATCCCCCACATCGCCCGCCATAAAGCCGGCACACGATGCAGTGCATTCTCCGCCGTGCCCAAAGGGCAAAACAGAGCAAACGGTTCGAGTAGCTACAGGATGGCAATCCCGGCTGACGCTCTTCGTCGCCAGCGCGTCCATACCATCAGCCATAGGCCATTGCGTACATGGGCGAATCTGCAAAAGTGACAGGGCATGGTTCTTCTCAGGCAACGCAAGCGTGTTCCCGGCCCATGGGCACCCGGGGCTCACCGCAACGGCCTATTGCGAACGTGGCGGCGGCCCTTCGCGACACGCGGCCTCACATTATTTTTGCAACTCATCCCCCGGCCGTTGATAAGTTCGCCCCATAGCCACCCAAGGAACCTGCGATGACCCGGACGTCCCCTGTTGCCCTGCTCGCCCTCTGCCTCAGCCCCGCCCTGGCCTTCGCCCAGGCTGATCGCGAGGTCGCCGCAAACATGGTCACCCGCGCCGCCAACGTCTGCCCCGGCCACAGCGCCGAGCGCACCACGCCGACAGTGAACAAGGTGCCGGTTGGCGCACTGCGCGTGATGATCGACCGCGGCCTGGTGATGTGCCCGGACCGCCGCCTGGATGCCTCCGCCCCGGCCGTGTTCTATGGCCGCGTGGGCGTGTTCGCCTGGAACCCGGAAGCCGCTGACGCAGCGACAGTGATCGTCAGCAAGATCGGTGAGATGACGCGTAAGGACGACTACCCGGTCGAGACGCTGGTATGGGATGCCAGGGGTAATGCATTGACCCAGCAGACCGTGCCGGCGTTCGAAGCGCGCCCGGGCGCGGCGGTGCTTTACAGGCTGCGCTGAGGTGGGGAAAGTTGGGGTGCCGCTCTGAGTGGCATGGCTCAACGCGTTCAACGCTATTCAAGGAGGAAGCATGCCCTTAGATTTTCAAGCGCGCTCCAGCTCCTCGTATAACCGTGTCAGCGGAATAACTGCCTTGGTATCGCGGATTCTGCCAGCTGAGCTTGCTGACGGTACCCAGGGGACGGAGTATCACTATGCCTTCTATCAGAACGGCAAACGGATAGGAACGCTTGGTTTTCTCGGGACTGACAGAGTCTTCGAGTCCGATGGTTGGCGTGAACACGTCTTCTTCTTCGACCTTGGACATGATTGGTTGGTCCAGGATTTGCTGGCACTCAAGAAGCGTATTGCCAACTTGGATGACGATTTCATATTTCTCCAACAGTTCTCCAACGGACTGGTTCTCGCTAACGTAGGGGAGGCTTACAAAAGGGAAAACCTGCGTTACGTCGCTAGCACCACGATGGCTGCGCTGGCGAATTCCGCAGTTGTCTTTCCGGCGGAAATTTCCGCCTCACGAGGAGGCGAGATAGTGCTCGCTGAAGTTTCCATTCGTGCGCACCTGCCAGGGAGCAGTCATGCGGGTTGATTTCGTTCCCAGAGAACGCTCCGCATTCGATGAGGGAACTGGAATCTCAATCTTGCAGCCCAGGATCCTTCCTTGCGAGCAGGTGGACAGCGCTGAATCCATCGAATATCAATATACATTTGTTCGACAGGGAGAGCGGGTCGGCGCGCTTGGACTGTTCGGCCATCAAGAGGTAGACCGCACGTCCGCGCGTCCGGTGTGGACGTACACCTTGAATCTTGCGCCGTCATGGGTGTTGCGCGACATCCTTCGGATGAAGTCAATCTTCGGAAGCTTCGAGCCGGATTTCGATTTCCTACAGAGCATCGCGCGTGGACTTGTGAAGTCTTTCGCCGGCCAGACCACGAATTCAGTGGACCTCAGGTACGTCGCGCTCACAAGCCGTGGAACACTTATCAGCAATGGGCTGAGTGATCGCTTGGTCCCTGATGCATGCGAGGTAGATGAGATCGTACTAGCGGAAGTGCGCATCCCTTCGCATTTTGCTTAAGGCAGAGAATGGAAGTCCGACATGACCCCTGATTTTCAGGTTCGATCCCATTCTTCATTCGATCTCGTGAGTGGCATCTCAATCAATCGTCCGCGGATACTCCCGGCAACCCTGGGGGCCGGGAAAGAAGGCACCGAGTATCAATACGCCTTCCTAAGAGATGGTAAGCGGCTCGACGGCCTGGGCTTCTTGGGGTCCAACATGGTTGTCGAGAAGGACGGGCGGCGGGAGTGGGTCTTTACGTTCCATCTTGCTGGAGAGAAGCTTCTAAGGGCCATGCTCGAGTTCAAGGCCATTTTTGAAGCGGACGCTGATGATTTCGAGTTCCTTTGCAAGCTGGCTCAAGGTTTGGTGTTGGCTCATGCCGGCCGTACGGACAATGTTGATGCCCTTCGTTACGTTGCTGCTACGACGTTGGACGCCCTCTCCGCAGCGGGCGTTTCCATCTCTGGCGAGACTCAAGTTCTGGATGAAGGAATAGTTATCCTCGCAGAAGTTCTCGTTCCCCAACATGCGGGTTGAGGTGGGCTTGTGAGCATTTTTACTATCGATGATCTCGCGCGTACGACGCTTGGTGGCGCGAGAAGCATCGCAGACCAGACCCGTCCGACTAGCCAGCAAACGGAGTCGATATTTAACTATCTTAAGTCAGCACCATTGCGGCGGCCTCTGCTGGATGATGCAGGCAATGACAGTGCTCGCGGGTGAAGCGTCATCGAGGACGGAGGAAGTTTGAACTTGCCTCAAAATGTTCGCTAGCAATAACAGAAAAGGAAGCCGATATGCCGATCTCCTTTCAGGCGCTGTCAAATTCTTCGTACGATCCAATCAGCCGGATATCAATACCGCGGCCACGCGTCCTTCCTGCCGACCTCGAAGACGGTCGGCCGGGCATCGAGTATCAATACTCTCTCATTCGGGATGGAGAGTTCCTTGATGGGCTGGGTTGTCATGGCTCTGAGACGATGATTGGTGAAGGAGCAGATCGCGAATGGGCATACACAATCGATTTGGGGTATGAACACCTGATCAAAACGGTTGTCGGATTCAAAAATCTGTTTATCGGCGCAGATGACGATGACTACGTCTTCTTGTGTGAATTTACGTGTGGGTTGGTGCTCGCTTACGCTGGCCGAACAGATAGCGACCAAGGCATAAAGTACACCGCAACGACGACAGCCGCAGCTCTGGCAAACGCAGGCGTCCTCATTTCTGATGAAAAGGTGATAGCCGCCGATGGCACGTTGGTTCTTGCGGAAGTGTTCATTCCAGCGCACGTGCCTGAGGAATAAGCGCCATGGGCGGTTCGGGCTTCGACGATTACATACTCACGGCGTTAGGCGGTGCAAGGAACTCTGCGGACGGCAGTCCTCTGTCGCTGCGACAGAAGAGTGACGTGGGCGCCTACGTGTGCCCTCCGGGTTCGGGGCCAGACGCTATAATCAGCTTCGAGGTCTATTTATCCAGGACGATGCGAGCCGCGCCTCCTGAACTCTCCGTAGGTACTGAGTATCTTGGCTTTTCAGGTAAGGATAGCTCTGGGCACTGGAGACGTTCGTTCGGACAACGCGGCATGCCGCACAGGCGCTCAATTGGAGGACGGTAGATGCGGCTGAACTTTGAGTCGCGCGGAGGATCCGCTTACGACGCGATGACGGGGATCTCGATTCCTCTGCCCCGCATGCTTCCCGCTACGTTGGGTGACGGTCGGACCATGATCGAGTTCGAATATGCCTTCCTTCGTGGCGGCGAGCGCCTTGGCGGGCTTGGTATCCTCGGCCATGAGGTGCTGCGTGAGGAGGCTGGTGGCCGGGAGTGGTTGTATACAATTGAGTTTGTGCAGGACAGTAACTTCAAATCGCTGCGTCACTTCAAACATGCTATCGGGGATGCTGGTGAAGAGTTCTGCATCCTTCAGGCTGTGGCCCAGGGGCTGGTAAATGTTTTTCCAGGACGGCTCACCCAGTCTGAGTCACAGCGCAATCGGGTAGTGACCACGGTGGATGCCGTGACACGCAACGGCATTTCAATATGTGCCGATGCCGTCCTGCTTTCGGATGGCTGGGTTCTACTCGCAGAGTGTCGCGTTCCCGCAAATGATGGTGGTTGACGACGTGGTTCAGGCGATGGCATACGAATCAGTTGGAGGGTGGTAATGCCGTTCAACTTTCAGCCTTTTTCACACTCAGCTGTCGACCCCATCAACAATGTTTCCGTGCTGCGTCCACGGATGCTTCCGGCAACGCTTTCAAATGGCGAAGAGGGAACGGAGTATCAATACTCGTTCTATAGGGGCGGCGAGCGCATTGGCGGTCTGGGCATGGAGGGCCACGATGAAATTGTCGACCGTGGGGGATACATGGAGCACGTCTTTTGGCTGGACCTGGGTCGTGTGCCATTCATCAAGATCTTGATCGACTATAAGCCGGACTTCGGTGCCACGGGCGATGACTTCGTATACGTGCGAGGAATTGCTCAAGGGCTGGTAATGGCGTTCGCTGGACGCACTGACAACGATGAAAACCTGCGCTACGTCGCTGTCACGAGGGCTGATGCATTGACCGCTGCGGGTGTGCTCATCTCCGACGGGACACCCATACCTGAAGACGGCACTGTTCTGCTCGCGGAGATTGCAATTCCTGCCAGCCGTCGCTGACGGCGTGCGCAGTGACATGCCGAAGCTGATGAAGCAGTAAACCTGCCAGCTTTGGCCATGTCGCCGCCTTTTTCCTTCTTCATCCAGCTCATTCCTGCCAGATCAGAGCGACTCCACCACGCCTTCCACCCGATCGAATCGTCTCTCCGCCAGGTCGCTGCGGCGGATCCAGAACGTCGCTTGCCCGCAGTCGCCCAGCTTGAGATCAATCCCGTCGTCGTTGGCCAGCTGCAGCAGGCACACCGGATCCTCCTCGATCATCGCGCCGGTATTCTGCAGCAGCACTGCATGCCCCAGCATCTGGTGAATCACGGCCCGGCTTCGTGAGCCATAGCCTGCGGCGCAATGGCGGGAATCCTCTTCGAAGGGCAGGTGATTCGATTCCATTGCCTGGTAAAGCTCTCGCGGAATCCGCTGGGCAAGGACGCTTGATCCGCCTGCGAGTGCCACGATCGACAGCGCGCCCCGGGTGAATGCAGACGCCATGATATCGCCCGTCACGGGCCCCTCGCCGTGCTCCCCAACCAGGCCCACGATCCATTCGCGGAACGCCAGCGCGTCGTCGGCAGGGCAAGCCTGGTCCGGTCCTATCTGCCTGCCGCGTTGCACCCATTGCAGGGCATCGCGCATCAGCGCCTCGCTATCCTCCAGACGCGCGCAGCGACACGCCAGCGTGCGGGCGATGTCTTCCATCATGATCCCCGCGTACGGGAAATCCTTCTGCATGCGAAGCCACGCCACGGGAAAGTTCCACGGCATGGGCGCGGGGCGTTCCCACGGCTTGGCGGACTGAGCGCCGGGTACCTGGCCGATTGCCGCAGCAGCGGCACCGAGCCGGAGCGCGCTGACCCTGCGACTGTACGCGTCATAGTCCGGTTCGGCGTCGCCTTCAGGAATCATGTCCCACTCCGGCCACGTGTCCAGCCGATGCGCGATGAGGGGCCATTCGGTATGCAGGCGCGGTCCGTCCTCGCCTGCCAGTTGCGGCCGGGGAAAGGTCGAAGAGCGGTCGCTCGCTACGGCTGAAAGGATGGGCTGCAGCGCTGCTGGGGGATCCGTGGGCGGCGTATCGGCCGGCACGTCTTCGGCATAGAGCACGCGCACGCGGGTGCCAGGTTCGTCGTCGTCCCAGATCTGCTCCTCTGCGTTGACGGCGAAGAAGAACAGCATCCCACTGTCCGGCATTGCATCATCCACGCGCGGCAGTTCAGAGCAGTCGATCTGCGCAAGGAAATGCATGGGCGTTTCCTCGCCATAATGCATGCCCAATGGCCAGTCCAGCGTTGCCGGCAACTGTGGCTTCCCGCCCAAACGGCTTCGCACGTTGGGGAAAGCGCTGGGAGGGTAGGGGCGCTGCAGCAGGATGCCGGGAGCGCGGTGGCTGGCGAGCAGGGTATCCAGCGCTTCTTCACCGGGGAAGTCGCGTGTGTCTGCGTCAAAGGGTGAGGGTGGAATAGTTGTCATTGAACAGCCTCCTGGCCATCTGCGTGCATACGGTTGGCGTGATCTACAGCTGCCCCGCGTGTGCCGGCGGGACGTCGTTTACTCAACCGTTATCCGGGTGGAAATCCTGACCGCGCGGAATGCCCAGCAGGCCCCGCAGCACCCAGCCCAGGCTGAATACAAACGCCCAGAATACAGCCAGGTACGACACCAGCTTGAGGCCTTGGCGCTTCATCGCTGTCATGCGAGCTTCTTCATAAATTCTGTCGATCTTCGCACCGTCGGCGGCGGGCAGCTTGAAGTCCGCGCGGATGGCCTTCTTGTAGGCGCTGATCTCTTCGCGGAAGTTGGTCGCGCCATGCACGCGTCCATCCGCGTCGCGTTTGAACGGCACCACGGCCTCCACGTTGCCGTTCGCATTGACGATGTTGACCGGAATCAGACAGACATGGACATGCGTAGTGCGGCCTTTGGGAGTCTGCGTGCTGAAGTAGGTGGACGCGGCGTCCTTGATCGGGCAGCCCGCTGTGGTGCGTACGAAGGGCTCGCCGGGGCCGGTGAGGCGGTAGTGGGTGGCCACGTAAGGCTTGCTGGACAGCACGTTTCCCACTGCAATCATGACGGCTACTGCCGTGACCAGCAGTGCGATGCGCCGTCCGCCTTCGAACAGGTTGAACTTCATGCCAATCCTTGGATGAGGAGCTGCAGGCATCCTAACATTGGGGGCTTTATGGTGTGCCTTGTGCCGCCGAGAGTCAGGTCGCAGGTGGTGGGTCCGGCCCCGGAGTTGTAAGGGTTCAGACGTTCATCACTCGGTGCTGAGCCGCTTCCCTTATGCTCCCCGACGTAAGGAAATCAGACCGTCCGCCAGTCCGTGCGGGCACGCCTAGAACAGGGATGCATCATGCTGAACACGACATCAGGGCGTCTTCGAAATGCGGCGTTGTCTGTGGCATTGGCACTGCTTGCTGGCTGTAGTGGTTCGGCGCCTTCGCCGCCTCCAGTGACGCCTCCTGATGCCGCGCAGGCCGCTGCGCGCACGCAGGTGCCGCTGACGCGGCCTGTCGCGCTGGATAAGCCGGGTGTGATTGCGGATCTGGAGTTTGATCTGCCGCCGCCTGGGGAGTTGGCGTGGTCGTCGTTGATCATCGGGGTGCGCATTGAGGAGAAGGACGCGAGGTCAATGATCGCGCTGTCTGACCTGATCGTCCGCGGTGGTCTGCCCGCCAAGGTCCATCTGCAGCGCATCGATGGCGCAGAGTCTGCGGAGATACCGTTGATACGAATCGGCCCGGACGCCAAAGAGCGCATCTCCATCCCGGCGGATGGAACAACACCTGGAGCCAGGGCCGCAGGGCTCGATGGAACGATGCTTGCTGAGGCGGGGTTGGAGAGGGAGGGTGTTCTGACGAAGGTCCTCTCGTTTGCGCAGGCCAGCGCGCCGCCGCCCGGCCGCTATCACCTGCGCATTGAACTACTGGAATCCCGCCCGCTATTGCAGGGACGTCCGGTGGAATTGATTCTTGGATACAACGCAAGAGCGAAATGAGTATGGACCAGTCTGATCGCTACACCGTGACAATCTACGCTGCCGCACCCGGCACGCCGTTGATCAATCCAAATCAGCCCGATGCGCCGCGCGAGACGTCGCTGACCGGTCATTTGTATCTGCAGGTTGCACGCGGCAATGAGACAGAGAGCATTGGCTGGCAGCCCGACCAGCGTGTCGGGGACGTCTACATGGGCAAGGTGACTCCATATGACGTGGCAAGCTACGTCGATCCCTATTATGCGCGCACCATCGAGGTGACGCGGGAGCAGTACGACAAGATTCGTGAGTTCGGCGCCGAGCCCACCAGCTTCGGCTTCGACCCAAAGTACGACGCCTTCTCCAATGGCTGCACCGACTTCACCTGGGGCGCATTGAACCACGCCGGACTACACATGCAGGTCGGGCCCATCCCGATCGAGCGGCACGAGGGAGCAATGAAGCCCTTGAACAACATCCCCGCCATCGAAAGCATCAAGGCGCCTTTCCCGGACAGCGATCTGAACAAGGTCGAACGCAACCCCATGCCGGAACGCGATTGGAAGCAATTCCTGCTGTCCGACAACGACCGCGCGATGATGGACCAGGTGAACCGCGGTGTGGCCTCGCTCGACGCCTCCCACGGCCGTACCCCGGACGAAGCCAGCGAACGCATGTGCGGCAGCCTGTTCTGCCTGGCCAAGGAAAACGGCCTGTCCCACGTGGACCACGTACTGCTCAGCCAGGCCAATGAGCAGGGTCACGCAGGCACCAATGTGTTCGTTGTCCAAGGTGATCCATCAGACCCCGCCCACCTGCGCGCCAGCATGCCCACCGCCGTCGCCGCGCAGACGCCCGTACATGAATCGATGGAACAGGCGCAGCACATCAACCAGTCACAGCAGCAGGTGGCCGTGCAGGAGCAGAGCCAAGTGCAGGAACAGCAGGCTGCCGTGCAGCGGATGGGGTGAGGTTCGTCTACCGAAATCGGCGCATGTAGAGCCGACTTCAGTCGGCTGCTTTTTGTTTCTGCAAGCAGTGCCGGCTAAGGTCGGTACTACGCGTCACAGACGCCACCTCGACGATCAAGCTGTTGGCGTCTTCCACCATAAGCAGAACCACGAAAATCGCGGCACATTGGGATCAATGCGCTTTTTCTGGCACGGCTCACTGAAACAGATACCGGCCTTCCATCGCGGTTGGTGAAGTGACCTATGCACAGACCGTGCAAGCACACCAATCCGGATCGTTGACTCAGGCAGGGCCACACGCGCGCGCCATCTTGAAGCCCGGCGTGAGGAGCAGGCCGGCTGACACCGTGTCGTCGAAGACAATCCCAGCTGTTGTAGATGATTCGATCTTTCTACCGGAGGAGGTTCAAGGTCCAGGCATCGCAACGCGCTGCTGATCAAAGGCTTGTTGTTGATCGCGTGATTGATCCTGGGCGAGATTGTCAGCCCTCACTCGATTCACAGCCTCCAGTGCCTCCGTGCTCTGCTGCAGGGATTGCTGGGCCGCCAGCGCAGTAGGCATCGATGCGCGAAGTGAAGCAGGATCAGCTGGATCGCCCTGCACGAGGAAGATGTTATGGGCGGCCGGCAGTTCGATCGTGGGCTTACTTAGCACTACATGATCTACCTGTTGCAGGCCGTTCTGTCTGGCAACAACAAGAAGGCTGGCGGACAACCGTTCGCTGGTCTCATCAAAGGTTCGACCGTTGGAGGCATCGAGCTCGGCGACCTTGTGCCTTATCTGCGCATGCAGATTCTCGTCACCTCGGCTGAGAGCTGCAGGAGGCCCGGAAGGGTGTGTCTGCGTAATATTGTCGTTGCTGATACGAAGCCGCTCGTGCTCTTGCGCCGTTATTGGGATGTGCGTATGTGTGGAATGCGTGTGGTCGAAGTAATGCAGGGAGGGCGGCGTGGTGCTGGTGTCGAAGTAGGCCTGAGGCGATGGGGCGTCGGGACCCAGCCAGATTCCGTTCTGTTCCATGATGCTCTCCTGCAGTCCCAGGCGATTCATGTCAAGCTTCATCTGAGGCGGCTCGCCCTCAACTGCACGGGAGGCCTCGACGCGACTGGCGACGCCGACTGCGTAGGCGCCGTAGTAGTTCGCGTAGTCTGAGTTTCCTTGATGTCCGAGCGCAGACCGCTGTGGCGGCTTATCGAAGTAGATTCGGCCCATGGCCTCGATGTTGGCGCTCGAAGCACTTAGCGTATTGTCGGTGGCAAACGTGAGCTGCGGCCGCTGCACGGCTGCGCCAGTCCCAGGGTCCAACGTCAGAAAATCACGTGTCCTTGGGCTGGCGTCGAAGACATCCCGGAGGCTGGCGTCAGGATTTTCAGTACTGGCCATCCCGACAAGTGCATTCCAGCCTGCCAGCTGTGCGGACGCCTCATCTCTTCTGTTGGCAGAGATAAGGTTGCCGATTGCATCGGTGTAATCATGGTTACCGGTGGCAGCACCCCGGACTTCCTCATCGAACAGCGTGTAAGCGGCCGATGTCGCCGCATGGTTGAATCCATGCTGTATCTCATGCCCAAGGACGAAGGTCAGTTCGGCAGCACCGTAGGATCCTGAGCCGCTGGCCGGCGAGAGAATGCGTGCTGGGAGGTTGATGGTCTTCTCGATCCCGTCGTAGGTTCCCCCGGCGTTCGTACCAGCAGGTAGCAATGAAACGCGCTGCACGTGCCCGGCTGCAACTGCAGCATTGAACTGATCTGACAGCGCTGGAGAACCGATGATGACGCGACGGAGCGTCAAAACCTGGTCAGGCGTAACATCCGGCTGTTGGCCGAAGCGGTCCAGCACGTTGCGCGATTGTGGTGAGAGGTCAGCCATTGCCTCCCTCCCTTATTGTGCTGTCAGTATCTGGATGCAGCGGTGTTTGACCTTGTCCGGTGGCGTTCCAGCCTCGCCGATGGTTGAGATGGTCACGGCAATGTCCGGGCGGTGAAATTGCTCGTAGACAACCTGGCCATGTTCGCCATGATTCGTTTCTTGACGGTAGCCAGCTTGTTTAAGCTCGGCGGCCACGTGTTCGAAGTCAATCTCGCACAAGTCAGTAGCCGGTGCAGATTCACCATCTGACGTGTTTATGAAATTCAGGTCAAATCGCCTATCTTTCCCGCCAATACTCCGCACATCGAGAACGTAGGACCAGTCACGGCTGAGCGGTTCGCGGTAGCCGAAGTGTCCATCAGCGAAGGTGCTGGCGGTCTTGCCGATCGCGTCTGAAACGGCTCCGATGTCGAACTCCCGGACCGAGTGCTTGCGCGTCAAAAGCTCCAGGACGCCCGATAGCACTTTGCCGGCGTGTGTCTGCGGAACTATTGGCGTATTGGAGGTAGCATCAGGCATTGTGGGTGACTCCTGCAGATTGGACGGCCGCGCGGCGCCAGGGGCGCAGCTGCTCAGCAGAGCGGCATATGCAACTGTGAAGATCAAGGGGGCTGCGCTATGTCGCCGCATTTCCATTCCTTACGTTGACCAGGTAGCGTGCCCGTGCGCCGAGTTGGACGACCTGCTTCGGCCACTATAGCGTCTACAGCTGGGTCTGGAATGAAGACTTGTGTTGCCGCCACGCCTTGGTGTCGAACGCCCGACGGTTGCCGTCAGGCAAGGCCCGTGACGCTCATCACTTTCCGCTGAGCCGCTTCCCTTATCCTCGGCAGGGCAAGGAAAACCAGACCGTCCGCCAGTCCGTGCGGACACGCCTAGAACAGGGATGCATCATGCTGAGTCCGACACCAGGACGTCTTCGAAGTGCCGCGCTGGCTGTCGCATTGGCACTGCTTGCCGCCTGCAATGGTCCGACCCCTGCGCCGCCGCCCGTGGCGCCGCTTGATGCCGCACAGGCGGCCGCGCGCACGCAGGTTCCGCTGACGCGGCCTGTGGCGCTGGACAAGCCGGGTATGATTGCGGATATGGAGTTTGATCTGCCGCCGCCAGGGGTGATGGCAGGCTCTTCGTTGGTTATCGGTATTCGTATCGCTGAGGAGACACCGAAGGCGATCGTTGCGCGGTCGAGCCTGATCGTGCGGGAGGGGCTGCCTGCACGCGTGCGTCTCCAGAAGCTTGACGGGGAGTCGCGGATTGATGAGCCCCTTATGAGAATAGCGCCCGAGTTGAAGAAGCGCGTCGCGCTTGGCGCTGATGGCTTCACTACGTCCGTCTCGCCGCATAGTGTGAGCACCGGGATGATGCGGGAGGCTGGCCTGCTGAGGGCGGGGCTCATGTATGACGAGCTCGCCTTTGCGTACGCGGGCGCGCCTGCGCCTGGCCGATATCACGTGGTGATCGAGTTGCTGGAGGATCGCCCGGCGCTCAAGGACAGTCCGGCCGAATTGATCATCGCCTATGACGGTAAGTCGAAGTGACCATGGATAAGAATGACGCATACACCCTGACCGTCTACGTAGCTGCGCCCGGTACGCCGCTGGTAAATCCTGCGCAGCCGAACGAGTCTCGGGGGACATCGCTTACAGGACATATGTACCTGGAGACATCCCATGGCGCCGATGTGCGCAGCGCAGGTTGGCAGCCTGGGGATCGCCTGCCCGGCGGCGGGTATCTTGGCGATCCCGTAACTACCGACACCTCGACATACATCGCACCATACTACGCGCGCACTATCGAGATCAGCGAAGAACAGTTCAACAGGATCCGCGAGTACTCGGCCGACCCGGTGAGGTACGGCTTGGATTCGAAGTACGACGCCTTCAGTAACAGTTGCACGGATTTCACCTGGGGCGCGCTCAACCACGCGGGTCTCCACGCCAAAGCGGTCGGCATCGAGTTCAAGAACTTCGAAGGCGTGATCCAGCCTGCGAGGAACGTTCCGCATATCCAGAGCATTGAGGCGCCGTTTCCGGATAGCCCGCTCAACAAGGAAGAGCGAAACCCGTTGCCGAAGCAGACGTTCGAGCAGTGGCTGTATACCAGCAATGACCAGGCCTTGGGCGGGCAGATATCGCGGGGTGTTGCGGCACTCGACGCCTCCCACGGCCGCGCCCCGGACGAAGCCAGCGAACGCATGTGCGGCAGCCTGTTCTGCCTGGCAAAGGAAAACGGCCTGTCCCGCGTGGACCACGTGCTGCTCAGCCAAGCCAACGAGCAGGGTCACGCAGGCACCAACGTGTTCGTTTTCCAGGGCGATCCATCAGACCCCGCCCACCTGCGCGCCAGCATGCCCACCGCAGTCGCGGCGCAGACGCCCGTACATGAATCGATGGAGCAGGCGCAGCACATCAGCCAGTCGCAGCAGCAGGTGGCCATGCAGGAACAGAGCCAGGTGCAGGAACAGCAGGCCGCCGTGCAGCGGATGGGATGAGCGGGCCGCGCCGTTTTCGGCTGCCGCAAACTGCTGTTCCCAGCCTGTGCCGACCAAGGTCGGCACTACCGGCCGTCCATCACGCCGAAGATGTATTTTATCCGGAGTACTCTGGAATGCCGACGCGATCAATCAAGCTTGTCCTTTCAACACTGATGCTCTTTTGCTCGGTCGCCATGCTGGTTGCTTGCCAGCCAGCACAGGCGCCGGATACTTCGGCCCGAACCGGGCCTGTAGCCCCCCGCGAGGGCGTCGTGCCGCTGGTCAGGCCGTTTCCACTGACCGCGATGGCCGAGCCGTTGGTCTTGGAGTTCGAGCTTCCGCCGCCCGGGCCCAACTCAAGCAGCACCCTGATGATTGGGCTTCGCCTTACGGGTGCAGACGAAGCTGCCGCGGCTGCAGTAGCGCGCATGGTTGCTGAGTCAGGTTTGCAAGCCGAGTTGGAACTCACTCACACGGAGTCTGGCAAACCGATCGCGGTCCCGTTGGTGCGAAGGGAATCCCGAGGTCACGGCCCATCAGAGCTTGTTCAAGTAGGTGCAGATGGCCGGGTGCCGCGTGCCGTACAGACTACGGTCGACCAGATAGCGGTTGAACAGGCCGGGATCTCAAGTGCAGCGTCGAGCAGTAGGTCCCTGGCCTTTGCATGGGCGCGTGATGCCAGGCCTGGGAGTTACGCGCTCCGGTTGAAGCTGCTCAATCCGCAGCCAGACCTTGCTTCAATAGATGCCGAGCTTCTGTTGGCGTACCAATACAGAGCAAAGTGAGGACAGCACGTGGACAACAGGTACACAGTTTCCATCTATGTGGCGGCCCCGGGAACACCTATAGACGGAGCGGAAAGTTCGGCGGCCGGGCATGTCTATTACGAAACGTCTGACGGAATCAACACCTCCAGCTATGGGTTCGCGCCCATTGCACATGGCGTCGTATCTGGTCCGGGCGAAGTGAAGAGGGACGATGTCCAGAAGTACGAAAAGCCTTTCTACACGCGCACGATGGAGGTCGGCAAAGCGCAATACGAGAAGCTGATTGAATTCGGGGAAAACCCCGAAGCACATGGTTTCAATAAGCAGTACAACGGCGCGTCCAACAGTTGCATCGACTTCACATGGGGCGCGCTGAACCACGCGGGCCTGCATCGCACAAACCTGGTCTTCATGCAGGATCGCGACTTCGAGGGCTCCCTCAAGCCGCTCAGCAACCAGCAGTACATCCGCAGCATCCGGGCGCCATATCCGGACAGTGAACTGAACAAGGAGGAGCGCAACCTGATGCCGGCGCGCACCTTCCTGCAGCGCTTCATCAGCGAGCAGGATCTACCTGCCGGTGATCGTGAAATGCTCGAATCCATCCGCGGAAAAGTCGCCGTAATCGATGAACAGCACGGCCGTACCCCTGACGAAACCAGCGAACGCATGTGCGGCAGCCTGTTCTGCCTGGCAAAGGAAAACGGCCTGTCCCGCGTGGACCACGTACTGCTCAGCCAAGCCAATGAGCAGGGTCACGCAGGCACCAACGTGTTCGTTGTCCAAGGCGAGCCGTCAGACCCGGCGCACCTGCGTGCCAGCATGCCCACTGCGGTCGCCGCGCAGACGCCCGTGCATGAATCTAAGGAGCAGGTGCAGCACATCAGCCAGTCGCAGCAGCAGCTGGCCATGCAGGAACAGAGCCAGGTGCAGGAACAGCAGGCTGCCGTGCAGCGGATGGGGTGACGCTGTAGCGGCGACTTCAGCCGGCTGGATTGAGGTTCTTCAAGCTGTGCCGACCAAGGTCGGCACTACAGGTGCTGCCGATGCTCACACCTCATGCGCGACGGCTCATTCGGGTCATCGTTCCATCCCAGTGCCGCGACGCGCTTGGATGAGATCCATTGGCAGACGGGGAACCAGACCAGCGTGAGGATCAGCGAAAGGCCTGACAGCGAAGAGGGAAGCATCCAGGACAGCATCCCCCCGCCAAGGAAAATTGCGAAAAAGAACAGATGGATGATCGCCTTCCGCCTGCCATGAGTGGTCATCGGTGGTTTGCCTTGAACGTATCCACGATGCTGCGCCGCGAGAGATCCATCTTGCTCTCACCCAGAGCCTGAACCAGCCATTGAGATTCGATTGACTCAGGCATGCACGTTCCTTCGTAGCAGCGGTTGACCTTGCTGATCGTCAGGGGCGCCTGGCTTGGTGTCAACTATTTCACTTGGGCGCTATCAATCTGCGCACGTACGCCATCCTCCATCTGTTTCCAGTCCTTCAACCAAGTGCGCTGGTAGCTCATCTGGATGAACAGGTTTCGCTTGGCATCGGTGAAGTAGTGGATGCAGCCGGCGAGCTGCGCGGGATCCATTGCGGCGATGGTGGGGTCGTTGCGCCCGCTGAACGAGGGCTGCAGGGCCTTTGGGGGATCGCATGAGATGAAGGTGCCCAACCTGCCATCGGCGGACTTGGCGATGTACCAGTCCGATTCATGCCCGGGCGTGCGCGTCAGGGCTTTTTTGTAGCGGGCCTGATAATCGCGGGCGTAGGCCGCCATCAGCTGTTCGTCGATCGCGTAGGGTTCCAGTCCCCACTGCGGTGGCTGTTGCAGGCGCAGCTCCAAGCGCTCGCGTGGATCGCGCCGCTCCAGGGAGCCTGCTGCGCTGCTGCCGTCATTGACCAGCTTGCGTTCCAGCATCGCCGTCGCCGATAGGCCTTCAGGGGATTCGATGGTGATCGGCACCTCGGCCAGCATTGCCTGCACCGCAGCCGCGCCCCGCAGGTTCGAGTCGGTGACGCGTGGGGCCATGGTCGGCGCGATGAGCGTGAGCTCCACCGGGCCCCGCGCGGGCGGCGCTTCGTCACCTGCCAACTCGCTCAATCGCCAACGGTAGGCCTGCGTGCCCAACACCACCACAGCACTCCCGGGCGCATTGGCCGCGTGCGCGCAGGAGAGTGATCCGGCAAGAAGGATCGGAACCAGCAGCGCCCTGGAGTTTACTGATGCACGTGCCATGGAAAATCTCCACTCAGGTTGGTCCGATGGACTATGGAGATCGCTTGATGGACGAAAACCTGCTGGTCATCGATAAGGGCAACAGGTGCGTGCCACGCGCCGTGGAAGACACCGTCCACGCGTGATTGGCAGTGCGATTCCCGCGCTACCCCGCTGCAACGGGTGCGCTGTTCACAGGAGCCGCGGGCCGTGCATGTGCCGAGGACCGACTAAAGTCGGCCGCCGCCGGGGAGGTCGAGTCCACGCAGCTGGGTTACCATGTCGTCCTCAGCCAGCCTGCCCACGCACTCGTCGTGTGGCCGGCCGCTTCGGTGTTTCTGCACTGCATACGCGGCCGCGCGAGCCAAGGATCTTTCCTGACTCACACAAGGACGCTGCAATGAATTCGATCTCCCCCAAGACCCCGGGCATGGCCCGTCGCTGCACCGTTGCTGCCCTGGCCGTGGCGATTGCCATCGGCATGGGCCCACCCGCAGCCTACGCGGCCACGCCGGCCGTCAGCAGCGCTGCCGCCGTGCAGCGCAGTGCCGTGGCGCAGGGCCTGTACGAGCTGGCCTACAGCGCCAGGCAGAACGCGGTGTACGTGGCCTCTTCGGGCGGCTTCGGCGATGGCGCCGGTCCGGCCCGGGTGCTGAAGCTGGACCCGGCCACGTTGGCCGTGCAGGCCACCATCCCGCTGGAGCGCAAGGGCTTCGGCGTGGTGCTGGACGATGCCAATGACCGCCTGTACGTGGGCAATACCGTGGACACCTCGGTAACGGTGGTCGACACGGCGCAGGGCAAGGCGCTCGGCATCGTGCAGCTGATGGAAAAGAAGGTGGGCAAGGATGGCAAGGCCAGCTACACCCACGACCTGCGCGAGCTGGTGGTGGACGGCGCCAACCACCGCCTGTACGTCACCGGGCACTCTGGCCAGGGCAGCGTGCTGTTCGTGGTGGACACGCAGTCGCTGAAGCTGCTGGACACCATCCCCGGCCTGGGCAACGCAAAGGCACCTGGCCTGGCATTGGATGCCGCCAACAAGCGCGTGTACACCAGCAACCTGCTGGGCGAAGTGGTGGTGGTAGGTACCGATACCGGCAAGGTGGAGCAGCGCTACAAGGTCACTGCCGAGCAGCCGATGAACATCGCGCTGGACCCGGCCGGCCCGCGTCTTTTCATCACCGACCAGGGCTCGGAGATGATCCGCAAGTACCAGGGCAGCAGCATCGAAGGCTTCGCGTCCACGCACCCCGGCAAGCGCGTGCTGGTACTGGACCGCACCACCGGCAAGGAACTGGCCAGCATCCCGGCCGACGCCGGCACCCTGGGCATCCTGCTGGACGCACCGCGCAAGCGCCTGTACGTGACCAACCGCGAAGCGGGCACGGTGACCGGCTATGACAGCGACAGCTACCAGAAGACCGGCGAGTGGTCGGTGCCCACGCACCCGAACAGCCTGGCACTGGATGCCAGGAACAACGTGCTGTACGTGAGCATCAAGAATGGCGACGAGGAAGCGAAGGGCGCACAGGAAAGCGTAGCGCGCATCGCCCTGTAACCCGGTATCAACGGGCCAGAAGGGGGGGGGTGACGACCGTTGGTCGTCACCGATCCTCCCGGCGCCGGTGCTTTGGTAGGTGCGGACTTCAGTCCGCACGCTTTTCTTGCGCGAAGCATCATGCGCAAAGCAGCCACCTACGGGATAGTCGTCGACCGACAGCTCCGGTGACATCTCGGCCACGCGCCTCATGTCACCAGTGGCAAGCGTGAAGCCGCTGGACCTGAGCAGGCACCGGATGCCAGGTACGCAAAGAGACCGAGACGGTTTCATCAGGCTGCATCGGCGCTCCTTGACTGCCGCCGCGGGCGTGTCGTAATCAAGATCATGAGTCTGGTAGTGACGGCTGCTGGCCGTCAAACGCGTCCTGTTCGATGCCTGAAATCTATCGGCACGCAAGAGGGCGCACATCTGCTTGATACGAGGAAATCAGTCACAGCATCAGCGCGGCCAGGTAGCAAACAATCGACTCCCAATCTGAGAGGTTTCCTGGCATGTTGACGGCAATTTTAATGACAGCGGTAGCGATTGGTCCCCACTCTGGTACCCATTATCACGACGTTGTAGCGCAACAGGATGGTTCGGGTCAGTACATCATTCGCACTGCGCAGATGCCCGATTTTTCGGGCGGGTCAGTCACCGTGGAACAGCGCCTGCGTGTGTTGCCGGGTGGAGAATACGAAGTGGATTCCGACCAGCAATCAGCGGCCACAAAGGTTTACCACCAAGCGCTTTGCCTCGAAGAAGGAATGATCCCCAAGCCCGGTCGCAGCGTGTTGTCGGGTGATGCTGCTGTGGGAGCTTGGCTGTGCATGAGCGACGATTCCGATGTTGGCGAGGCGGAGTCTCTGTCCGATCTCACAGGTCCCACCGAAGAGATCGGCAGCCGAAGCACGGACTACGCAATCGCGGTCGCACCGTCAGGCGCTGCGCAGGTCAATCAGAACTTCTTCGCGCGCGGTAGCATCAGGGTGCAGAGCTCCGTTGCTGGTCAGATCTCGTACCACATAGGAGTTGATGGGGGCCGCTGCATAATCAGAGACATTCAGTTTTACTCGAAGCCTTTCACGCACACGGTCAATGGCGGCGTAAGTTGCATAGCGTATCGACAGGGATTTTTGTCAACGGAAGCGGCAGGCTGCGTTCCGAAGGCATGCTCGCGGAATGCGGGAACATACAGTATCCGCTGAGCGGGGGGCGACCCCTCGGCGAAGATCAACGGCGGAGGAGTCAGTGACGTCCACTGAGCGTCATACCCCGTAGGTGCGGACCTCGGTCCGCACGTTCCCAAGCGAAGGTTTATTCGTGCAAAAGCCCAGCCGACTGAAGTCGGGTCTACCCGGCGTTGGCTTCTACGCGGTCAGCCGCGGCTTGTGCTCGCAGCGCGGGTACCCGGAGCACGAATGGAAGTCACCGTACTTCCCGGTCTTCTTCACGATGACGCCGGTACCGCACGCGGGGCAGCGCTGTTCTTTCACCGGCCTTCCATCCAGCGTGGTGACCTGCAGCGCGCCGTCCCGTTCCAGCTCATCCAGGAATGCCGAGCGCTTGCCGGAAACAGTGAACATCGCCACCGAGCGCCGTGCCCGCGTCAACGCCACATAGAACAGCCGCCGTTCTTCGCCCAGCGGATACGTATCACCACTGGGCATCGCCAGCGACAGCACATCATCGTCCGCGCGCAGGTTGGGGAAGGCGCGGTCCAGCAGCGCCGGCAGGATCACCACGTCCGCTTCCATGCCCTTGCTGCGGTGGGCGGTAAGGAAGCTGACCTCCAGCGTGGCGCCGAAACGTGAGCGCCAGTTGCCGGGCAGGTAGGCACGGTCGGCGTTGTAGCGGCCCAGCACGAAGACGCTGAGCTTGCCGTCGCGGCCCGCTGGCATCGCACCGCTCAGGCACGCGTCGTGCAGCTGCTGCAGGTACTGGCCCACGGCATCGCTGAGCTGATCACGCGCGGCAACCTGAAACGCCTGCAACACCGGCCCATGGCTCGGCGTGCTTGACCATACGTGCTTGCGGATCTGCGCCGGGTTGGCGCTGATGAAGC
Organism: Stenotrophomonas sp. Bg11-02; assembly: GCF_002836635.1. NCBI lineage: Bacteria > Pseudomonadati > Pseudomonadota > Gammaproteobacteria > Lysobacterales > Lysobacteraceae > Stenotrophomonas > Stenotrophomonas sp. Bg11-02. Next base: position 43,419 of record NZ_PJAY01000058.1, read on the forward strand.
GGCTGGACACATCGCACAGGGCCTGCGGGCAGCGGAAGGTCTGCTCCAGTCGCAGCACCTGCGCGTGGCCGAACCATTCGCTGAAGCGGGTCATCACCGAGACGTCGGCACCGGCGAAGCGGTTGATCGACTGCCAGTCATCGCCCACCGCGAAGAAGTACGTGCCCGGCTGCTGCACCAAGGCACGGCACAGGCGTGCGCGGGCGCGCGATGCATCCTGGAATTCGTCCGCCATCACCAGCGTATACGGCGATGCATGACGGCCTTGTTCCAGGTGCTCGGCGGCCTGGTTGAGCATGTCCTCGAAGTCGATGGCGTGCTCTGCATCCAGCGCATCGCCCCACGCCTGCAGCACCGGTCCGGCGATCTCCAGGAAGCGACGGTAGCGCTCCTTGAACTGGTCGTCGGGCATCTCGCGCAGTCGCGCGGCCATGTCGTCCAGGCCGAGGCAGTTGCTCTTGGCATGGCTGATGAAGGTGCGCATCAGACCGATCAGCTCGGCGTCGGGCATCGGTTTCTGGCCGTCGTCCGGGATATCGCGGTCGGGGTTGGGATCGACCGTCACGCCCCCTGTGGCCAGTGCGTGGCCCAGATCGTCGAAGGCCCAGCCCATGCGCAGGTCGTGCGAGCTGGTGTCCAGATGAGGGCCTTCTGTGTGCGGCAGCGGATCGGTGTCCGCGCCGCCATGCCGGTGATGCAGCCCGGCATCGGGGTAATAGAACTGCGTGGGCTGTGCATGGAAGGCCTCCTCGCCTGCGTCGAAGCGCTGGCTGCGGTCGTACGCATAACGCACGCCGTTGTAGAACAGCCAGTCGGCCAGGATGCAGTCTTCCACGCTGCGCACGCGCTCGCCCTGCAGGGTGCGCACGTAGCCGCTGCCGTCCTTGTCCCAGCCGTCGGCATCCATCGCACCGCCCTGCGCCGGCAGATCGCGGCCGAACACCAGCCGGAACATGTCCCAGCGGGTGCGGAAGGCGTGCGAGCGGTCCTTCAGCTGGTCGATGAGGTCGGCCAATCGATGGAAGCCGAGCGTGGCATCCACCGCCCAGTCGGGCACCTCCGGCCGGCGTCCGGTGACACTGGCGATGATCGCCAGGCCGAGTGCGTGGAAGGTGCGCGCCTGCACCACGCTGTCGCCCATGCCGAGGCGGGCGAACGCGCGATCGGTGCGTTGCTGCAGTTCGCCGGCGGCCTCCTTGTTGAAGGCCAGCATGACGATCTGGCGCGGCTCGGCGTAACCGCGCTGGATGGCATAGGCGGCCTTGGCGACCATGGTGGAGGTCTTGCCGGAACCGGCGGCGGCCACCACCTGCACGCGGTTGTCGAAGCAGATCACCGCGTGCGCCTGTTCGTCGGTGAGCGGGCGGCCTTCAACGCGGTCCAGCAGGGAGCGCGCTGCGTTGCGTTCGGTGGCGAGGATCTGCGCGTTGACGGCTTCGCAGGCCGCGCTCCAATCCTGTTCCCACAGCTCCAGTTCGATCAGCGCCGATTCGCGTTCGTCCTCATCCAGCGGCAGGTCAGCATCATGGAACAGCGCGTGCAGCGCGGTGGGTGAGAGACCCATCGCGGGGCGCGCAGCCAGCAGGGCCTGCTGGTCGTCGTGGCTGATCCAGCGCCGTTGCGCGCGGCGCTCGGTCAGCAGTTCCTCCGCTTCACCGTTCCACTGGCGCATCAGGTCGAGGCTATGCAGGAACGCCGGGCCACGTTCACGCAGGTCCTGTGCGTGTTCGGCAGCATCAAGGGCCGTGGCGAGGGTGCTGGCGTCCGCGTGCGAGAGGCCGTCGAGGGTGATTGTCGGGCCGTCGCGGCGCTGTACCACGACGCTGGCCCACAACAGGCCGCGCTTAACGGATAGGCGCGCATCGAAGCCGAGGGTGTGCCGGTGGATGGCATCGCCGAGGTGGATCACCACGTCTTCGCCTTCGAGGTGCAGTTCCCACGCGGCAGAGCGGGGCAGGGCGAGGGCCAGGCGCGAAGGTTTCCAGTGCTGCGTCATGCGTACTGCGGTCCTGCGGGATCGGTGTTTCAACGGTGTCGTCATGATAGGGCAGCGTGGAGGTGTGCGCGCGGCGGACATGCTTTGGTAGCGCCGAGCCGTGCTCGGCGGGATGCCTGCACCGCGCGGTGCGCTCGCCGACCATGGGTCGGCGCTACCAGATCAGGTTCGCGCGATGTGCAGGCGATCACGCGGCAGGTTCGCGGGGTGCAGGTGGTTCGGCGGGGAACGTGGACGGCAGACTGGTAGCGCCGAGCCGTGCTCGGCGGGATGCCTGCACCGCGCGGTGCGCTCGCCGACCATGGGTCGGCGCTACCAAAGCAGGTTCGCGCGATGTGCAGGCGATCACGCGGCGGGGTTCGCGGGGTGCAGGTGGTTCGGCGGGGAACGTGGACGGCAGACTGGTAGCGCCGAAGCAGCGGCAGGAGCCGCTGCCAACGTCGCCTGCGACGGCCCGCAGGGTGGCGGTCAGGATGACCGGCATAGCCATGCTCGGCGGGCTGCCTGCACCGCGCGGTGCGCTCGCCGACCATGGGTCGGCGCTACCAAAGCAGGTTCGCGCGATGTGCAGGCGATCACGCGGCGGGATCGCCCGGCGCAGGCGATGCAGCCCCGCCCCGTGCAGGCCATGTCACGACGTCGCCACGATCTTTCACGACGGCCCAAGCCCCGCCCCCTTAGCGTGGGGAACTTGTTCCCCTTGCATGGAGTTGCCATGACTGCTTCCCGCGTCCGTCTGCACGTTGAAGACTCCGGTGGGACAGGCCGCCCGGTCGTCCTGATCCATGGTTGGCCGCTGTCGGCTGATTCCTGGAAGGCCCAGGTGCCGGTCCTGCGCGATGCCGGCTACCGGGTGATCGCCTATGATCGCCGTGGCTTCGGGCGTTCGGACAAGCCGGCCGAGGGCTATGACTACGACACGCTGGCGGCCGACCTGGCCGGCCTCATCGAAGACCTGGACCTGAAAGATGCGTCACTGGTTGGCTTTTCCATGGGCGGCGGCGAAGTGGCGCGCTACATCGCCAACCACGGCCAGGATCGCCTGCACAGCGTGGTGTTCGCCGCGGCGGTGCCGCCGTATCTGCTCAAGGGCAGCGACAATCCGGAAGGGCCGTTGAGCAAGGAAGCCGCCGATGAAATGGCCGGCGCGTTGGCCAAGGACCGTGAGGCCTTCTTCGACGACTTCACCAGGAAGTTCTTCAGTGCCAACGGCAAGTTGAAGGTCACTGAAGCACAGCGGCTTGAAGCGGTGGCGCTGGCCCACCAGTCCGACCAGGTGGCCGCACTGGGCTGCCAGAAGGCCTTCGGTACAACGGACTTCCGCGAGGACCTGAAGAAGGTCACCGTGCCCACCCTGATCATCCATGGCGACAGCGATGGCACGGTGCCGTACGAGGGCTCGGGCAAGCGTACCCACCAGGCTGTCGCAGGCAGCGAAGTGGCGCTGCTGGAAGATGCGCCGCACGGCTGCAACACCAGCCACGCCGATGATTTCAACCTGGCCCTGCTGAACTTCCTCAAGAAGTAAGCGTTGCCACTTGCCTTCAATGACGCCCGGCCGCCACGCCGGGCGTCATTGCATCCACGCCACGGGAACCCGTCATGCGCAAGTCGACCACGCCGCCCTGGAAGAAGCCCAATCCCAAGGGGCAGGCATCGCGTCCGCTGACGGATGCGCAGAAGGCTGCCGCACGGCAGCGGGCGGAGGAGAACGGGCGACCGTATCCGAACCTGGTGGACAACATGTGGGCGGCCAAACAGCGGTAGAGTCAGGGGCTGCCCGACTACCCGCCCGCCGTGGCCCGGTTACCACCATGACATCCCGTTTATTCGCGTTGCTGTTGCTTGCCATCGCAGGCGTAGGCCACGCGGCCGAGATCGACCGCCGTATCGCGGTCACCATCGACGACCTGCCGTGGGCGCGACTGGACGAGATCCAGCCGCCGGACCTGCAGGCACGCCATCAGGCGTTGCTGGACCAGTTGAAGCAGGCGAACGTGCCGGTGGTCGGCTTCGTCAACGAGAACAAGCTGGAAGTGGGCGGCGTGGTGCAGCCGCAGCGCGTGCAGATGCTGCGCGACTGGCTGGATGCGGGCTATCAACTGGGCAACCATACGTGGTCGCACATGGATCTGAACGCGGAAGGCGTGGAGGCGTTCCAGCAGGATTTCCTGCGCGGCGAGCGGGTGCTGCGTCCGCTGCTGGCCGAGCGTGGACAGGTGCCGGTGTGGATGCGCCACCCGCACCTGCGCGCAGGCCGCACGGCGCAGGACCGTGCCCGCATGGACGGGTTCTTCGCCGAGCACGGCTACCGCATCGCGCCGGTCACGGTGGACAACGGGGAGTGGGTATGGGCCTTCGCCTATGCCAACGTGCTCAACGAACAGGCCGATACGCCGGCGCGCGAGGTGGTGCTGCGGCAGCTGCGGCGAGGCTACGTGCCGTACATGTTGAACAAGCTGGATTACTACGAAGCGCAGTCGGTGACGCTGCTTGGCTATGCGCTGCCACAGGTGTGGTTGATGCATGCCAACGAACTCAACGCGGCGACCTTCGCCGAGCTGGTGGCGGCGACGCAACGACGCGGGTATCGGTTTGTCAGCCTGGATGAGGCGATGCAGGACCCGGCGTATGCGCGTGGTACCACCGGGTATGACGGCCGCTACGGGCCGAGCTGGCTGCACCGCTGGGCAATGGCGGAGAAGCGCCCGAAGACCTTCTATGCAGGTGAGCCGGAAGTGCCGGCGTGGGTGAAGAAGTTGGCGAAGGTGGATTACGAATAGCCGCAGCGGTGGGGGGCACGGCTTCGGTAGCGCCGAGCCATGCTCGGCGAGCGCGAAGCGCGGCATGCACCAGACATCGCGTTGCCGGAAGGCAGAGCCGCCGAGCATGGCTATGCCGGTCGTCCTGACCGACACCCTGCGGGCCGTCGCAGGCGACGTTGGCAGCGGCTCCTGCCGCTGCCTTCGGCGCTACCAGGGGCAGCAACAGGCTCAGCCGCGATAGGTCGCCAGCACGCCATCCAGCGCGGGTTCGGCCTTGAAACCGGCCTTTTCCAACCGCTTGGCGACTTCGCGCGGCACATCGCGGCCGCTGGTCAGCTTGTTCGGGGCGCCGGTGTAATGGAACAGCTTGCCACCGCTGCGCATCACCCGTGCAAGCTGGTCATAGAACACTTGCGAATACAGTTCGCCGGCGATGCCGAAGCGCGGCGGGTCATGCAGGATGGCGTCCACGCTGTTGCTGGGCAACGCGGCGATTTCTTCGGATACATCGCCCTGCGCCAACTGCAGGCGGCCACCGGAACCGGCCGCGTCCGGATCCGGTGACCACGGGTTGAGCGTGCGCAGCCACAGCACGTCCGGATTCTTTTCGAACGAGCGGATCTGCACCACGCCGGCGTCCAGGCAGCAGGCAGCGAAGTAACCCAGTCCGCCGCAGGTATCGAGTACGGTCTTGCCCGCCGGGGCGATCAGTTCCACCTTGCGGCGCGCATCGTCGAACGGCGACAGCTTGGCGCTGGGCAGCATCTTGATGCCGTCGATTTCGAAGGTCGGCGCGCCCCATTCGGTGGGCACCAGCTTGATCAGCGATGCGCTGAAGCGTGAGATGGGCAGGAACTCCTCGCCGTCCCAGTAATACAGCGTGCGGTCCTTTACCTTGCCCGGCCACGGGTAGGACTGGCCACGGAAAATGAAGCCATCGGCAGACAGGCCGACGTCTTCTTCGCTGCGTCCCAGGTCCAGCGAACCGGCCCAGCTGGGCGCGCCGGCATCGGCCGCGCGCTGCAGGGCAGTGGCGGTTTCGCGGGTCAACAGGGGGCCGGAATAGTGGGGCACGGGGGCATTCGCGTGGCAATCAGGGGCCGCTAGTGTAGGACGCAGCGGGTGATCGCGTTACCGGTGCGGGGCTCAGTGCAGGATCATCGACACCAGGAACAGCGCCAGCGGCACCGCGGAAAAGGCTGCACCGCCCAGTGCCAGCCACGGCCAGCGCTCATCGCGCACGCGCGAGGCGAGCACCGCGCAGAACCCACACATGGCCGCAGCCAGCACGCCCACCGCGGTGGCGCTGTTGCCGCTGGCGCCCATCGCGCGGGCCGCCTGTTCGATCAGCACGCCGATCACCATGCCCAGCCAGCTGCACAGCCCGAACCAAGGCACCACGCCGCGTTTGAACGCACTTCCTCTTGCTGACATCGCCTGCGCTCCGTTGCCTGCACGGCCGGATGGCCGCCGCCTACAGTAACCGCTTGCTCAGCACTGGCGGTGACGGCGGCGCGCGTTCCACAGGTGGGTGGCGGCGATCAGCAGGCTGCCGATCACCGTGACCACCGTCTCGCTGTCGTGGCTGGGGAACTCCAGCGCGCCCGCCAGCAGCAGCGCCAGGCCGGCTGCTGCGGCCAACCAGGCCGGCGCCGGCAGCGGGTGCTGGCGATGGGCGCGCCACAGTGCGAAGCCGGTGACCGGCAGGGCAATGGCCACGAACACAGCGTGTACCCACTCCGCTTCGGCCCACGCACCGAACAGCGGAAGCGCGGCGGCCAGCAGCGGCAGGGCCAGGCAATGCAGCAGGCACAGGCTGGACAGGGCGACGGCGCTGGCGTCGAGCAGGGCGGCTTGGCTGGATTTCATCGGAGGCGGGGACAGGAACTGGGTGTTACATAGTAACACTGTGCCGCCGGACCTCCTGTCACCACGGCCGCAGGGTCCAGTCGGTTTCGTTCATCTGCAGCACGTGGGTGGGTTGCATGGACTGCAGCAGGGCGAGGTCGTGGCTTGCCATGACCAGCGTGCCGGTGAACTGGCCGAGCAGGGTTTCCAGTGCGTGCAGCGCCTCCAGGTCCAGCGCGTTGCCCGGTTCGTCCAGCAGCAGCAGGCCGGGGGCCGGATCGGCATACAGGGTGCACGCCATCGCCGCCTTCAGCCCCTCGCCGGCGCTCAGCGTGGCGCTGGTCCGTTCGATGCGCGCGGTATCCAGGCCCAGCAGGGCGAGCCGGGTGCGCAGTTCGGCTACCGGCGTCGCCGGGCAGGCCGCCTGTAGTGTCGCCAGGGCGCTGCTGCCCGCGTGCAGCGTGACCAGCGCCTGGTCCAGCAGGGCCGCCGGTACGCCGATATCACAGCTGCCGGCCCGCGGCGCCAGCTGGCCGGCCAGTACCCGCAGCAGGGTCGACTTGCCGCTGCCGTTGTCGCCCACCACGGCCAGCCGCTGGCCGCGCTGCAGGATCAGGTCCAGCGGTGCGCGGCAGCCGTGCGGCAGTTGCATGCCCTGCAGCCGTACGACCTGCTGGCTGGCGTGCGGGCTGGGCGGTGCGAAGGCCACCAGCTGCGTGCTCGGGCTGACTCCGGCGCTGGCTTCGCGCAGGCGGTCGGCACTGTCGGCAAGGCGCTGCGCCTGCAGCTGCGCATGCCGTCCGGCGCTGGCTTGTGCGCGCTGTTTCTGCAGTCCCAGCAGGATCGGTGCCTGGTTGGCCTCACGCGCGCTGCGTGCACCGCGCGACTGCCGCTGCTGGGCGCGTTCGTGCAGTGCGCGCGCATGCCGTTGCTGCTGCCGGTGCTGCTGTCGCGCATGGTCCAGCTGCGCCTGCGCGGCGGCTTCGTGCACCGCCTTGGCGTGAACGTAGTCCGTGTAGCCACCGCCGAAACGCTGCAGCCCGTGCGCATCCAGTTCGACGATGCAGGCCATCTGCCCCAGCAGTTCGCGATCATGGCTGATCACCAGCAGCCCGCCGCGCCAGCGCTGCAGTGCTTGGCGCAGCTGGGCACGCCGCCGTGCGTCCAGGTGGTTGCTGGGTTCGTCCAGGATCAACCAGTCTGCGCCACTGGCCCATGCGCCGGATAACGCCACCTGCATCGCCTGCCCGCCACTCAGGCGCGCGGCCGGATCCTCCGGCTGCAGGTCGGCGGGCAGTCCGCTGCGCTGCCACTGCAGGCGCAGTTGTTCGCGCAGGTCCCAGCGCTCCCCGACGCGGTTGAAGTCTTCGATGTCGACCTGCCCTGCGCCGATCCGGTCCAGCGCATCCAGCACATCGCCGACACCGGCCAGGTCGGCCACGCGGCCTTGGGGTGCACCACTCAGCGCGGGCAGCAGGAACACCCGCCCACCGCCATGGCAGCGGCCGGACGTGGGCGCCTGGCTGCCGGCGAGCACGCGGGCGAGCACGCTCTTGCCGACCCCATTGGCGCCGACCAGTCCGGTGGCGAGAGGATCGAAAGTGAAAGACAGATCGGTAAACAGTGCACGCCCATCGGGCAGGCGGCAGGTCACGCGTTCAAGCGTGAGCGGATGCGTGGTCATGCAGACCTCCAACAGATGCCATCGACTCCCCCTGCGTACAGGGGCGGGAGAAGAATCAGGCCGTCGATGAAGACGGCGGCATCAGTGGCGCATTGGCGTAAGCCTCAAGTGGATGGGCCGATTATAGGACGGCCGCATGAACCGTACGAAGACGGCTACTGTCCGGGCTGGCGCTGGGTGTTCTGCATGTCTTCGCGTGCCGCGCCATACAGTTCCTGGCGGCGCTTGTGGAAGGCGATGAATTCTTCGCGTGGCAGTGCCTTGGCGAACAGCCAACCCTGGGCGAATTCCACCTGCCGGCTGTGCAGGTAGGCCAGCTGGTCTTCGGTTTCCACCCCTTCGGCCACCACGAACAGGCCCAGCGTCTTGGCCATGTCGATGATGTGGCCGGTGACCGGGCTGGTGGCGCTGTCGGTGCCGATCGCATCGATGAACGATTTGTCGATCTTCAGCGCATCCAGTGGCAGCTGCTGCAGGTACTGCAGGTTGGAGTAGCCCACGCCGAAATCATCGATGGCTACCGCGTGCCCGGAATGTCGGGCCGCGGAGATCACCGCACGTGCCTTTTCGATGTCCATGAAGCCGCGCTCGGTGGCCTCCAGCCAGATCTGCTGGTTGGCGATGCCGGTGCCGGCCAGCTTGGCGGCGATCACCTTCAGCGCACGGCCGCTGATCATGTCTTCCGGTGCCAGATTGATGGCGATGTGCGCGCTGCGGTCGCCGACCAGCAGGTCGCGCATGTCCACGATCACCCGTTGGATCACCTCATCGGTGATCGCCCCGACCAGTCCGCTGGCTTCGGCCAACGGAATGAACAGGTCCGGCCGCACTTCGCTGCCATCGGCGCGACGCCAGCGCACCAGCGCTTCGGCGCCCACGCAGATGCCGGTTTCCAGCTCGATGATCGGCTGGTAGACCACGTACAGCTCATTGCGGCGGATGGCATGGCTCAGCTCGCCTTTCAGCGAATAACGCCGCCGCGACAGCGCGATGGTGCATGCGATCGCCGCTGCGCCCAGCAGCAGGCTGATCGGCACCAGCACCCAGGCTTGCTGCAGGAAAATCCCGGCCATCCCAGTGCGTGGCGTGGTCACGATGGCCAGCCATGCTTCGCTGCGTGCACTGGCGAACAGCAGCGTACCGGCATCGCCGGAGCGTGGTTCGCGCAGCAGGGACTGCAGCAGCGGCTGGTCCGGGAGTGACTGCTGGGCGATCAACCGTCCGTCAGGGGTGGCGATGGCGATGCGGATGTCGCGCGTATCGATCAGGTCGACGAAATGGTACGGATCCATCAACGCCTCGTAGTCGCCCAGCCGCAACGACAACATGCACCGTCCGTAGGGTGCGCGCGGTTGCTGGTCCAGCTGCAGTGTCGCGCCGTCGGCCGTGGTGTGGTCGGGCTGGCCGGGGGCAAGCGCGGCCACTGGACGGCCCCACGAGGTGCAGCGCACGCGGCCCTGCTGGAAATAGCTGATCTGGTCCACTGACGAGGTGGTGACCACCCGGGTCTGCATCAGCTGGATGTGCTCCGGGCTGCAGGGCGCCAACGGGCTGTGCTGCATGGCCTGCAGTGCAGTGAGCGCCTGCAGGTAGGAGCGGTCGGCGCGCTCCAGGGCGCGTTCGGCGGTTTCGCGCAGCTGGGCCTGGGCGGTGTTGGCGGCGTGGTGCCAGCTCAGCCAGGTCATCATCGCCAACGGCAGCGCAGCGGCGAGCAGGCCCACCAAGGCCATCAGCAGCTGCATGCGCATGCGGTTCATCGACGGCTCCGTGTCCGGGGGTAGGCGTTCGGCCAGGCACTGCCTGCAGGTGTGCCTTGCCCACCAGCGTAGCTGAACGCTGTGGTGGAGTGGGGGAGCGGTCGGCGCGGGCGCCGCCGGTGTGGGCTGCCTGCCTGGCAGGGCATCGGCCAAGGCGGCCAGAAACGTCAGCCGGCGTCTTCACTGGGGATTCCGCGCCCGCGGAACACCATGCCGCCGACCTCCCTGCCGATGCTCCTGCCGATGCGCGTGCCCGCCTGCTTCTGTGTGCTGTTGTTGGCCGTTGCCTGCGGGCCGGCGCAGGCGCGCACGGTGTACCGCTGCGTGCAGGGCAACACGGTCAGCATGGCAACCGCGCCGGAGCCGGGATCGCGCTGTACGGCCAGGGAGATCGATGACAGCGCCGTGCAGGCGCCCAACCTGTGGGGGAACATGGGGGTGTTCAGCGGCACCCTGTACGAACGCGAGCAGGACGGCAGGCTGGTCTACTCCACCCGCAACCTGCCCGGATCGCGGGTGTACCTGAAGTTCACCGTGGCCACCCCGCCTGGCGAGCCGGCGCATGCCGGGCTGGGGCGCGTCGGCGCGGCACAGCTGGCACCCCATGCGAAACAGTTCAAGGCGGCGGCCAAGGCCACCGGCGTGGAAGATGCGTGGCTGCGGGCGATCGCCCATGCAGAGAGCGGTTTCGATGCGGCCGCGGTGTCGCCGAAGGGCGCGCAGGGGGTGATGCAGCTGATGCCGGACACCGCCAGCGACTACGGCGTGCAGGACCCGCTTTCGGCCGCGCAATCGATTGATGGCGGCGCCCGCCACATGCGCGCGCTGCTACGGCGCTACAAGGGAGACCACGTGCTGGCGGCGGCTGCCTACAACGCGGGCGTCGGCGCGGTGAGCCGTTACAACGGTGTGCCGCCGTACGCCGAAACGCTGGCCTACGTGGAAAAAGTGATGGCGTTGTACGCGCGCTACCGCGAGGCGATGGGCATCCGCAGCGAAGTGCCTGCGCGCTGAGCGTGCCGCGCGGACGTGCTGCGGGAACGCGCGCGGCGGCACCGCCTTGGCACGCGTTGCGGCAGCAGCTATCGTCCTGCCTGCGAAAAAAACGAAGGGATGCAGATGGTGCGTGTGCGATGGATCATCGGGATTGCCGCGGTCACCGCACTCGCGGTTGCGGCGACCTTCCTGCCGCGAACCGTCACCGGCCCGGTGCCCGCAGGACCGGTACCGACCCCCCTGGGCTGGACCGCGCAGCTGCAGCCGTTGGCCGGCGATGGCGTGCCGGGCCTGCGCGACGGGGCGGCAATGCAGGCGCGCTTCTCCGATCCGTATGCGCTGCTTGCGCTCGACGATGGCAGCCTGCTGCTGGCCGACGCCGGCGACAACAACCGGATCCGTCGGGTGGCCGCCGATGGCAGTGTGTCCACGCTGGCCGGCAGCACCGAAGGGCTGGCTGATGGGCCGGCGCTGCAGGCACGTTTCCATACCCCTTCCGGGTTGGCGCGCGATGCGGCCGGCGTGGTGTACGTGGCGGATACCGGCAACCATGCGATCCGCCGCATAGGGCTTGATGGCCAGGTCACCACGCTGGCTGGTGGCATCCGCGGCTTCGCCGACGGGCCGGCGGCCCAGGCACGTTTCGATGGCCCGATGGGCGTGGCGGTGGATGGGCTCGGCAATGTCTACGTGGCCGATACCTGGAACGACCGCATCCGGGTGATCAGCCCGGATGGCAGGGTGCGTACCCTGGCCGGCGGCGGTGAGCCGGCGCACATCGATGGCTTCCCCGGCGTGGCCCGCTTCGATACCCCGGTGGCCCTGGCGTGGGACGGCGACGGTGCACTTCTGGTGGCCGATTTCCACAACAACGCGATCCGCCGGGTCGGCATGGACGGGCAGGTGGATACGCCGGTGCCGTCCTCCAACGTGATCAATGGTCCGCTGTCGCTGGCGCGCAGCCATGACGGCGTGCTGTACGTGGGCGACCGCAGCGGGCGCATCGTCCAGGTATCGGCGCAGGGCCACCAGATCGCACTGGTCGGCACCGGCCAGGTACCGCGCCTTGCCCGCCCCAGTGGCATGGCGGTGGCCGCTGATGGCAGCCTGCGGGTGGCCGATGCCGCGGCGTGGCGCCTGCACCGGGTGGCCGTGCTGGATCCGGGCCAGGCGCCTGCACCGGCACGGGTGGGACCGGCTGATGATGCGCCGTTGCCGCGCACCGAGGGCCGCTGGCCGCTGGCGCCGCAGCAGGGCGGGCACGAGGTGGTGGGCACGCTGGGCGAGGTGCGCGGCAACTTCAAGGGCGACAGTCGCCACCACCTGCACGATGGCTTCGACGTGCGCGGCGATGTCGGCCAGACCGTGCTGGCGATCGCCGATGGCAAGATCGACAGCCCGTTGTCCAGTTGGACCGTGGGTGGACAGGCCGAAGGGCTGGAGGTCGGGCCGCTGCGTTACCTGCACATGCGGGTGGGCCGCGATGCGCGCGGGGTGGCCTTCGACGAACGCTGGCAGCAGCTGTTCGATGCGGAGGGCAAGCTGGAGCGCATCCGCCTGCGCCGCGGCACGCGGATCCACGCCGGCGACCGTCTGGGCAGCATCAACAGCCAGGCACACGTGCACCTGAGCGTGGGCAGCAGTGGCTTCCAGCGCAATGCCGCGCTGCTCGGGTTCAACGGCTTCGTGGACAGCGTGGCGCCGCGCATCACCGATGTGGCGCTGCTGGACGACGCCGACCAGCCGCTGCGCGCCGATGCCCAGGGACGCGTGCCGGTGTCACGCAGGGGGCGCGGCGTGCAGATCGTGGTGGAGGCCTGGGACCAGGTGGACGGCAACCTGCCGCGCCGACGGCTGGGCCTGTACCAGGTGGGTTACCAGATACGGGATGCGGCCGGGCAGCCGCTGGCCGGCTACGAGCAGCCGCGCTGGAACATCGTGTTCAACCGCATGCCTCCGCAGCAGCAGGCGGTGCGCGTGGCGTATGCGCCGGACAGCGGCATCACCGTGCACGGCAGCGCGGTCACCCGCTTCCGTTACCTGGCGACCAACACCGTGCGCGATGGACTGATGGCGGCGGGACGCTGGCAGCCGGCGGCCTTGCCCCCGGGTGAGTACGTGATCCAGGCGCACGCGCGCGACCACAGTGGCAACGATGCGCTGGGCGGGCGCGATCTGCGCGTGGTGCTGGTCGACTGAGTCGCGGCGTGGGGGGCCTGCCGCCTCGGCTCAGGCGCCGACGCGCAGCCGTTCGGCGTCGAGGTCTTCCAACGGACGCACTTCGATGCTGCCAAAGCGTGCCCAAGGGAAGCCGCGGGCGATGCGCAGGGCGCTCTCGTGGTCGGGTGCCTGGATCAGGTTGAACCCGGCCAGCAGTTCGCGGGTTTCAGCGAAGGGCCCGTCCAGAACGCGTTCCTCGCCACGGCGTACCCGCAACGTGCGGGCTTCTTCGATCGGCTGAAGTTTCTGCGATGCCAGCAGCGTGCCTTCGGCCTGCAGGGCATCGGCATGCTGCAGGCATGCGCGCATCAGCGCATCGAATTCCTCGCCGGGCAGGGCACCCAGCAGGGCGGGGTCGATGTAGATCAGCAGGGCGTACTGCGGCATGGGGGGACGTCCGTTGGCGGCGGGTGCCCATGATCGCGCAGACCCGCGCCAGACTGTGTTGCGGCGCCGCATCGGGGCGTGCTGCATGGCCCTGCACGTGACCGGATGGCGGGTGATCCAGCGTTTGCGGGGGATGTCGATTTCCCTGCCCGTGGTTCGTCGACATCATGAAGGCCGGGCACTACCGGCTGCTTTGGGAGCGTAGACATGAAGGTGATGGTTTTCGTCAAATCCAATGCCAGGATCGAGGCGGGCACCCTGCCCAGCACCGATGAAATGATCGCCATGGGCAACTTCAACGAAGCGCTTGTGCGCGCCGGGATCCTGCTTGCGGGGGAAGGCCTGCATGCCAGCGCCCGAGGCAAACGCGTGCGCTTCGGCGATGCATCGCCGCCGCAGGTCGAGGCCGGTCCGTTTGCCGATCCCGGCTCGCTGGTGGCCGGCTTCTGGCTGTGGCAGGTGCGCTCGCTGGACGAGGCGCTGGAGTGGGCGCAGCGCGCTCCCTTTGCGCCGGGCGATGTGCTGGAACTGCGGCCGATCATGGCCGAAGAAGATTTCGGCGAGGCCTTCAGCACCGAACTGCGCGAGAAGGAACAGCGCCTGCGCGAACAGAGCGCCGCGCGCTGAGAGCATTCCATCCATCCACGCTTGCACGGGAGTATCGAAGATGAAACTGATTCCATTCCTTGGCTTCAAGGGCCAGGCACACGAAGCGATGGCGTTCTATGCACAGGCGCTGGGCGGCAAGGTCACTGCGGAAATGCAGTACCGCGACATGCCGCCTTCCGACGGTTCGCCCGGCTGCAACGAGATGCCGCCGGAGACCCTGGATCATGTCGCGCATTCGCAGCTGGAGGTGGGCGCGGCGGTGCTGATGGACGCCGACGGCCCGGGCGAGGAGGGCGGTGGCAGCACCACCATCAACGTGGACGTGGATACCCCGGAGGAAGCCGAGCGGGTATTCGCCGCACTGGCCGAAGGCGGGGTGGTGCACATGCCCATGGCCGAAACGTTCTGGGCGCATCGCTGGGGCATGCTGCAGGACCGCTATGGCAAGCCGTGGATGGTCAACTGCATGAAGACGCCCTGAGCATGCAGGAGCGGCTGCAGGCATTGTGGCGGATGGAGTCGCCGGGACTGATCGCGCGCCTGGCACGGATGCTGGGCGGTGACATCGGCCGGGCCGAGGAGCTGGTGCAGGACTGCTGGCTGGCCGCGCTGGAGCGTTGGCCGCTGGAGGGCATGCCGGACAATCCAGGAGCCTGGCTGATAACCGCTGCGCGCAACCGTGCCATCGATGTGCTGCGCCAGCGCCAGCGGATTGCCGGGCAGCATGCGCAATGGGGCGAAATGCTGCATCCAGCCACAGCGTCAGCGCCGGATGACAATGATGCGTTGGGCGATGACATCGGCGATGACCTGCTGCGACTGGTGTTCGTGGCCTGCCATCCGGTGCTGTCGGCCGATGCGCGGGTGGCGCTGACCCTGCGCCTGCTGGGCGGCCTGGCCACGCAGGAAATCGCCCGCGCGTTCCTGCAGCCCGAGCCGACCATCGCCCAGCGCATCGTGCGCGCCAAACGCACGCTGGAACGCAGCCAGGTGGCCTTCGAGGTGCCGCGCAGCGCGGAGCTGCCGGGGCGTCTGCACTCCGTGCTGGAAGTGGTCTACCTGGTATTCAACGAGGGCTACGCGGCCAGCCACGGCGAAGACTGGATGCGCCCGGCGCTGTGCGAGGAGGCGCTGCGGCTGGGGCGGGTGCTGGTGGCGCGGCTGCCTGCGCATGCGGCGGTGCACGGGCTGCTGGCACTGATGGAACTGCAGGCCTCGCGCGGCGCCGCGCGCACCGATACGGACGGGCGTGCGGTGCTGCTGGAACAGCAGGACCGCGCGCGATGGGACTGGCTGCAGATCGAGCGTGGGCTGGCGGCACTGCAGCGTGCGCGGGAGTTGCGCGGTGACGACGACCGCTATGTGCTGCAGGCCGGCATCGCGGCCTGCCATGCACGTGCGCGGGTTGCCGCGCACACCGATTGGGCGGCGATAGCGGCGCTGTACGACCGTCTGCTGCAGGTGCAGCCGGGCCCGGTGGTGGCGTTGAACCGGGTGGTGGCGGTGCTGCGCGCGGAGAGCCCGCTGGTGGCCTGGGGGCAGCTGCAGCCGCTGCTGCTGGAACCGAGGCTGCAGGCACATGCGCCGTTGTGGGTAGTGCGGGGAGAAGTGCTGGCCCGGCTGGGGCGTGATGAGGATGCGCGTTCTGCGTTCCTGCACGCGGCTGGGTTGAGTGGAAACGCGCGCGAACGCGAGGCGCTGGTGGCGCGCGCGGATGCGTTTGGGTGACGCTTGGGATTGACGGCCAGCGGCTGTCACTACCGGGGCATGCAGCGGCTACACTCGAGGTCTTGTCGCAGTCCCTGCTGGAGAGAGCAATGAAGCGAGTGGTAATGAGCGTGCTGGCCCTGTCGGTGTCCACCGCGGTGATGGCGGCGACGCCGAAGTTCGATGGCGCGCGGATCTCCGCCGACGTCAAGGAACTGGCCTCCGATGCCTACGAAGGCCGCTCACCGGCCACCGCCGGCGAGGCGAAGACCATCGCCTTCCTGAGCCAGCAGTTCGCTGCCGCCGGCCTGCAGCCCGGTGGTGACCTGCAGGACGGAAAGCGCCTGTGGACCCAGGCCGTGCCGTTGCTGAAGGGCGACATCGTCGGCACCCCGCAGCTGTCCCTGCAGCAGGGCGGCAAGGCCGTGCCGCTGGAACAGGGCAAGCAGATCGCCGTTCGCGCGGCAATGAACGGTGCCCACCAGGTCGACATCAGCAAGGCCCCGCTGGTATTCCTCGGCTACGGCGTGAAGGCACCGGAAAAGAACTGGGATGACTTCAAGGGCGTGGACCTGAAGGGCAAGATCGCGGTGGTGCTGATCAACGATCCGGACTTCGAGACCGGCCAGGGCGACTTCGACGGCAAGGGCATGACCTACTACGGTCGCTGGACCTACAAGTACGAAGAAGGCGCACGCCAGGGCGCGCTCGGCGTGCTGATCGTGCACGAGACCGCACCGGCATCGTATGGCTGGGCCACCGTGGCCGGATCCAACACCAACACCATGTTCGACGTGGTGCGTGAGACGCCGGCCGAAAGCCACCCGTTGCTGGAAGGCTGGATCCAGCGCGACCTCGCGGTGGACCTGTTCCGCTCGGCCGGCCTGGATTTCGAGGCGCTCAAGCAGCAGGCGCAGCAGCGCGGTTTCAAGCCGGTGCCGCTGACCGGTGCCAGCCTGGATGCGAAGTACGCGGTGAAGACCGAGGTGATCACCTCGCACAACGTGGCCGCGCGCCTGGAAGGCAGCAAGCACGCTGATGAAACGGTGGTGTACAGCGCGCACTGGGACCATATCGGCGTGGGTGAGCCGGATGCCCGCGGTGACCGCATCTTCAATGGGGCGCTGGACAACGCCAGCGGCACGGCGTCGCTGGTGGAACTGGCACGGGGCTTCGCCAAGGCGCCCAGGCCGCAGCGTTCGCTGTTGTTCCTGGCGGTGACTGCCGAAGAGAAGGGGCTGCTGGGTTCGGAGTACTACGCGACCCATCCGCTGTACCCGCTGGAAAAGACCGTGGCGGTGATCAACATGGATGGCATGGCGCCGTTCAGTCCGTCACGCGATTTCGGCATCTACGGCACTGCGCGTTTCGAGCTGCTGGACCAGCTGAAGACCGTGGCGCAGCGCTGGGACATCCGCTATACGCCGGATCCGAAGCCGGAAGCCGGCCTGTTCTTCCGCTCCGACCATTTCCCGTTCGCCAAGCGTGGCGTACCGGCGCTGTCCTGGTCGGCCGGGCAGGACTGGGTGGACGGCGGTATCGCGGCGGGCAGGAAGGCATCGGACGACTACACCGCCAAGCGCTACCACCAGCAGGGCGATGAGTGGCAGCCGGACTGGAAGTTCGCTGGCGCCGCGCGTGACCTGGAGGTGCTGTACACCTTGGGCAGCGAGCTGGCGAACTCACGTGCGTGGCCGAACTGGAACGCCGAAGAAGCGTTCCGCGCGGTGCGCGACCAGAGTGCTGAACAGCGCCGCTGAGGCGGGGGGCTGACGGCCAGCGGCCGTCACTACCGGGGGAACAGCGTGACGACCAACGGTCGTCACCCACCGGGGCAAAGGGATGACGGCCAGCGGCCGTCACTGCCAGGTGGCGGTTGGTCGGCTGATTCCCGGCTTTCGTCGCCGGGTGCTTGCGGTGGTGGGCTGGCGCACTATGCTCGGCCCATTCCTTCGTGAAGGCAGCCTCCGTGTTCCCCAGCGTCTCCTTGATCTTCCGACACCTGTTGGCCTGGACGGCGGCGTTGATCGTGGCCGGCATGGTCTGGAGCGGGCTTTTCAGCGGCATGAACGATGGTCCGGGCTGGGTGTTCGGGCTGCTGGCGATGTTCCTGATGCTGTCCGCGCTGGGCAGCGCGATCACCCATGTGCGCCGGGTGTGGCTGGTGGCCGGCAAGCTGGACGGCAGCACGCTGTCCAGCCGCCAGCGCCGACAGATCGAGCTGCCGATGGATGCCGGCCCGGCCTTCGCCCTGCTGGAATCGGCCATTGCCGAGCTGCCGCGCGTGGAAGACATCGAGAGCGCATCGGGCAGCCTGCAGGTGCGTGCGTACGTGCGCCGGGTGGATCCCTGGAATGGCCGCCAGCCTTCGCGCTGGAACCTGCCGGCGCGGCTGGCGATCAAGCGCAACAGCATCCTGGCGACGATCACCCCGGGCCAGGGCACCAGCACGGTGACGCTGTTGTTCGAACCCGATGCCGGCTGGTGGGCCGACCTGTTGGCACTGGATGAGGGCAGCAACTACGAGAACGCCGAGGCCGTGACCCGAGCCGTCAGCCGCCGCGTGGCCGACCAGCGTCGCGACGAACAGGCCGCCGCCGAACAGACCCACGTGGAAAAAGAACTTTCGGTCGCGCGCCTGAACCTGCTGCACGCGCAGGTGGAACCGCACTTCCTGTACAACACGCTGGCCAATGCGCAGGTGCTGACGCGCACCGATCCGGCACGTGCGGACGTGATGCTGGGCCACCTGATCCAATACCTGCGCAGTTCGTTGCCGAGCATGGACGAGTCGGTTTCCACGCTGGGCGTGGAGCTTGAGCGTACCCGTGCCTATCTGGAAATCCTGCGCATCCGCATGGGCGCCCGGCTGGGCGTGGACGTGCAGGTGCCCGATGCGCTGCACAGCGTGCAGCTGCCTTCGATGGCGCTGCAGACGCTGGTGGAAAACGCGGTGAAGCATGGCCTTGAACCCAAGCCCGGCGGCGGCACGATCTGGATCATCGCGCGGGCCTTCGATGACCACGTCACCGTGACCGTGGCCGACGACGGCCTGGGCTTCGGCCACGGCACCAGCGGTACCGGCATCGGCCTGAAGAACCTGCGCGAACGCCTGCGCCTGACTTGCGGTGAACAGGCCGGGGTGGCGATCGTCGCCAATTTCCCCAGTGGCGTGGCCGCCACCATGACCCTGCCGCAGGTTGCCAAGGAGCCGCGCCATGCCGCTTGATGCGTTGATCGCCGAAGACGAAGAGCTGCTGCGTAGTGCGCTGGTGGACCAGTTGCGCCGGCTGTGGCCGGAGCTGCGCATCGTGGCCGAGTGCGAAGACGGCGCCAGTGCGCTGGAGCAGTTGGCCGAGAAGCAACCGGACATCGCGTTCCTGGACATCCGCATGCCCGGCGTCAGCGGCATCCAGGTGGCGCGCGCGCTGGGCGAGTTGAGCCCGCGCACGCAGGTGGTGTTCGTCACCGCCTACGACCAGTACGCCATCGATGCCTTCGAACAGGGCGCCATGGACTACCTGCTCAAGCCGGTCAGCGACGAGCGCCTTCTGGCCACGCGCGAGCGCCTGCTGGCGCGCCTGCCTTCAGCGCGCAACGACGATGCCGTGCTGGAGCGGCTGCTGCAGCGTCTTGGCAACGGGCAGCCGCGCGCCGACGCCCCGCCACTGGCCTGGATCACTGCAAGCAATGGACGCGATACCGTGCTGATCATGCTCGAAGACGTGGTGTATTTCCGCGCGGACAACAAGTACACCACGGTGGTTACCGCGGCCGGCGAAAGCTTGTTGCGCACCCCGCTGCGCGAGCTGCTGGAGGCGCTGGATGCGCGGCAGTTCAGGCAGGTGCATCGCTCCACCATCGTCAACATGAAGGCCGTGGCGGCGGTCAGCCGCGATGACACCGGACGCGGCGTGCTGCGCCTGCGCGACCGGCCTGAAACGCTCACCGTCAGTCAACCGTTCATGAGCCTGTTCCGCGGCATGTAAAGCCGCCCCGGGCCAACAAGGAAGGACCGTGCCATGCGTTATCTCACCACTGTGCTGAGTTGCCTGCTGTCGTTGTTCGGTTGCCAGGACAAGGTCACCAGCACCTCGATCACCCGCATCAGCGAACAGGGCATCGACCAGCTGTTCAGCCGCACCTCGGTGCGCGCGGAAAGCGCGTCGTTCGACTGCGTCCGCAGCGCCAGTGGGCGCTGCTATTACCAGGTCTTCAAGGAAACCTGCGACGGCCAGCAGCGCTGCGAACGCGGCATGCTGCAGGCCTTCGACATCCGCGCTGGCCACACGCAGAAGCGGGAAGGCCTGCCACAATGCTTCAGGACCTGCGTCAGCAGCAGCGCCAGCGTCCCCTGCCAGTAACCGTCAGAAGGCCGGTTGCAGGGTGAGGTCGCGATGGCTGCTGGTTTCGCCGACGTGGTTGAGGCGGCCGACCAGTTCGCTGTGCTGCCGCATGCGCCCGATCTCGGTCATGATGCGGATGTCTTCGTGGCGCAGCTCACGCCGGCTGGTGACGGCCTGCTTGTAATCCAGCACTTCCGGATAGTGCTCGGCCATGCCCAGCGCATCGGCCACGCATTCCACGCTGTCGGCGCTGGAGGTGATGCGCGCGCGGCTGTTGAAGGCCTTCATCCAGCGTTCGAAGCCGGCCTGCTGGTCGAACATGTTGGCCATGAACCAGATCACGAACAGGATCGAGACCCACGAACCGATGATGATCACCACGCGGGTGAAGGTGATATGGAAGTCATCGCGCCACAGGTAGTTGGCGATCAGGCCGAGGATAAGCAGGGAGGAGGCCTGCCAGCCGACGATGGAGGCCATCAGCCATTGGCACTTCGCCTGCGCCAGCACGGCGACCTCGTCGCGGATCTGCTGTTCGCTCATGCCGCGCCAATGGGCAACCTGTTTTTCGAACGGACTGTGGTACAGCTCGTTGTCGCGTAACAACAATCCTAGACCTTTGAACAAAGCAATCATGGCGGGCTCCCTGTTGGAACGTGCGGCGATGCGTTGAGCGGTGAGGCGGATTCAGTTCTAGCACTTCCAGCGAGGGGTGCAATAAGGGCGGCGCGAAGATCGCGCGGGCGGCCGGGATGAATACGTAGGCAGCCGACGGGCGTGATGCGATGCAGCATCGGCGGGATGGCCTGCGACAAGATGTCGCAGTGGAAAACGTGCTGCGGCCGCACATCCGTCGCTGCGGCGGACACTGTGAGGCGTCCGGTCACCGCCGATGACCGACAATGGGCCGGAAACGCGCAATCTGCGCCGACCCGACGAGTCCTGAGCCGCCGCATGTCTTCTCCGCTCTCTCCGCTGACCGCCCCGATCCGCCGCTGGGTACTGGACGCCTTCCCGCGCGGCCAGAGTGGCATCGACTACGACCACCCGGCGGGCGACCCTGGCTGGTTCGGGCCGGACAGCATGACCTGGCGGGTGCATGCCGAACTGCCTTCGATGCTGGCGGGCGGGCTGTGCGCGTTGATGCTGCAGCTGTTGCATCCGCGTGCGCTGGCCGGGGTGTATGACCATTCCAATTTCCGCCAAGACCTGGTCGGCCGGCTGCGCCGCACCACCGCGTTCGTGGCCGGCACCACCTACGCGCCGACAGCCGAGGTGGAAAAGCTGGTTTCGCGTGTGCGCCGCATCCATGCCAACGTACGTGGCAGCGTGGATGGCGTGCCCTACGCGGCGGATGATCCGGCGCTGTTGACGTGGGTGCACGTGACCGAAGCCTATGGTTTCCTGCAGGGTTTCCGGCGCTACGGGCGTGCGGTGCCCGGGCCGCTGGCCGACCGTTACTACGATGAATACCGGCGCGTGGCCGAGGCGCTGGGCGCCACCGGCGTGCCGCGCAGCGAAGCAGAAGTGGACGCTTGGTTTGCGCTGCAGCAACCGCAGCTGCGGTTGGATGGGCGGGCCCGCGAGGTGCTGCAGGTATTGCAGTCGGTGCGGCTGCCGGTACCGGTGCCGGGCCTCTCGCGCGATGTGTTCCTGGGGGCGGCGGCGGCGCTGCTGCCGCCGTGGGCAGGCGAGATGCTGGAACAGGGGACGCGGCAACGGCTGCAGGCGCGCGCTTCGATGCGCGTGCTGCAGGGCGCGGCGCCGTTGTTCCGCCGCGCCTTGCCGGATGGCCTGGCCAGCCGCGCGTGTGCGCGGATGGGGGTCGGGGTGGGGGGGTTGAGGGCTGGCCTGCGTG
>NZ_PJAY01000059.1:0-59091 GCF_002836635.1 Stenotrophomonas sp. Bg11-02
GTACGTGAAGACCGGCGAGTACGTGCGGGATCCGAACGAATCCCTGCTGCAGACCCGGCCGGTGGCCAGCGACCTGAAGATCACCGAGCGCCAGGTGGTGCAGGGCGACACCGAGTACACCGAGCTGCAGGCCAGCTTCGCCATCACCGGCCCGGTGGGCGACACCGTGGTGCTTTCCGATCTGGACGGCAATGCGGCGCTCGAGGAAGTGGCCAGGACCGTCACCCGCACTGCGACGTGGCGCATCCCGGGGGCCGGCACTTATCCCGTAACCGTGCGCCCCTACAGCCCGGACGGCAGCGCCGGCGTGGCGGCCTCGGTGATCTACACGACCCGGGGCGCCGACGCGCCGCCGGTGCTGGTGGACTTGTTCGACGTTGAGCAGCTGAGCGGCGGTGTACGCCGCTATACCTGGGGCTTCTTCAGCGACACCATCCAGTCGGCCAACTTTGCCGGCGTGGAGATCCGCTACATCGCCGGCACGCACGCGGCACCGGCGTGGGATGAAATGACCCCGCTGGGCGACGACGGCTATCACGCGTCTGCCTTCGAGGCTGTCCTGCCGCCGGCGGGCGAGTGGACCTTCGCCTGCCGGTCGCGCAACACCGCTGGCACCTTGTCCACCGGCATGCAGGTGCTGGCCAAGACCCTGCCGGCGAACCTGGGCGAGGTCATCGGCGGTATCGAGGACTCGCTCGAGGAGCAGATCCAGAAGCAGGTCGAGCAGCAGCAGCAGATCGACCGCGATCGCGCTGACAGCATTGCGCGTGACGCCGCTGAGGCTGCTGAGCGGGCGGCTGCCTTCGCGCAAGCGCAGGTCAACCTGGTCAACGAATCGGCCCTACGCCTGGCCGACGTGCAGAGCGTCCGGGACCGGGTGGTCGCCGTGGCCGAGGACGTGGCCGAAGAAGAGGCCGCCCGGATCCAGGCGATGCTCAACGCGAAGCTGGAATGGAAGGCCGATATCGCGGTGGAGACCACTGCGCGGCAGAGCGATGTCGAGTCGCTGGCGCGGCAGGTGTCGTCGGTCGCCGCCGGCAGCGGCACGCAGTTCGACAGCAAGCAGGTGTGGTACTTCGACGCCACCGTGGAAGGCTGGACCGGCAACGGCACGCCGACCATCGTGGACGGCTGGCTGCGGCCGGCCAACCAGGCCAGCAATCCGTACATCACCTCGCCGGCCGCGCTTGCGGTGGACGGCGCGGCGTACCGCTTCATCAAGTTGCGCCTGCAGCGCGTTGGCACCCCAACCTGGCGGGGCCTGGTCCAGTGGATCACCAACGCGGACACCACCTGGAACACCGCCAAGTCGGTGACCATCCCGGCGCCGAACTTCGACGCCAACGGCATGGCCACCTTCGACGTGGACAACGTGCCGTGGAATGGAGCCTCGCCCGTCAGGCAGATCCGGCTGTCGCTGGCCAGCAACCAGACGGCGACCGCCTACCTGCTGTTCGATTACATCGCCATCGGCCGCCCGACGCCCGGCGCCAGCGTTGCGCTGGTCCAGCAGGAGACCTTGGCGCGCCAGACCGCTGACGCCACCGAGGCGACCCAGCGCAACACCCTGGCGGTGCAGTTGCGCGGCGACTACGCCGGCAACGACGCCGCGGCCGCGCAGGGCATGATCGGGCAGGTCAACTCGGCGCGGATCGAGGGCGACCGGATCATCACCGAGCGCACCAGCCTCATCGAAGGCCGCCTGCCGGCGGGCAACGGCCAGCTGGCCAGCCAAGCGTCGGTCAGCGATGTAGAGCGGGCCAGCATCGAGCGCGACAACGCCAACGCCCAGTCCATCACCAACGTCAAGAGTGGCTTGGACGGCGTGCTGCGCAGCTTCAATGCCATCCCCAATGGCGCATTCGACGTTGACACTTCCAGCTGGGCGGCTTCCGGCTCGGGGAGCAGCTTCAGTTGGGACCCGCTGGAGAAGGCGCTGCGCTCCGGCGCAGGGTCTATTCGGGTGGCGAACACGACGCCGATCACCATCAACCCCGGCGACGCGATCACGGTCAATTTCAGGACCAAGAGCAGCGACGACATCACGGGCACGGATTCGGTCACCGTTGGGTTCATTCCCAGCCTGGGGAACCCGACTGGGTGGGTGCAGAGCTGGTCGAACTGGATCAATGCGGTCGGCGGCGCGTGGGCATCGCGGTCCTACACCTGGACCGTTCCGAGCACCTTCAACCCGCAGCAGCTCTATCTGCGCTTTGCCGCCGGCAGCATCCGTCCGCTCACCAGCGCCTATGTGCTGATCGATGACGTGGTGGTGCAGACGCCAGGCAGCATCGGCGACCTGCAGACCCGGGTTGCGGCCAATGCCCTGTCCACCGCCGCGCTCACCACGGAGGTGACCAACGTAAAAGGCCAGGTGACGGCCCAGGGCGCGGCGCTGACCCAGACCCAGCAGGAGGTGGCGGGCAAGGCGTCCAACGCGGCCCTGCAGAGCCTGACGGGGCGTGTAGACGTCCACGATGGCCAGATCAGCAGCCAAGGCGCGGCGATGACTGCCGTGCAGTCGCAGTTGGGCAACATCGGCGGCGACAACCAGATCGGCAACAGCAGCTGGGACGGGACCAACGGGCTTGGGAGCAGTGCCGGCTGGACCTCCGGAAGTGGAGGCACAGGAAGCGCCACGATTGCGCGCACTTTCGTGGATTCGATTCTGCCCAACAGCACGAAGGCCTACCGTTGGGACATCGCCAACCTGCCGACCTCGGGTTACTACGAGACCGTCAGCAATGGAAGCGTTCAGCCTTCGCGCATCGACGCTAGCAAGAAGTTCGTGCTCACCGCCTACGTGCGCGGCACCCCTGGCGTGCGTGTGTTCCTGCAGATGCGCATCTTCAGGGCCGACGGCACGTCCGTATACAGCGGCACGCCCGGCGGCGAGCCCTACGTGGTCACCGAGAACTGGGAACGCAAGCAGCTGGTGGTGACGGCTCCGGTCGGCGCGGTCACCGTGCAGTGCTACGTGCGCGTGTACGGCGCCAATGTCCCAGACCAGTGGTTCGAAGTGGACAACGTCCAGGGGCAGGTTGGCGAGGTGGCCACGGGCTACGCGCCATCGGCGGGTGAGATCAGCAGTGGGCTCGCCGCCAATGCGGCCGTCACCAGCGGCCTCTCCACGAAGGTCACCAGCCTGGAGGGCGCCGTTACCGCTCAGGGCAACTCGATCACCAATGTGCAGGTCGATCTTGCCGCGGCCAACGTGAATCTGGACCGCGCGTTGCGCTCTGGCAGCAACATGGTCGTAGACGGCAGCTTCGAGCTGCGCCCGGTCGGTACTGTGATCCACTCCTGGGCAGTCAGCGTGGCCGGCGGCCGCACCGGGGCCAACGCACTGCAGCTGAGCTTCGCGTCAAATGTTCGAAGCACGCAAATCCAAGTCTTCGAAGTTCAGCCTGACCGCGTTTACTACTGCGAAGCGTGGGCCAAGCGAGTAGGCCCGGCAGCGGGCACGGTGCAGCTTCGTTTCCAGCTGAGCGACAACGGCGCGTTGCAGACCTACCCGCCCTTCCAGTCGTTGAACCTGAGTTCCATTTCTGAAACCGAGTGGACGAAGGTCAGCGGCTACTTGCGGGTGGCAGCCGGGAAGAACCGCGCGGTCCTGCAGTTGAACAGCGCAGCCGCCACCACGGCAGCCACGCAGCTGCTGTGGGATGACTTCGTGCTGATGGATGTGACAGAGGCCTACAACGCCCAGCAGACGGCCACGGCGGCGGCGCAGGCTACCAGCACGCTTGACGGCAAGGTCACGCTGATCGACAGCGTCGTCACCGCGCAGGGCCAGGCCATCACCACGGTCAGCGCCGCTGCCGGCGCCGCCGACGCGAAGGCCGGAACGGCTCAGGCTGCTGCCCAGGCTGCAGCTGACGCGGCCGGGGCCAAGGGCAAGGTGCTGTATCAGGCCGCCGCGCCGGCTGCGGCGGATCGGCTGGCGCAGAACCTGTGGATCGACACGACGGGCAATGCCAACACGCCCAAGCGCTGGAACGGCTCTGCGTGGGTTGCGGTGACGGACAAGGCCGCTGCCGATGCGGCTGCTGCCGCGGCCGCAGCTCGCTCGGTCGCCGATGCTACTGCCAGTGGCCTGTCGGCCACCAACGCGTGGGTACAGGCCGCTGACGGCGTGCTCAACGCGCACACCACGCAGATTAACCAGGTGCAGGCAGAGGTCGGCGGCAAGGCCTCTTCTTCGGCGCTTATCCAACTGGACGCCAAGGTCAGCGCGAACATTACCGGTGGCGGCAACCTGCTGACCAACGCGTCATTCTCCGAAGGCGGGCGCAAGCCGTGGGGCTTCCTGTGGAACGACAACGGCTTCTATCAGGAAATCGAAAAGAACTATCTTGACCCCGGATTCTGGCCCAAGGGAATGAACAGCTTGGGATTTCGTGGCCCGGGTTTCCCGCCCGCCGGGCAGAGCCGCTTCGGTCTGGTGGCGAACGAAAATGTGATTGCCGCACAGCCGGGCAAGCGCTACATCGCATCGGTGTACTTGAATGGCCATCGCTGCGCTACGTGCTGCTATCTCGCGTTCTATGACAATGCGGGCAACAACGTGGGCGAGTGGACCGACCCTGAGCGAGTCGGTTACTCATTGGGCGGCAGCCCGTCGTTGGCCGAAATGCCGCGCCAGTTCGTGTCACAGATCGCACCACCGACCACGCGCACCGTCCGCATGGGCTGGCGTGCCCGGGCTCACGCGGACTTCGGTGGCGATCCGTACTTGTGGGCTGTTCGCCCGATGTTGGAACAGGTTCCCGACAATCAGACCCAGCCGTCACCTTGGTCCGCTGGCGGTTCGGAGGACCATGCAAGCATCAACCTGATGACCGACGTGAACGGCAACGTCAGCGGCATGCAGGTGAAGAACAGCGGCACGACCAGCGAGATCAACCTGCTGGCCAGCGTGCTGAATGTCCTGAGCCCAGGCGCGGTTGACGGGCTGGAGCTGCGCGACGGCTATCTCCGTGTCTGGCGGGGCAACGTCCAGCGCATCGTGGGCAACGGGTTCGGCCCCGACGGCTTGATGGACTACTTCGGTCCCAACGTCGGCGCCGGCAATGCCAGCAAGGGCATTGCCACGATGTGGATGGACGTCAACGGCAATGCCTACTGGGGCGGCGCCTTGGCGGCCGGTGTGCGGCGCAATGCCAACCAGTCCACCAGCATCCAGACCGTGGGCAACAACGTCCAGGTGGGGCCTTTCGACACCAACGGCGGCAACAAGAACGTCGTGGTCAGCTTCCAGCGCAACATCAGCCGGACAAAGTGGGCAGGTGGCAACACCGGGTTCGTCGCCGGCGGGGGCTCCAACTACGCCGTCATCCAGGTGTTCCGCCAGGTGGAAGGGCAGGGCGAAGGCTTGTGGGTTCAGTTCACGGTGGGCGGTGACGTGAACATCTTCAACCAGCTCGACGGCAGTGACAGCGCCGAGTCGTACTGGTCCGGGTCGTACACGTTGAACGACCAGAGCGACGGCACCGCTCGCCGTACTTACCGGGCAGTGGTCGCCGACTACGGCGAGCGAACCGTTACCCACCAGTCGGGCTCCTTTGATACGCAGAACGTCACCCAGAGCCTGTCGCTGGTTTCCATCGAGCAGTAACGCTGCAGGGCCGCCGGCGCGTGCGCGGTCCATCTTTTCCAAGAGGTGGCACACATGAATTTCGATACCGTATTGAACCTCCGCACCGAGAGCGCTGGCCAGCGTGGCGTGGTCATCCTGCAGTTCGTCCCGCAGCAGGCCATCGGCACGCAGCAGCTCACCCTCTCCACTGCACCCGCGACCGCC
Source organism: Stenotrophomonas sp. Bg11-02 (assembly GCF_002836635.1). Classification (NCBI taxonomy): domain Bacteria; kingdom Pseudomonadati; phylum Pseudomonadota; class Gammaproteobacteria; order Lysobacterales; family Lysobacteraceae; genus Stenotrophomonas; species Stenotrophomonas sp. Bg11-02. The sequence continues at coordinate 5,804 of NZ_PJAY01000059.1, forward strand.
GCAGCCATGGAGGTCGGCGCCCGCTACAACTGGACAGCCGTGAAGGTTGAACCAGGTGAAGGCGGCACCGGTGGCGCGTCGACCGCCATGAGCTTCGCGGCCACGTTGAACCAGCGTACCGAGTCCGCGAGTCAGCCTGGCGTGGCCACCCTGCAGTTCCTGCCGGAGGCCAGTATCGGGGCGCCCCAGCTGACCATGACGGTGCCGCTGGCCGTGTCTTCCCCGCTCGAGGTCGGCTCCACCTACCGCTTTGAGGCGGTCAAGGTCGAGGAGCCGGACGCCGAGGCACAGGCGCCAGCTGATCCGGTCGAAGAGGCTGCGTAAGGGCCTGGCAACGCCTACGCAACGGCCGCGAGCAAATCCGGCACGTTGTTCCTGGGCGAGTTGACCGCGCGACTGACGCGGTAGGCCTCCATCGCCGGAGCCTCGCTGGCCAGCAGCATCGCCAGGGCGTCGTCGGGTTCCGCGGCCATCCACTCGTCCACCTGGTCAGGTTGCAGCCACACCGGCATGCGGTCGTGGATGTCCGCTGACACGCCGCTGCTGTCGCCGGTGATGATGGTGAAGGTGCCGAGGTTGCCCTCGGCTAGGATAGGGCTGGTGTCTTCCCACAGGCCGGCAGCCAGCAGCGGCCCGGCCGCGTGCAGGAACCACGGATCCTTCTTCCCGTCCTCGGGGCTGACCGACCATTCGTAGTAGCCGGCCATGGGCACCACGCAACGGCGCTTCTTGAACGCAGTCCGGAACGCCGGCTTTGTGGCCACGGTTTCGATCCGGGCGTTGATGGTCGAGCCCTGCAGCCCCTTGGCCTTGGCCCAGAAGGGCAGCAGACCCCATGCCAGCCGGGTGACTTGGCGGCCCGTGCCGCGATCGAGGATGACCGACGCGCGCTGGGTCGGTGCCAGGTTGTGGCTGGGCGGCAGCTCGAGTAGGTCCTGCGCCAAGTCGGGCAGGCCGAGCTGGTCAGGTTTGAATATCGGGGTCTGGACGAATCGGCCGCACATGGCTCTTGTCTAACGCGCCGATTGTGAGCTGTCTGCGAAAGCATGCTGTAGCAGCCGTCACGACCGCATAGCTGCCGAGTGCGTATCGTGGAGGCCCCCCTAGGGAGGTGGTGATGCCAGTTCGAGCTCTGGTTTACGTGAGTCAAAAGTCCGAACGCTTGGGCGAGCACGACTTGGATGCACTTGTCTCGGATGCCGCGAATTTCAACGCGACAGCTGATGTCACCGGCATCCTCCTGTTCGATGGGCAGAGATTCCTGCAGTACCTAGAGGGGCCCGCGGCCGGCGTAGAAGCTGCCTTCCGGCGTGTATGTGGTGCCACCAGCCACAAAGAGATAATGCTGCTAGCCGGGGGGATCGTCGGCGCTCGCTTCTATCCGTCCTGGTCAATGATGCTCATCGGCGCTGACCGCTCAAGCCTCGGCCAGATTGCCTCGGGGGATTGGAACGGCTTCGTGCGGAGGGGAACAGTCGCGCGGCCCACTGCGGTGGATCACATGCTTACGCTTACCGAGAAGGCCTAGGCACGCTCGCTCATGCGCGAGCGATCAAGCCTTTTTGGGCTGGTTGCCAAGTCCGGCATTTGCAACCGCCTCCCGGGCGCCACAGCTCGGGCAGATGAGGATGACTCCCCCGGGGAGATGCCGGGCTGCATCTATATCCGCAGTCGTAATGATGACTAGTTCATACTAGGCACGAGCCATTAAATTGACCTCTAGCTTAACCACGGGCAGGCTCACAGCAAGCACAGGGGATTGTTGCATTTCGCTCACGCCAGCTCAGGGACCGCTGTGCCAATTCAGGCTATCTCGTACACCAGTCGGGCAAGCCCTGCGCTTGGGCTCGATGCCGTCGACCAGCTGGCGCGCTCTGCCGCAGCCTTCAATGTGCAAGCAGGAGTGACCGGACTGTTGCTTTTCGACGGCAGTCGATTTTTACAGTACCTCGAAGGTCCTCGAGACGGCATGGCAGTAGTCTTCGCCAGGGTGCAGAACTCCCGCTCTCACTTCGACTTGGCCGAGCTGGGGCGCGGCTTTCCTGGCCGGCGCTTTTTCCCGTACTGGTCGATGCAGCTATTGCCGGCGGAGCCGTCGGATATCCACGGCGTGGCCGACGCTGACTGGTCACGGCTTGTGCTGCGGAAGTCTCGGGACGAGGGAGAGCCGGAGTCTGGCGTTGAGCGTTTGGCGCGTCTCACGGTTCCCCACTGGGTCGACCGGCCCTTGGCCCCCTGAGGGGGGGCGGATGGTATCGGCCCGTGAGACTGGCCCGGCCTATGCTCCGGCCCCATGGATGCCGACACACAGACCCTGACATCGATGCCCGAAGGCTTCTGCTGGAAGCCGCGGTGCCGTCTGGACACGCTGCCGACGGGGTTATTCCTGCACGGGGTGCAGGTGGCCTCGATGCAGCAGCGTGTCGACGGGTCGTGGCTGGCTAGGCTGAATCCCGAGGATGGGCTGCATGCCCCGCTGCTGCTCAGGCCGTGCAGCTCGTTCGATGCCGGCCGGCGCGGGTGCGAGCTATGGGCCTTGCGCCATGAGCAGGTGCTGCGCCGGAAGGTGGCGAAGAAGCTGCAGTGGATCCAGGACCACGTCGTGCTGCGGGGCAGGGGGAAGCAGCTGGACCCAGGCGACGTGATGGGGCACCACTGACGCAGTCAGCTGCCGTTGCCTGCGTATCGGTTCATGCGACGGCACCTCATCACCATAGGTCCATGGCAAATACGAACATCAGCAAGGCGCGCTGGGCGCGCGCACGCAGTGCCTCGCTCGAAGAACAGGCCAAGTTGTTGGAGCGGGAGAAGGACGGAGGGTGGGAGGCACGTGCGCGGAGGCGCAGAAGCGCTGATCGCCTGCGGACCGAGGCGGCGACGATGAGGCAGATTGCCGCTCGCTTTGACCCCGCTGGCGCCTGCGAAGTGTCACCCTATGAGACTGTAACTATCTGATCTATATGGGCGTGGAAGGGCATGTTTGGCGCGGCCGCCGAAGGTCGGTTTTCCGCTCCAATCATCCGCTTAGCCCAATCAGGGCTGCTGCCTGGGGGGAAGACGTTCGAACTATGGACAGGTAGTTGTGTCAGAAAGGGAAATCAACCCACTCCATTAGCTCTGTCAGAGTTGATTGGTACTTGGTGTTACCTCTCGATTTATGTGCGCGCGCGAGCTGTTTTAAATGCGCGGTCGCTTTCGGCTTAGTATCTTCGGGCAGAGTCGGAAGCTCAAAGGTCAAGTACTGCGTTGCATTTGGCATTGCCTCGCTAGTTAGCACTTGCTTGAGAGAAGCGCTAAGCCACCCTCCAACCTGTTCAGGGCTGAGAAAGCGTGCTAAACCCTGGGTCTGACGGAAATCTCCATCGGTCCGTCCAACAACGTTGCCGATTAGGTAATCGATTACGATGCTCCGATCCTCCGACTCGAGATGCTCGATGTCAGCTGGGCGGAAGAAGGCCTCACTGAAAAGCATGATCTCCGCCTCGGCACCGTCATGTACAAGGTCTTTAAATTGCTTCGCTGCGGCTTGCTTGATCGCCAGCGGGGATTGCTCAACAGCTAGCCGATACGCTCCCGATATTCTTGAAAGAACAGAGCGATCGACCAAGTAGAGCGAATCATCGAGACTATGCTTCGTGTATGCGTCGGGCAGGACGCTGGCGATCAGTCTCTCAGTCTCCGATTGACGCATGGCGCGCACCAAGTGAACCAGGATCGGCATGCATCCACTGTCTGTCTCGATCTTTCTGAGTAGCTGGTCAGCAGTGAGTCCGCTTTGAGCACTGCGAACAGACGAGATCTCGCCGGCAATCTTAGTTACCAGCGCGGCAGAAATCATTGCATTGCTCTGGTCGGGCGCTGTTCCCTTATTGCGCAATATCCGACCGGGATGAATCAGGTTGCGGTAGTCTTTGATTGCGCCGCAAACCTTTCCAGTTGTTTCCGAAAGCTGTTTGGCACCCACGCATGCATCGATCGCTTGGTCAAAAGTCATGTTATGTGGACTTTTTTCCCCCTTCTTCGTTCCTACCCACTCCAGATGCTCAACCAGCAAGGCCTCAACGATGCTGCCAGCCAACACCAGAGCTGCTTTCCACGCCCCGCTTGATAGGCATTTTTCAAGCTCCTCGTGGTCATTCGTGAGCAGCTTTCTGTAGCTCTCCGTGGTGATGTAGTCAAAAGCCGGTTGCGTAAGTTCGTGCGTCGCCATCTCGGATAGGCTCACTAATTCGGAAATTCGGATGCGGGGCTAGTAAAAGCCAAGGGTCAGCGACTGCGGCTACGTCTGATACTGCCATATCCGAGCGCACGGAGGAGGCTGCACGCGGCGGGCGCAAAGCGCTTCGGAGCCGGGTGAGGGTCGCGGATCTCGAGCATGGATGCTGCGCTGAGTTGCCGTCAGGTATGCGATGCAGTACCGTTAAGCTTTGGTACGACACCGGACGTCAAATTGTCAATCCCTGCTTGGACTTCGTCTGGTTTTCTTCCGCCACATGACGCTCATGCTCCTGTGGCCGCGAATCCGCGTTCCCCCTACAAAGTGACAGTTGCAGACCTGGCGACTCAGCTTGTGGGCACGCAAGCAAGACGTCAGATTGTGGAGGGGCTTCTAAAGTATAGGGCTGGGCTTCACGCGGTGGGCTTGCAAGAAGGTTTCCAGTGGATTGATGGTAGCTTTTGCTCGGATGTCGAGATGCTAGAGGGAAGGCCGCCGGGAGACATCGACGTCGTTACGTTCGTAAGGGTTCCCGCTCACGTGGATCCAGGTCAGGTTGTGGCCGCTCATCCAGAACTTTTCGAAGCCAATCTTGCCAAACAAACATTTATGTGTGACGCGTATGTCGTGAGCCTTGATACGTCGCCTCACTTGCTCGTTGCTCAGTCCGCATATTGGTCTGGGGTCTGGGGCCACACGCGAAGCGGTGCGTGGAAAGGGTTTTTGCAGGTTGACCTAGATCCTGCCTACGATGGCGTGGCGTCCGGCTTGCTGGCGGCGAACGGAGTAGCCCCGTGAGAAACTCTGAGAAAGAATCAGTTCGAAGTGAAATTGCAGAGGTTAGCCGGCTTTTGGAGTTGGTCGGTGATGATGACGTCTTTTCAAGGCTTGGCCTTGAGCGGCGACGCCAGGAGTTGATCGCAAAGATCGATGCGGCGCCAGCGACGCACTTCCAGTCCCAGCTTACGTTCAAAGGATCACCGGTCGTCGGCACTTATGGCATATCGGCGGCATTCGGTGCAAAGGCCGTTGCTGCTTTCAGCGATGCAGTTTCGGCAGTTGGCGCATCCCTTCGAGGTAACTTGGCTCCGCGGGGGCCGGTAACTGCTCGAGAGGACTTCGACATGCTGATCACCGGGACTGCGATTGGTTCCTTTGGGTTTGAGCTGGAAGGCAGGAATCCGGCATTAATCGAAGGCGGCAACGTGGAAGACGCGGTTTCGAAGGCCATTGCGCTGTTAGAGGCATCATCGGTTGAAGAGGATGATGCTCTCGCCGAGGTGGCTGTTGATCTCGATCGCCGGGCTATCGTCGCGGTCCGCTCATTTGCTGATGTTCTAGCCGCCCACGGGGCTCTGTGCACCGTTGCTACAGAACGTAGAACCTTCACTTTTAACAATCATCTCGAGGTCCTGCAGAGTGTCGCTAGGCTTAGCGATGAGAACATCGTTGAGGCTGACGAAGTGCTGTATGGCGCATTGCTGGGCGTTCTTCCGGTCACGCGCTCAATTGAGTTCCGTACGGAAGTTGGCGAGGTGATCAGGGGTAAGGTAGACCGATCAGTAGGGGATCTGAGTGACCTCCATCAGACCCGGATGGTCCGCTCGTCGATCAACGTCAGGACTACCAAAGTTGGCGACGGCAAGCCGAAATACTTGTTCCTTGGCCGGCCGGTTCCTGTGGAAGGTGGGCTGCTTCGAGAAGACCCCGAACAGTAGGTTTCACGCTTACGGTCAAGTGCGTATAACCCGCTTCAATATCCGCAGTAATCAGCCCACGCCTCCATCATCTTGCGCCTTTTTTCGAGCATCGTGCCTCGCTTGTAGGCTGCCTTGGCCTTGTCTCGAATACGGTGTGCGAGCGCTGCCTCAGATAGGTCATCAGGAAATTCGGTCGTTTCTCCAGCCCAGTCCTTGAACGTGGACCGGAATCCGTGGACGGTAATATGGCCGAAGCCCATGCGTTTCAGCAGGGCTGACATGGCGTTCTCACTCAGTGGCTCCCCGCTCAGATCGTTGGGAAACAACAGCTTCCCGCTGGACCTCATCTCTGCGATTGCGAGGGCCGGTTTTGAGAGCGGGACCGTGTGCTCAACTTTTGCTTTCATCCTTTCGCCAGGCACGGTCCATGTTCCATTGGAAATGTCTAGTTCCGTCGGCACAGCCCCCAGCGTCATGCCCGTTCGTGCTGCTGTTAGGATCGTGAACTCCAAGGCACGCGCAGCCTCACCCTGGCGATCGCGCAGTTCGGCCATGAAACCGGGCAGCGCGGCGTAGGGAAGGGCAGCAAAATTCTCCACCTTGGTCACCGCGGTGGGCCTGGGCAAGATCATCGCCAGGTGTCCCTTCCACCGAGCTGGGTTCTCACCACTACGCTTGCGCTGGACGGTGGCGGCGTCAAGGACCGCCTCAATTCGCTGCCGCACCCGACTGGCGGTCTCGGTTTTAACCGTCCAGATCGGCCGAAGCACTGCAAGCACGTGATCAGTGTCGATGCGATCAACGCGCATGTTGCCGAGCAGGGGGCGGGCGTAGGCCTCCAGCGTGTTCGTCCACTGGTCGGCATGTTTGGGATTTGACCAGCCGGAGCGGCGCTCTTGGATATAGGCTTCTGCTGCCTCCCAGAACGTGGGTATCGCTGCCGCGACGACCGACGCAGCTCGGCGGTCAGCGAGGGGGTCGGTCCCAGCCTGTATCATCGTGCGGGCAGCGGCCGCTGCTTCACGTGCTTCGGCCAGGCCAATGACGTGCAGGGGCCCGAGACCCATTTCTGGCCGGCGACCCTCGAAGCGGTAGCGGAGCACCCAGCTCTTCGCCCCAGAAGCGGTGACCTGCAGGTACAGCCCTGCGCCGTCAGCGTGATAGCCAGGGTCAGTGATTGTGGCCACGCGGCGCGCCGTCAGGCGGTTCATCTTTACTGCCATTTCTTCCTCTACCCATCCATGTACCCGCCCGCCGGCCGCCGATTGAAGCGAAGGCTAGCGAATCTCTGCGAATAGTGAGACCTAGGCGTCTCAAGGGATGAGACCTGTTTGGCGAAGAGAAGCGGACGCCTGCGAAGGGCGCAGCCACGGACTCTCGCTCCGCCATATATGAAAACGCCCGCAGATACTGTCTGCGGGCGTTTTTTTTTTCGCTCTTGATGCCGCCTCGTCGGCTTCATGCTGCGCGACCGCCTGACCCGTCATGCCGTGTTGCAGGCCACGAGAGGTCAGGTGATGCGGAGCATTACAGCGCCAGGTCGAAAACCAGCACCTCGGCATCATTGCCGTTTTCCAGTGTCAGCTGGGATTCGTCGCGCACCTGTAGCGCATCGCCCGCTTCCAGGGTGATCCCGCTGACCTGCAGCTGGCCACGCGCGACCTGCACATAGGCGCCGCGACCGCTCGCCAGGGTGTGGTTGAGGCGTTGTGCGCCATCCAGGATGGTGGCGTAGATGCGTGCATCCTGGTGGATCAGAAGCGAACCTCCGGCACCGTCCGGCGAGGCGATCAAGCGCAGCTGGCCGCGCTTGTCCTCGGGGCTGAAGTTGGTTTCCTGGTAGGACGGCGCGATGTTCTCCTGGTCCGGGAACAGCCAGATCTGCAGGAAGTGCACCGTCTCATCGGCCGAATGGTTGAACTCGCTGTGGCTGACGCCGCTGCCGGCGCTCATGCGCTGCACATCGCCGTAGCGCAGCACCGAACCGGTGCCCATCGAATCCTTGTGCTCCAGCGCGCCGCCGAGCACGTAGGAAATGATTTCCATGTTGCTGTGGCTGTGCGTGCCGAAGCCCTGGCCGCCGATCACCTTGTCTTCGTTGATCACCCGCAGCGGGCCGAAGCTGGTGTAGCGAGGGTCGTAGTAATTGGCGAAGGAGAAGGTGTGCATGGAGTTCAGCCAGCCATGGTCGGCCTTGCCGCGGGTGGCGCTCTTACGGATCTGGATCATGGTGGTGCTCCTTGTTCGATGGTTTCGACGTGGGACCTCGTGGCCGTGCAGGCCTGTGGTTACCCGTCGCGAAGAAGTATCCGCTTGCCCTAGCGCTTTGAAAAACGGATAGTTTCGCAAGCCATCATCGAAAATTTCGAATGCTCAAGCTCAGCCTCGACGCCCTGCAGATCCTGGACGCCATTGACCGTCGCGGCTCGTTCGCTGCGGCCGGCAAGGCGCTGCACAAGGTGCCCTCGACCATTTCCTACACCGTGGCCAAGCTGGAAGAGGATCTGGGCGTGCAGTTGTTCGACCGGGTCGGGCCACGCGCGGAGATGACCCCGGCCGGGCGGGCGCTGCTGGATGAGGGCCGCCACCTGCTGCGGGCGGCGCGCGAGCTGGAGCTGCGGGTACGCCGGGTAGCCTCTGGCTGGGAGGCCGAACTGACCCTGGCGGTGGACTCGATGTTCCCGACCTGGCTGCTGGGCCCGGATATTCGGGCCTTCCGTGACGTCGCGGCGCAGACCCGCCTGCGGCTGATCGGCGAGGCCCTGTCGGGTACCTGGGAAGCGCTGCTGGATCGTCGCGCGGACCTGCTGGTGGGCGCGGCGGGCGAGGGCCCCAGCGGTGGGGGCTACGTGGTGGAGCCGCTGGGCAGCGTCGAGTTCGTATTCGCGATCGCGCCGGGCCATCCGCTGGCCGCAGTGCCTGGCGTGCTGCGTCGCGAGCAGCTGGTGGAGCATTGTGCGATCGCCGTTTCCGATTCGGCGCGTCGGCTGTTGCCGCGAACCGTTGGCCTGTTGATGGGGCAGGAAACCCTCAGCGTGCCGGACATGGCCAGCAAGCTGCGGCTGCAGCGCGAGGGCATCGGCTTTGGTTTCCTGCCGGCGCCGTGCGCGCGTGCGGCGGTGGACCGGGGTGAACTGGTGATCCGTGAGGTCCAAGAGCACAAGCCGGAGGAAACGTTCTGGCTGGCATGGCGCACTGGCGAAGATGGCGCGGCCCTGCGCTGGTGGCGCGAACGGCTACGCACGCCGGGCACGCTGGAGGCCTGGTGGCACGCGATGCGCTGAGCCCGGTAGCGCCGACCCATGTTCGGCGAGCGCAGCGGCAGGTGGCGCATGCAAAAAAAACAGCAGGCCGAGGCCTGCTGTTTCTTCGAATATTGGTGCGCCCGGAGAGATTCGAACTCCCGACCGCCTGGTTCGTAGCCAGGTACTCTATCCAACTGAGCTACGGGCGCACGGTGTACTGCCTTTTACTGCTGCATCAACGGCGGCGTTGATGATCGCGTCACTGGTGCGCCCGGAGAGATTCGAACTCCCGACCGCCTGGTTCGTAGCCAGGTACTCTATCCAACTGAGCTACGGGCGCATGTGACAGCGATTTTCCTGTTACTCACACCAACGGCGGGTTGGTGTTCCTGTTGATGGTGCGCCCGGAGAGATTCGAACTCCCGACCGCCTGGTTCGTAGCCAGGTACTCTATCCAACTGAGCTACGGGCGCCCTGCAACAGGAGCGGAATTATGCGGATTACCGCTGCATCCGTCAACGCCTTTGTGAAGAATTTCAGTCAAATGAACGCAACAGCGCCTGTGCAACCGCCTGCGGCGCCTTCATCCAGTGGAAGTGGTCGGCACGCGTGCGCAGCATGGCGGCATCCAGCACGGAGGTCGTCACCCGCACGTCGGGCAGCTTGGCCAGCAGGGCCTGCATAGATCCCGTAGGTGCCAGCCAGTCATCGGCCATCAGCACGGCGCGCGCCTGTCCCTGCACGAGCCGCAGCTGGCTTTCGAGGTCCTCGGCCATGCCTGCGGCGGCATAGCGGTTGCTCAGCCCCACGCGCGACCAATCCTGGATCAGGCCGCGTGCTTCATTGCCGCCAAAGCCGAGCCGGCGGCCTGGCAGCACGCCGTTGCGCCGCGCCAGCCAAGGCAGGAAGCGGTAGGCCAGTGGCAGCAGCCAGCCGCGCGGGGCAGGGAAGCTGCGCCACCACGGCGTTCCGCTGGCCACCAGCCACAGATGCTCGAAATCGGCGGGGAAACGCCCGGCATGCAGGCACGCCAACTGCCCACCCAGGCTGTGGCCGCCTACGATCCACGGCAGCACGCGGTCTTGCTGGTCATGTTGGAACAGCAGCTGTTGGCTGGCCGGCAGGTCCTGTTCGAGGATTTCCCGGTAGCCCCAATCCTGTATGCGCGAAGGCCGCAGCGAACTGCTGCCATTGCCGCGCCACTCATGCAGGTATACCGCGATTCCCTGCGCAGCCAGCGCCTGGGCCAACGGCAGGTAATGGCGCGCGGCCACGCCCAGCGCAGGCAGCCACAGCAGGCGCGCTCGCGGCTGCGCGGGCAGGCAGTGCAGCAGGGCGAAGGCGTGTCCGTCGGCCGCCCGCAGCGAGGTGCTGTGCGCGTCCAGGGTCATGCGTGGGACGCAGCGCCGAAGTGATCCAGCACCAGCACCGTGCTGCGGCCGGGCGTATGGCCCTGTTGCAGGGCGCGCGCCACGTAATCGATGGCGGCCTCGCAGGCGTTGGCCAGGCTCAGCCCGTTGCACAGCTGGGCGGCGATCGCCGACGCCAGCGTACAGCCGGTCCCGTGCGCGTCCACCGGCAGCCGGGCATGGATGAAGGTCTCGCTGCTCACGCCGTCGAAGAAGCGGTCAATGACCCGGTTGCCCTCGTGCAGGTGACCGCCCTTGAGCAGTACCGCACCCGCACCCAGGTCCAGCAGCAGTGCCGCGGCGTGTTCGGCGTCATCGCCGTCGAGGATGCGCCGGCCGACCAGCAGCTCGGCTTCCGGGGTGTTCGGGGTGACCAGCGTGGCCAGCGGCAGCAGGCGCGTACGCAGCGCATCCAGCGCGCTGTCTTCCAACAGGCGCGCGCCGCTGGTGGCGATCATCACCGGGTCCAGCACGATGTGCGGCGGGCGATGTTTCTCCAGTGCATCGGCCACGCAGTGGATCACCTCGGCGTTGGCCAACATGCCCAGCTTGACCGCATGCACGTCGAAATCATCGAAGCAGGCGGCGATCTGGGCCTGCAGGAACGCGATCGGTGGCACATGCACGGCGGTGACGCCGCGGGTGTTCTGCGCGGTAAGCGCGGCGATCGCCGAAAGGCCATGCACGCGGTGCGCGGCGAAGGCTTTCAGGTCGGCCTGGATGCCGGCACCACCGCCGGAATCGGATCCGGCGATGGTGAGGGCGGAAGCGGGCGTGTTCGGGCTCATGGGTCGATTGTAGGGCCCCGCCACGCCCGCCTGCGCGATAGCATCCGCCGCTAGCCCTGTTTGCCGCCGTTGGCATGGAACTCGGAGAACGTGCCGAGTTCCGGATCGAACACCGCGCCCCAGAACATCGACCCGCCATCGCAGGCGCGCATCGCCTCGCGTGCCGGGTTGAGGCCGCTGCCATCAGGCAGCTTGAAGGCATTGACGTAGATCAGCTCGCGGCCGTCGGCCTCGATCCCCACGTACTGCCGGTCGAAGTCCTGTGGTGCGCTTACCTGGCCCGCCAGCTGCGGCAACTGCGCCTCCAGCTGTTCGATCTGCACGCGGCTGGGGGCCCAGTAGCCGGTCACCCGGCCGGCATCGCGGCCTGGGCTGGGGCGCGAGCAGGTGTCCAGTACCTGCGCGGCCACCACCGGGCGGGTCACCACCCAGGACTGTCCGGTCTTGACCGCCGTGGGAATGCTGGGCGGACCCTGCACGGTGCTGCAGGCGCCCAGCAGGGCACCCGCAGCCAGTGGCAACAACACACGCGTCACTCGGTTCATAGCACCTCCGATGCATAGTCGGCCAGGCGCGAACGTTCGCCACGACGCAGCGTGATGTGCGCGCTGTGTGGCCAGTTCTTGAAGCGGTCCACCGCGTAGGTCAGGCCGGACGTGGTTTCGGTCAGGTAGGGCGTATCGATCTGTTCCACGTTGCCCAGGCAGACGATCTTGGTGCCTGGCCCGGCGCGGGTGATCAGGGTCTTCATCTGCTTCGGGGTGAGGTTCTGTGCTTCGTCCAGGATCAGGTAGCGCGACAGGAACGTGCGCCCACGCATGAAGTTCATCGAACGGATCTTGATCCGGCTGGCCAGCAGGTCGTTGGTCGCGGCGCGGCCCCACGAGCCGCCTTCCTGCGGCTGGGTCAGCACTTCCAGGTTGTCGGTCAGCGCGCCCATCCACGGCGTCATCTTTTCTTCTTCGGTACCGGGCAGGAAGCCGATGTCCTCGCCGACGCTGACCGTGGCACGGGTCATGATGATTTCGCGGTAGCGCTGCTGGTCCAGGGTCTGCGCCAGGCCGGCGGCCAGTGCCAGCAGGGTCTTGCCGGTGCCGGCGGTACCGAGCAGGGTGACGAAGTCGATGTCCGGATCCATCAGCGCATTGAGCGCGAAGTTCTGTTCGCGGTTGCGCGCGCTGATGCCCCACACCGCATGGCTGCCATGGCGGAAATCATCGACCAGCGCCAGGTTGACCGTGTCGCCGGTGACCTTGCTGACGCGCAGCTCCACCTCGTCCTCGCCGGGCAGGTAGACGTACTGGTTGGGATACCAGTCCTCGTCTTGGTGCGCTTCCACTTCGTAATGCGAACGTCCCTTGTCGCTCCAGCTGCGCAGGTCGTTTGCGTGGCGCTTCCAGAAGTCTTCCGGCAGTTCGGTGGCGCCGGTATACAGCAGGCTGAAATCATCCAGCGCGCGGTCGTTCTCATAGTCTTCGGACACGATCCCGGCGATGGCTGCCTTGATCCGCAGGTTGATGTCCTTGGACACGAATACCACCGGCACGTCCGGTGATTCCTCCTGCAGGGCGAGGATCGCGCCGAGGATGGCGTTGTCCGGGATGACCTTGCCGAAGCTCTTGCCGGCGTCGAAGTGGCTGGTCTGGAAGCGCAGCTTGCCGGCGCTGTGGATGCCGCGCAGCTGCAGGCCGTTCGGTCGCTGCAGCGGGATGCCTTCGGCCAGGTTGTCCAGCCCGGACGCCTGTACCAGTTCATTGAGGAAACGGCTTACCTGGCGGGCGTTGCGGCTCGCTTCGGAGGTGCCCTTCTTGCCATTGTCCAGTTCTTCGATCACCTGCATCGGCAGGTAGACATCGTGCTCCTCGAATTTGAACAGCGCGGTGGGATCGTGCATCAGCACGTTGGTATCCAGCACGTAGATGCGCTTGCCTCGGGTCATCATCGGTTCCTGGTGGACGGGCAGGGGAAAACCACCCCGGCCTGCACGCGGGCAGGGAGGTGGCGGACGAAGTAGGCGATGGGAGTCACTGTGCCTGGGCGGCCTTCAGTGCGTGGAGCACCGCATCGGCATGGCCGGCGACCTTGAGCTTGCGCCAGGACTGCACGATGCGGCTTTCCGGGGAAACCAGGAAGGTGCTGCGTTCAATGCCGCGCACCTGCTTGCCGTACATGCTCTTCAGCTTGATCACGTCGAAGGCGCTGCACAGCGCCTCATCGCTGTCACTGACCAGCGGGAAGCGGAAACCCTGCCTGGTGCAGAAATTGTCGTGCGATTTCACCGAGTCGCGCGAAACACCGAGGACCACCGCGCCGGCCTGCTCGAACTGCGGCAGCAGGGCATTGAAATCGAGGCCTTCGGTGGTGCAGCCCGGGGTGCTGTCCTTCGGGTAGAAGTACAGCACCAGCCATTGGCCGGCGAAGTCGCCGAGAGTGGCGTGGGCACCGCCGGACAGTTCCAGCGGGAGGGACAGGGTGGTGCGGTCCAGGGTGTCGCCGTTGTTCATGGGGTCCTTGCAGAGCCTGGGTGGAGCGTACATCGAGCACGCTCGACGCTACCGCTTCATGAAACATCGCACGCCCGTGACGGACATGCGAAAAAACAGTCAGAACTTCATCGGATCCATGATCGCGTCCAGGTTCAGGTGGTCGCAGAACTCCAGGAAATCATCGCGCAGCGCGGCGATGTGCATGTTCGCCGGAACGCCGATGGTGACCTGCGCGCTGAACATCTCCGCGCCGGTCTGCATCGCGCGGTAGCGGGTGCTCTGCAGGCTTTCGATGGTGATGCCCTGGCGGTCGAAGAAATCGGCCAGCTGGAACAGGATCCCCGGCTTGTCGGCGGCGATCACTTCCACGATGTAGGGCAGCAGGTTGGACTGTGCCTGCTTGGCTTCGGTGCGGTACCAGACCAGCTTGAGGCCTTCTTCGCGCTCCAGACGGGTCAGCATGGCCTCCAGCTTGGCCACCGAATCCCAGGAGCCGGTCGCCAGCGCGGTGACCGAGACATCGCGGCCCACCGTGGACAGGCGTGCGTCCACCAGGTTGCAGCCGCTGTCGGCGATGCGGCGGGTGACGGGCAGCAGGGGGGACTCCGGATGCGTCGTGTAGGCGTTGATCAGGAGATGGTTTTCGCTGGGCGAAGGGCGCGGGGTGGTGTCGGTCAAGGCGATTCCGGGTAATGCGTGCGTGAGTCTGAATGCCCCCAACGGTCGGGGATTCACCGGTGCCCAGCATACTTGCCCGCGCTTTCGCGCCGCAAGTAACATGCAGGGCGGCCGGTGCTCAGTGCCGTCCGGTTTCTCCCCCCTACAGCCACGAGCAGCACGCCTTGTCCCTTTCCGGCCTCATCACCGCGCTGGCGACCCCCTTCCGGGCCGACGGCTCCCTCGACACCGATGGTTGGCAGCGCCTGCTGCACCTGCAGCTGGAAGGAGGCGTGCACGGCGTGGTCGTGGCGGGCTCCACCGGCGAAGCGGCCACCTTGTCCGATACGGAATACGACCAGCTGCTGGCCAGCGCGGTCGAGCGCATCGCCGGCCGCGTGCCGGTACTGGCCGGTACCGGCTTGTCCGGCACCGCCAAGACCATCGAACAGACCCGCCGCGCCGCCGCGGCCGGGGCCACCCACGCGCTGGTGGTGACCCCGCCCTACGTGCGTCCGACCCAGGCCGGGCTCATCGCGCATTACCGCGCCGTGGCCGACCACGGTGGCCTGCCGGTGGTGCTGTACAACGTGCCCGGCCGCACCGGCTGCGACATGCTGCCGGAAACCGTGGCCGAACTGGCTGGCCATCCGAACATTGTCGGCATCAAGGAAGCGGTGGGTGACAACGGCCGGGTGAAGGCCCTGCTGGCGTTGCGCAGCGCCGACTTCGCCATCCTCAGCGGCGATGACGGCACCGCCGCGCGCTCGATCCAGGCCGGGATGGACGGCCTGATCTCGGTAGGCTCCAACGCGCTGCCGGGTGCTTACCGCCGCATGTGCGAGCTTGCCGCCGCCCACGATCATGATGCGACCGGAAGCTGGGACGCGCGCCTGCAGCCGTTCCATGATTTCTGTGGTGTCGAACCCAATCCGATCCCGGTCAAGGCGTTGTTGCGCCGGATCGGCATCGGCCATGACCTGCGCCTGCCGTTGCTGCCGCTGTCGGCAGCACACCAGCCCGCGGCCGAGCATCTGGCCGGCGACATCGCCGCGCTCGAAGCCCTTTCCAGCCACTGACCCCCTCGTGGCTTTCCAGGAGATTCCCATGCGTCAATCCGTTTCCACCTTCCGCGTGCTGTCCATCGCGATCCTTGCCCTGGGCACCGTCGTGGCCACCACCGGCTGCTTCAAGAAGGGTGCGCGCGGCGATTACGCGCTGGCCCCGGAAGTGCGCCCGCTGGAAGTCCCGCCGGACCTGACCGCACCGGCGGGTGCCGGCAAGGCCGCCACCACCGGTGAGACCGGCTCGGTGCTGGCCTCGCAGGCGTCGCGTCCGGCCCCGGCCGCTGCCGCGGGCCAGGCCCCGGCCGCGCCGGCCAACAATGCGTCCGGATTCAACGTCACCGCTGGCAAGGACCAGGCCTTCACCGACGTCGGTACCGCACTGGAGGCCATCGAGGGGCTCACCATCGCCACCCGCGCCCAGTTGCTGGGTTCCTACGACGTGGCCTTCGAAGGCAGCAACTTCCTGGTACGTGTCGTGGCGGTCAATGGCGGCTCGTACGTGTCGGCGGTCGATCCGCGTGGCCTGCCGGCTACCGCCGAAGCGCCGGTCAAGCTGATCGCTGCGCTGAAGGCCAAGCTGGCTCCGTAACCCGCGCCCGCCTTGGCGGGGCTGGCGGCAGCAACGAAGAAGGGCGCCCGAGGGCGCCCTTCTTCGTTGCCGTGCGCGGGATTCAGCGCTCCAGCAGCGGCAGTTTGTCCGGCTTGCCATCCCAGTCGCCGGCATCGGCAGGCGGGTCCTTGCGCACGGTCAGCACCGGCCATTCCTTCGCCAGTTCCGCGTTCAATCCCACGAACACTTCCTGTCCAGCCGGGACGTCGTCTTCGGGGAAGATCGCGTTGACCGGGCATTCGGGTTCGCACAGCGTGCAGTCGATGCACTCATCCGGATCGATCACCAGGAAGTTCGGGCCTTCGTGGAAGCAGTCCACGGGGCACACTTCCACGCAATCGGTGTGCTTGCACTTGATGCAGTTTTCAGTGACGACAAAGGGCATGGGGGGAGGCAGATCCGTCTTTCAAGCCGCTAATTCTAGAACAGGTTGGGGTGGGGGTGGTCGAACCGGTGGAACCCGCCGGCGGCTGGCGGGTTGTGTGGACTCGGTGCGCGGGTCGGCCGGCGGGGCTGGGCGGGGGACGGCAGAAGCCGCTCCTGCGGGCCTCGTTTCGCGCCCTCCATGGCGCTCAACGCCCCCGCCCAGCCCCGCCGCCCGAACCGCTGGCAGGTTCCGTGCAAACACGCGGTAGCGCCGACCCATGGTCGGCGGGAGGTGGCCAGGCCCCCGGGATTTGATGCACTGCACATTGCCACGTGGGATCGGGGCGGCAACACTCGATGTCCATCGGTGGACATCGCGACGTGGGAGTGGCGGGTGCGGCAGGAAAGCAGTGGGGAAGGGGCGGTCTATCTGGGAATCGACGCGGGGACGCAGAGCCTGAAGGTACTGGCTTACGATCCGGCAGCACGCCAGGTGGTGGGGCAGCAGTCGCGTTCGCTGGCGCTGGACAGCGCCGAGGATGGCAGTCGCGAACAGGACGCGGCCAGTTGGACCCGGGCCCTGCAGGAATGCGTGCTGGCGCTGCCGGACGCGGTGCGTGCGCGGGTCAGGGGGCTGGCGGTGTCGGGCCAGCAGCACGGCCTGGTGGCGCTGGCCGCCGATGATTCGGTGCTGGCACCGGTCAAGCTGTGGTGCGATACCAGCAGTACCGCCGAGTGCGATGCGATCACCGCCGCCGTCGGTGGTGAAAGCGCCTGTATCGCCGCGTCCGGCAATCCGCTGCGGGTGGGCTATACCGCCTCCAAGCTGCCGTGGACCAGGCAGCATCGGCCGCAGGCCTACGCAGCGTTGGACGGCATCGCGTTGCCGCACGATTACCTCAACCTGTGGCTGACCGGCGCGCGCTTCATGGAGTGCGGTGATGCTTCGGGCACCGGGTGGCTGGATATCCGCACGCGGCAGTGGTCGCCGACGATGCTGGCGGCGACCGATCCGGATCGCGATCTCGCCGCGCTGCTGCCGCCGCTGGTCGCTGCGGATGCCACATTCGCCCTGCTGCCTGCAATAGCTGATGCCCTGGGACTTTCGGCCGGGGTGCGGGTGGCGGTCGGCGGCGGCGACAACATGATGGCGGCGATCGGCACTGGTGCGGTGCGCGAAGGGCGCCTGAGCATGAGCCTGGGCACGTCGGGCACGCTGTTTGCCTGGAGCGCCAGCCCGAAGATCGATCCGCAGGGGCGCTGGGCCGCGTTCTGTGCCTCCGATGGCGGCTGGCTGCCGCTGATCTGCACCATGAACTGCACGGTTGCCACCAACCAGCTGGCCACCCTGCTTGGCCTGCACCATGGGCAGACCGAGGCGCTGCTGCAGGCCAGCCAGCCCGGCGCGGCAGGGCTGGTGCTGCTGCCGTTCTTCAATGGCGAGCGCAGCCCGGACCTGCCGCTGGCCAAGGGCGCCCTGCACGGCGTGGACCTGCACAACCTGTCCCCGGCCAACCTGTATCGCGCGGCGATGGAGGGTGCCAGCTACAGCCTGAAACTGGGCTATGACGCGATGCGCGAGGCGGGCCTGCAGGGTGCACGGGTGGTGCTCACCGGTGGCGGCGCCAACAGCGGCGCCTGGCGCCAGCTGATCGCCGATCTGTTCCAGTTGCCGGTCGAAGTGCCGGTGCAGGCGGAAGGCGCGGCCTTCGGTGCGGCACTGCAGGCGGCTTGGGCCTGCGCTGGCGCCCGCATGCCGCTGGCCGATCTGGTCGATGCGCATGTGGTGTTCGACCCGGCCCTGTCAGCGCAGCCCGACCCCGAACGCGGTGCCGCGTATGCGCGCGGCTACCAGCGTTTCAACCATTACCTGCAGGCCTCGCTGCCGTTGTACCGCCAGCGCCTGCCCTGATTTCCCCCAGACGATGTTGCCCATGAGTTCCTCGTTCTACGTTGGCCAGCGCGAGTTCTTCCCCGGTGTCGGTCGTATTCCCTTCGAGGGCCGCGACTCGGACAATCCACTGGCCTACAAGGTGTACGACGCCGACAAGCAGATCGGCGGACGCAGCATGGCCGAGCACCTGCGCTTCGCGGTGGCCTACTGGCACAGTTTCTGTGGGGCAGGGCACGACCCGTTCGGGCCTGGTACGCGCGCCTATCCGTGGGACCAGGGCGCCACGCCGCTGGCGCGTGCCGAGGCCAAGGCCGATGCCGCCTTCGAGTTCGTCACCAAGCTGGGGGTGCCGTACTACTGCTTCCATGACGTCGACCTGGCGCCGGATGCGGACGACATCGGCGAGTACCGTGACAACCTGCGCCACATGGTCGGGATCGCCGGCGAACGCCAGCGCCAGACCGGGGTCAAGCTGCTGTGGGGGACCGCCAACCTGTTCTCGCACCCGCGCTACATGAACGGCGCGGCGACCAATCCGGACTTCGCCGTGGTCGCGCGCGCTGCGGTGCAGGTGCAGGCGGCGCTGGATGCCACGGTGGCGCTGGGCGGCAGCAACTATGTGTTCTGGGGTGGGCGCGAAGGCTATGCCTGCCTGCTCAACACCGACATGAAACGCGAGCAGGCCCATCTTGCGCGGTTCCTCGCGGCGGCGCGCGACTACGGGCGCAGCATCGGCTTCCAGGGCACCTTCCTGATCGAGCCCAAGCCGATGGAGCCGATGCACCACCAGTACGATTTCGACAGCGCCACGGTGGTGGGCTTCCTGCGCGCGCATGGCCTGGACCAGGATTTCAAGCTCAACATCGAAGCCAACCACGCGACGTTGTCCGGGCACACCTTCGCCCATGACCTGCAGGTAGCCTCCGATGCCGGCTTGCTGGGCAGCATCGACGCCAACCGCGGCAACCCGCAGAACGGCTGGGATACCGATCAGTTCCCGACCGATCTGTACGACGCGGTGGGCGCGATGCTGGTGGTATTGCGGCAGGGCGGCTTCGGCGATGGCGGCCTCAATTTCGATGCCAAGGTCCGTCGCGAATCCACCGATCCGCAGGACCTGTTCATCGCCCACATCGGCGGCATGGACACCTTTGCCCGCGGACTGGAGGTCGCCCATGCCCTGCTCACCGCGTCGCCGTTGGAGCAGTGGCGCGGCGAGCGCTACGCCAGCTTCGAAAGCGGCCCCGGTGCGGCCTTTGCCAATGGCCAGCTGACGCTGCAGGATCTGTGTGCACACGCGCAGCAGGCCGGCGAGCCTGGCCAGCGTAGCGGACGGCAGGAAGCGTATGAGAACCTGCTCAACCAGTACCTGCTGCGCTGAGCGGCAGGCGTCCATCGCAACCGGGTAAACCCATGTCCACAGCGATATCTGCTTCCTCCGGCACACAGGGCGAGAACACCGCCTTCATCGTGCTGATCAGCTGCGTGGCCACCATTGGTGGCTTCCTGTTCGGCTTTGACAGTGGCGTCATCAACGGCACCGTCGACGGCCTTCGCAGTGCGTTCAATTCCAGCGAAGCCGCGCTCGGCTTCGAGGTGGCCTCGATGCTGTTGGGGTGTGCCATCGGTGCGTTCCTGGCCGGGCGGCTGGGTGACCTGCTGGGACGGCGCAGCGTGCTGATCATCTCGGCGGTGTTGTTCCTGCTGTCGGCGCTGGGGGCCGGTGCCGCGCACGCGTCATGGCTGTTTGTCACCGCGCGCGTGATCGGTGGATTCGCGGTCGGCGCGGCCAGCGTGATGGCCCCGGCGTACATCGCCGAAGTGGCCTCGGCGCGCTATCGCGGCAAGCTCGCCACGGTGCAGCAGATCGCCATCATCAGTGGCCTGTTCGCAGCCTTCCTGAGCAACTTCCTGCTGGCGCGCGCGGCCGGGGCCTCCACCGAAGTGCTGTGGCTGGGACAGCAGGCATGGCGCTGGATGTTCTGGATGCAGGCCATTCCTTCGCTGCTGTTCCTGGCGCTGCTGCTGGTGATCCCGGAAAGCCCGCGCTTCCTGGTGGCCAAGGGCCGCAGGTCGGACGCCTTGTCGGTGCTGACGCGCCTGTACGGCGCGGTGGAGGCGCAGGCCACACTCGGTGAAATCGAGTCCAGCCTGGCCCAGGACCAGCACCGGCCTTCGTTTGCCGATCTCAAGGACAAGGACACCGGCAAGCTGCGCGGCATCGTCTGGGTGGGCATCGGGCTGGCCGTGCTGCAGCAGCTGGTCGGCATCAACGTGGTGTTCTACTACGGCGCTGTGCTGTGGCAGGCGGTGGGCTTCTCCGAAAACGATGCGCTGCTGATCAACGTGCTGTCCGGTGCGCTCAGCATCGGTGCGTGCCTGGTGACGGTGGTGCTGATCGACCGCATCGGCCGCAAGCCGCTGCTGTGGGTGGGCTCGGTCGGCATGGCGCTCTCGCTGGCGTTGATGGTGGTGGCGTTCTCCAGCGGCAGCCTGGTCGATGGCAAGCTGCAGTTGTCCGATGGCATGGGACGGCTGGCGCTGGTGGCGGCCAACGTCTACGTGGTGTTCTTCAACATGTCCTGGGGCCCGGTGATGTGGGTGATGCTGGGCGAAATGTTCCCCAACCAGATCCGCGGTTCGGCGCTGGCCGTGGCCGGTGCGGCGCAGTGGACCTCGAACTTCGCCATCACCGTGACCTTCCCGATCCTACTGGCCGGCATCGGCCTGGCCGGTGCGTACAGCATCTATGCGGTGGCCGCGTTCCTGTCGATCTTCTTTGTCTTCCGCTACGTGCGCGAGACCAAGGGCAAGGAACTGGAACAGATGGAAGGCTGAGCTGTGCAGCGGGTCCGGCGCCACGGCGCCGGGCCTTCAGCGGCCGGCCTCGACCCGACGCACAGGCACAAAAAAACCCGCTCATGGCGGGTTTCTTGCTTCCTGCTGCAGTGACTGGTGCTCCCTAGGGGACTCGAACCCCTGTTTTAGCCTTGAGAGGGCCACGTCCTAACCTCTAGACGAAGGGAGCGTTTGAAGTGTCACTGCCGGGGCAGGCGCGCTAGTATATGCATCTCGATGCCATTGGGCAATCCCGAAACTTCAACCGGAAGCGCCAACATCATTCCCTCCGTGACAACCCCGATAAGCCTGCGCGTCATCCCGCGCGACCAGCACACCATCTCGCGCAAGGACATCAGCCCCAACGCCGTGCGCGTGCTGTACCGCCTGCGCGATGCCGGCTTCGGCGCCTACCTGGTGGGTGGCGCCGTGCGCGACCTGCTGGTCAATGGCCACCCCAAGGACTTCGACGTGGCCACCGACGCCACGCCCGAACAGGTCAAGCAGCTGTTCCGCAACTGCCGCCTGATCGGTCGACGCTTCCGCCTGGCGCATGTGGTGTTCGGCCGCGAGATCATCGAAGTGGCCACCTTCCGCGCCAACATCGATGACGGCAGCGGCGACCGCGAGATGGAAAACGGCATGCTGGTACGCGACAACGTGTACGGCTCCATCGAAGACGATGCCATCCGCCGTGACTTCACCTGCAACGCGTTGTACTACGCGATCGAGGATTTCTCGGTGCGTGATTACACCGGCGGATTCGAGGACGTGCAGGCCCGCCTGATGAAGCTCATCGGCGACCCGGAACAGCGTTACCGCGAAGATCCCGTGCGCATGCTGCGTGCCGTGCGACTGGCCGGCAAGCTCGGTTTCCAGATCGAGGAAAAGACCGCCGCGCCGATCCCGCAGCTTGCCAACCTGCTCAACGAAGCCGCCCCGGCGCGCCTGTTCGAGGAAGTGCTCAAGCTGTTCCTGGGCGGACACGGCGTGGCCAGCTTCGAAGGCCTGGAGCGTTACGGCCTGTTCGATGTGATGTTCCCGGAAAGTGGCAAGGCGCTGCGTTCCAACCGCAGTGGCGCGCTGCGCCGCATGCTGATCGAAGGCCTGGCCAACACCGACCAGCGCGTGGCCAACGACGAGCCGGTGTCGCCGTCGTTCCTGTTCGCGTTGCTGCTGTGGCCGGCGTTCTGCCGCACCCAGGCCACGCTGCTCAAGCAGGGTGTGGCCGAAGAAGAAGCGCAGCGTCGCGCCGCCGACCGGGTGACCCTGCACCAGCTGACCACCATCGCACTGCCGCGGCGCTTCTCGCTGCCGATGCAGGAGATCTGGCTGTTGCAGGCGCGCTTCGGCTCGCGCCAGCGCAAGCGCGTGTTCCGCACGTTGACCCACCCGCGGTTCCGCGCGGCGTTCGACTTCCTGATCCTGCGCCAGGTGGCTTCCAGCGAACACGCAGGCGACGTGGCGTTCTGGCGCGAAGCCCAGCAGCAGTCCGGCCGTGAGCTGGAAAGCGCGCTGGACGACCTGCACACGCATGACGCCGAAGAGGTGGGCGAGGAGCCGCGCAAGCGTCGTCGTCGCCGTCGTCGCCCGGGTGCCCCCGGCGCACCGGCTGCCGAGTAAGCGGGGTGGTCAGGGCATGGATCGGCCTGGGCGCCAACCTCGGTGACGCCGCCAGCACGGTCAGTGCGGCGATCGAGGCGCTGGACGGACTGGCCGGTACCGAACTGACCCGCGCTTCGCTGCTGTACGCCAGCCCGGCCTGGGGCAACCAGGACCAGCCGCCGTTCGTCAATGCGGTGGCCTGCGTCCAGACCGACCTGCCGCCGCTGGCCTTGCTCGATGCCCTGCTGGTACTGGAAACCGGCTTCGGCCGGGTGCGTGATCCGGCCGTGCACTGGGGCCCGCGCCTGCTGGACCTGGACCTATTGCTGTATGGCGACCAGGTGATCGACCTGCCGCGCCTGCAGGTTCCGCATCCGTACCTGCACCAGCGCGCGTTCGTGCTGGTGCCGCTGGCCGAAGTAGCGCCGGACCTGGTGATTCCCGGGCATGGTCGCGTGCGGGATGCAGTGATGCAGGTAACAGCCAGCGGGATCGTGCCGATAAGGAGATAATGGAGCGGTTATCACCCCCGGTTATTTCCTGATGAGCACCCACGCAGACAGCAAGCCCTGGACCGTCCCGGCGCTGGCCGAGGCCAAGCGCAATGGCCAGAAGCTGGTCATGTTGACCGCCTACGACGCCGGTTTCGCCCGTACCTTCGACGCCAACGGGGTCGACCTCATC
Source organism: Stenotrophomonas sp. Bg11-02 (assembly GCF_002836635.1). Classification (NCBI taxonomy): domain Bacteria; kingdom Pseudomonadati; phylum Pseudomonadota; class Gammaproteobacteria; order Lysobacterales; family Lysobacteraceae; genus Stenotrophomonas; species Stenotrophomonas sp. Bg11-02. Next base: position 29,369 of record NZ_PJAY01000059.1, read on the forward strand.
CTGGTCGGCGATTCGCTGGGCATGGTCGTGCAGGGGCACGATTCGACCCTGCCGGTGACCGTGGCCGACATGGTCTACCACACCGGCGCGGTGGCCCGCGTGCTGCAGCGCGCGCTGCTGATTGCCGACCTGCCGTTTGGCGCCGACGCCACCCCGGAACGTGCCTTCGATGCGTCGCTGCAGTTGCTGCAGGCGGGCGCGGAGATGGTCAAGATCGAAGGCGCCGGCTTCAAGCTGGATATCATCCGCCACCTGGTGGAGCGCGAAATCCCGGTGTGCTCGCATCTTGGACTGACCCCGCAGTCGGTGCTGCGCCTGGGCGGCTACCGCGTGCAGGGCCGTGGCGATGCTGCCCGCCAGCTGGTGGAGGACGCCAAGGCCGTGGTCGCCGCCGGTGCCAGCATGGTGGTGCTTGAATGCCTGCCCACGCCGGTAGCCGCCGAGGTCACCGCCGCTGTTGCGGTGCCGACCATCGGCATCGGGGCTGGCCCGCAGTGCGACGGACAGGTGCTGGTGATGCATGACATGCTGGGCCTGGACAGCGGCCATCGCCGGCCGAAATTCGTCAAGGATTTCCTTGCCGAAGGCGGTTCGGTAGCTGGCGCCACCCGCGCCTACGCCGAGGCCGTGCGCAACGGCACCTTCCCCGACACCGAGCACGCCTACGCCTCATGATCCAGACCATTACCGAACTTGCCCAGCTGCGCGCGACCGTCAGCGGCTGGAAGCGCGAAGGCCTGCGCGTGGCGCTGGTGCCTACCATGGGCAATCTGCATGCAGGCCACTACTCGCTGGTCGCGCTGGCACGGCAGTACGCTGATCGCGTGGTGTCCAGCGTGTTCGTCAACCCGACCCAGTTCGGGCCGAACGAAGACTTCACCCGCTATCCGCGCACGCCCGAGGCCGATACCAGCGGCCTGGAAGCGGCCGGCTGCGACGTGCTGTGGCTGCCGACAGTGGAATCGATGTATCCGTTCGGCGTGGAGCTGGCGGCCAATGTCAGCGTGCCCGGGATCAGCGGGCTGCTGGAAGGGGCGCATCGCCCCGGGCACTTCGATGGTGTCTGCACGGTGGTGTCACGCCTGTTCAACCAGGTGCAGCCCGACGTGGCCGCCTTCGGCAAGAAGGACTACCAGCAGCTTGCGGTGATCCGCCAGATGGTGGCCGACCTGTCTTTCCCGATCCAGATCGTCGGCGGGGACATCGTGCGCGAAGACGACGGCCTGGCGATGAGTTCGCGCAACCAGTACCTGGATGGCGTGCAGCGCCCGGCATCGACGACGATCCATCGTGTGTTGCAGGGCATGCGCGAAGGCTACATCACCGGGCTGTCGCGTGAGCGCATCGAAGCCGATGCGGCCGCTGCCCTGCAGGCTGCGGGATTCCAGGTGGACTATGCGGCGCTGCGTACGCCGGACCTGATCGAGCCACCGCACGAGGGTGGGCCGCGCGTTGCGCTGATCGCCGCGCGGCTGGGCAGCACCCGGCTGATCGACAACCTCGAGTTCTGAGCGCGGGGGGGCGGGGCGAGGTCGTGACCCCGTTTTTCTACAGCTGTTCCAGCGCCCGCCGGACCAGGCCCTCGCGGTACCAGGTCCTATCAGGGTAGACCGGTTGCCCGCAGGCTATCCGCGCTTCATGGATGCGCACTGCGATCTCCATCGCCCTGGTTGATTCCAGATCGAGCAGGGTCGGCTCGGGCGGCGGATCGGCCTGCCCGCTGCCGGTCGCCGGAACGGGGGCAGCACCGCACACGCAGTAGCGGAAGCCGCTGGCCACCGACCTCGCCTTGTCCGCCTGTTCGGCTTCGTCCCAGGCCGCCCGCGACAGCCTGGCTTCCAGGTTCGCGATCCTGCGCAGCATCGGGTGCGCGGCATAGATGCCGGTGGCGGGGAACTGCAGCGGCTCCTCCGCCTTGGCCGTGGCCGCGACCGGCGCCGCGGCCACGTGCCGCGCGGGCGGCCGCTCCACGCAGCGCGGCTGTGGCGCGGCCGTCGGTCGGTGCAGGTTGCGTACGGCAACCGAGCGCAGCTGTCTCGGCCGGGGTTCTGCGGGAGCATCGCCGATCCGGGTGGGACCGGAAAAGCGGCGGACGAGCTGGTCGAAATCCTTGGCACGGCTGAGGGTGGCGAACATGGCAGCTCCTGGATGGAATCCCCCAGTTCACCGCACGGTGAACCGTCGCGCTTTCGGGAATCGTGCGTGGCAGGCGGGACCTGAACCGCTGTCTGACTGGCGTCGCACGCCGCTTTCGCCAATCCCCCAGGTGGTAGAATCCCGACTTTCCTTTACCGCGTTGCCTGTGCCATGCACCTGTCCCTGCTGAAGACCAAGATCCACCGCGCCACCGTCACCCATTCGGAGCTGAACTACGAAGGGTCGATCGCGATCGACGACAACCTGCTGGCGGCCACGGGCATCCGTGAGTTCGAGCAGGTGCATATCTGGGACGTCACCAACGGCGCCCGGTTCAGCACCTATGCCATCCGTGCCGAAGCCGGCAGCGGCGTGGTCTCGCTCAATGGCGGCGCCGCCCGTCACGTGCAGGTCGGCGACATCATCATCATCGCTGCCTTCGCCACGATGAGCGAGCAGGAAGCAGACAGCTTCCGGCCGAAGCTGGTATATGTGGATGGCAACAACCAGATCTCCCATACCAACGACAGCATCCCGACCCAGGCCGCATGACAACGAACAACGGACTCGACACGCTTCACTCCCATGCCCAGCGCCTGCGTGGCGCGCGCATCCCCGACCTGCTCGCGGCCGAACCCGGCCGGGTAAAGGATCTGGCACTGCGGGTCGGTCCGTTGTACGTCAACTTCGCGCGGCAGAAATACGACGCCGCCGCCCTGCAGGCATTGCTGTCGCTGGCCGCTGACCGCGATGTCGGCGGCGCCATCGCGCGCCTGTTCCGCGGCGAGCAGGTCAACCTCACCGAAGGCCGCGCCGCGCTGCACACCGCGCTGCGCGGTGATGTGGTCGATGCGCCGGTGGCTGCCGATGCCTACGCCACCGCGCGCGAGGTCCGCCAGCGGATGGGCGAGCTGGTGCACGCGCTGGAAAGCAGCGGCGTCACCGATGTGGTGAGCGTGGGTATCGGCGGCTCGGACCTTGGTCCGCGACTGGTTGCCGACGCCCTGCGTCCGGTGGATGGCAGCCGTCTGCGCGTGCATTTCGTGTCCAACGTGGATGGCGCCGCCATGCAGCGCACGCTGAGCACGCTGGATCCGGCGCGCACCGCCGGCGTGCTGATCTCCAAGACGTTCGGTACCCAGGAGACGCTGCTCAACGGGCAGATCCTGCACGACTGGCTGGGCGGCAGCGAACGCCTGTATGCGGTCAGTGCCAACCCCGAGCGTGCCGCCAAGGCCTTCGACATCGCCTCCAGCCGCGTGCTGCCGATGTGGGACTGGGTCGGCGGCCGCTATTCGCTGTGGTCGGCGGTCGGTTTTCCGATCGCGCTGGCGATCGGCTTCGAGCGTTTCGAAGCCTTGCTCGAAGGCGCCTCGCAGATGGACGCGCACGCACTTGATGCGCCGCTGGAGCGCAACCTGCCAGTGCTGCACGCCCTGACCGATATCTGGAACCGCAACGTGCTGGGCCATGCCACGCACGCGGTGATGACCTATGACCAGCGCCTGGCGTTGCTGCCGGCTTACCTGCAGCAGTTGGTGATGGAAAGCCTGGGCAAGCGCGTGCAGCGTGATGGCCAGCCGGTCGCCAGCGATACCGTGCCGGTGTGGTGGGGCGGGGCGGGCACCGATGTGCAGCACAGCTTCTTCCAGGCGCTGCATCAGGGCACCAGCGTGATCCCGGCCGATTTCATCGGCTGTGTCCGCAGTGACAATCCCTACACGGTCAACCACCAGGCGCTGCTGGCCAACCTGCTGGCACAGACCGAAGCGCTGGCCAATGGCCAGTCCAGCGACGATCCGCACCGCGATTATCCCGGTGGCCGGCCGAGCACGTTGATCCTGCTCGATGCGCTGACCCCGCAGGCGCTGGGTGCGCTGATCGCGATGTACGAGCACGCGGTGTACGTACAGTCGGTGATCTGGAACATCAACGCCTTCGACCAGTTCGGCGTGGAGCTGGGCAAGCAGCTTGCCGGCCAGCTGCTGCCGGCGCTGCAGGGCGAGGCGGTGGAGATCACCGATCCGCTGACCCTGGAAGTGCTGGGCCTGCTGAGGTAAAACCCGGTCGCGGCCCGCGGTAGTAACGGCCGCTGGCCGTCAGGGCCTTGGTAGGTGACGACCGCTGGCCGTCAGGGCCTTGGTAGGTGACGACCGCTGACCGTCAGGGCCTTGGTGGGTGACGACCGTTGGTCGTCACGCGGTTGCCATCCCCAGGCGCTACCGTGCCTAGCGCAAAGGCTCCGGGCTCGGCCGCTTGGCCAGCTTGCGCTGCAGCGAGCGCCGATGCATGCCCAGCAGGCGCGCTGCGGCTGACACGTTGCCACCGGTCTCATGCATCGCCTGCTGGATGTGCTCCCACTGCAGCCGGCTGATCGGTGTCATCGCATCGGGCAGATCCAGCTCGCCGTCGTCGTCGGGACCGTCATCTTCTTCGCCCAGTGCGCGCAGGATCATCGGCACCGTGGCCGGCTTGGGCAGGTAATCGTCCGCGCCCAGCTTGATCGCCTCCACCGCGGTCGCGATGCTGGCATAGCCGGTCACCAGCAGGATGCGCATGTCCGCGCGCAGTGCGCGCAGCGGCTGGATCAGCGCCAGTCCGGACTCACTGCCAAGCTTCAGGTCGATCAGGGCGAACGCCGGCGGCTGCTGCCGTGCCAGCAGCAGGGCGCTGGCTGAATCCTGCGCCGTGCGCGTCTCCAGCCCTTTGCGTGCCAGGCTGCGCTGCAGGGTGCGCAGGTACAGCTCGTCATCATCGACCAGCAGGCCATCACCGTGCAGCGAGGCCGGGGTGGGGAAGGGCGTGTTCATGGGATTTCCTCGCGGGGGACCAGGGGGATGCGGAAGCCGACCCGGCTGCCGGCGCCCTGCGCCGGACGCATCCACATTTCACCGTGCAGGCGTTCAATGGTGGCGTGGGACAGGGCCAGTCCCACGCCCATGCCTTCGCTCTTGCTGGAGCTGAACAAGGTGCCGGGCAGCACCGCCTTGCGCGTGTCGAAGCCGGGACCGAAGTCGCGCACCTCGCCGACCAGATCGTCGCCCTCGATGCGCAGCGACAGCTCCACTTCCGCGCGCCCGACCTGTTCGCCGGCTTCGGCGGCGTTGTTCAGCAGGACCATCAGCAGGTGGCCCACGCCGGCATCCAGCGGCCGGGTCAGCGGGGCGTCGGGGTTGCGGGTGAGGGTGATGGTCGGGCGCACCAGTCGCCACTGTTCCAGCACCTGCAGGGCGGTGGACGGTCCGCGACCGGGGGCATCCGGCGACGCCGGCGCGGCCAGCGCCAATACCCGTTCGCGGCACTGCACCAGCAGCTCGCGCAGGGTTTCCACGTCGTCGCGCACGTCGGTGCTCTGGTTCTGTTCGGCGATGTCGTCGGCCAGCAGGGTCATCGTCGCCAGCGGCGTATTGAGTTCGTGGGCGACCGAGGCCGCATGGGTGGCCAGTGCGACGATGCCTTCGTTGCGTGCGAAGCGCTCCCGCAGCAGCGAGAGTTCGTGTTCGCGCTGGCGCAGGGCGATGGCCAGCCGCGTGGAGAACGCCAGCACGACCGTCACCGAAATCAGGAAATTCGCCACCACGCCCCACTGCTGCAGGACTTCCGGCGCGAAGTAGCCGCCTGCGGGCAGCGGCAGGCCGAACGCTGCGCTGACGCAGTAGCCGATCAGGCAGGCAGCGGCCACCGCCAGCGTCCAGCGTGCCGGCAGGGCGAGCGCCGCCAGGGCGATCAGGATCAGGAACAGCGAGCCGAACGGATTGGTGATGCCGCCACTCCAGCCGACCATCCAGGTCAGCACGGTCACATCCACCAGGATGTGTCCGAATGCGGTTACCGGGGCGGTATCAGTGCCGTGGACGCGCAGCTGGGCGTAGGTGTTGAACAGCGCCAGCACGGCCACGCCGGCCCACAGCGGAACCTGCGGCAGGGGCAGGCCAAGCACCCACGTGGCGACCAGGATGGTGGCCGCCTGCCCGGCGGTGGCCAGCCAGCGCAGGCTGCACAGGGTCTGCAGGAAGGGGGCATCTGGGGATGTCATGATGGCCATCGTATGCGTTGCCCGCGTGCACTGCCTGCGACAATCGGCCGCACATGCCACCGCGGCTGAATGGGAGTCACCCGACGGTCGCGCAGCAGCGCTAGAATATTGCGATGCATGACGCCGTTTCCCGACCGACACCGCCCGCCGAGCCCACCTCCTGGCCGCGCCGACTGACCCAGCCTGTCCGCATCGGCGGCGTGGTGGTGGGCGGTGGCAAGCCGGTGGTGGTGCAGTCGATGACCAACACCGATACCGCCGACGTGGCGTCCAGCGTCAAGCAGGTCGCCGAGTTGTGGCGGGCCGGTTCGGAAATGGTGCGCCTGACCGTCAACAACCCCGAGTCCGCCGCGGCCATTCCGCGCATCGTCGACAAGCTGGCGATGATGGGCATCGAGGTGCCGCTGATCGGTGACTTCCATTACAACGGCCACCAGCTGCTGAGCGCCGAGCCGGCCTGTGCCGAGGCCCTGGCCAAGTACCGTATCAATCCGGGCAACGTCGGCTTCGGCAAGAAGAAAGACCTGCAGTTCGCGCAGCTGATCGAGTTCGCGATCCGCTACGGCAAGCCGGTACGCATCGGTGCCAACTGGGGCTCGCTGGACCAGTCGCTGGCGGCCCGGTTGATGGATGAGAACACCCAGCGCGATCAACCGTGGGATGCCGGCCGCGTGCTGCGCGAAGCATTGATCCGGTCTGCGCTGGATTCGGCCGAAACCGCGGTCGAACTCGGCCTGCCACGCGATCGCATCGTGCTCTCGGCGAAGGTCAGTGGCGTGCAGGAGCTGATCGCGGTGTACCGTGATCTTGCCCAGCGTTCGGACTTCGCCCTGCACCTGGGCTTGACCGAAGCCGGCATCGGCAGCAAGGGCATTGTCGCCTCGGCGGCGGCGCTGGCGGTGCTGATGCAGGAAGGCATCGGTGACACCATCCGGATCTCGCTCACGCCCGAACCGGGCCAGTCGCGGACCCAGGAAGTGATCGTCGCCCAGGAGCTGCTGCAGACCACCGGGCAGCGTGCGTTCACCCCGCTGGTCACCGCCTGCCCGGGCTGTGGCCGCACCACCTCCGAGTTCTTCCAGGAGCTGGCGAAAGTGGTTCAGAACCACGTACGCGAACGCATGCCGCTGTGGAAGATCGAACATCCCGGGGCGGAGAACATGACGTTGGCCGTGATGGGCTGCATCGTCAACGGGCCGGGTGAGTCGCGTCACGCCAACATCGGCATTTCGCTGCCGGGTACTGGGGAGGCACCCGCCGCGCCGGTGTTCGTCGATGGCGAGAAGAAGATCACCCTGCGCGGCGAGAACATCGCCCAGGATTTCGTCAAGCTGATAGACGACTACGTCGAACAGAACTATGTCCGAAGCGCCGGGTAAGTCGGGGATGACGTCCGGCTCGGAGGAACAGGCTGCCGGCGTCCGGCACTGGCTCTCGCGCAATGCCTGGCGGTTCGTGCTGTTGTTCGCCGGCGTGCTGTTGCCGCTGGCGGTGTTCGTCGAGCTTGCCGATGAAGTACACGAGTTCGAGGCTTTCCATTTCGACGCGCCGTTGTTGTGGCGCCTGCATGGCTGGCACGGGCCGGTACTGGACCAGATGGTGGTGATCATCACCCGGCTCGGCTACGAGTGGTTCCTGATCCCGGCCGATGTGGTCATCGTGGCGGCGCTGTTGTGGTTCAAACGATGGCGTGAAGCCGCCTTTGCCGCCATCGGCTTCGTCGGCTCGGCGCTGCTGAACATGGGCAGCAAGCAGTTCTTCCAGCGTGACCGGCCGAGCCTGTGGGAATCGATCGCGCCGGAATCGACCTACAGCTTCCCCAGTGGCCACGCGATGGGGTCGATGACCTTCGCCTGCGTGGCCGTGCTGCTGGCCTGGAACACCCGCTGGCGCTGGCCGGTTGTCGTGCTGGCGCCGCTGTTCGCGGTGCTGGTCAGCGTTTCCCGGGTCTACCTGGGCGTGCATTACCCTTCCGACATCCTGGCCGGCTGGTGCGCTGCGCTGGTCTGGGTGGTGGGGTGTTACCTGGTGATGTTCCGCCAGCGCCGGCCTTGGCGCGGAGGCGCAGATGTTCCCGTGGCGTGAATGAATCATAAAGATTGGGCCGTTAGTAGGCTATATTGATCTCAAAGGACCAATCATGGCGGTCCCCGGAATGCCAGAGCCGGGGCAATGTGATTCCCGCCGCAATTCGGAACAAGGTGTCGGGAACTGCGCTTGTGGGACGTCTTCCCGGTACCTACCGTGGAAGTCGGAAGCGGTAGTGAAAGGGGAAGATGCATGACGATTCGTGTCTATCTGGTGGACGACCACGCGTTGGTCCGCACCGGGATGAAGATGATCCTGTCCGGCGAAACCGATATGGAGGTCATCGGCGAGGCAGAGTGCGGCGAAGATGCGCTGCGCGAGATCCGGCAACTGAAGCCGGACGTGGTGCTGTGCGATCTCCACCTGCCGGGCGTCAGCGGGCTGGAAGTCACCGAACGGATCGTGCGCGGCCAGGAGGCCACGCGGGTCGTCATCGTGTCGGTGCTGGAAGACGGGCCGATGCCCAAGCGCCTGCTGGAAGCCGGTGCATCGGGCTACATCAGCAAAGGCTGCAACGCGCAGGAACTGCTGCGCGCGGTTCGCGATGCGTCACTTGGGCGGCGTTACCTGGGCAGCAACATCGCGCAGAACCTGGCCCTGTCCACGGTGGAAGGCAGTGCCTCGCCGTTCGACAGCCTGTCGCCGCGCGAACTGGAGGTGGCCCTGCTGCTGACCCAGGGGCTGCGCCAGGAAGACATCGCGCGCCGGCTCAGCCTGAGCGCCAAGACCATCAACACGCACAAGGCGCGCCTGTTCGAAAAGATGGGAATCCACGACAACATCGCACTGGCCCGCATGGCCAGCCAGTACGGCCTGGTGGACCCCGCACGCCCTATGTAACCGCGACGGGTGGTGGGTGACGACCACGGGTCCTGGTGGGTGACGACCGTTGGTCGTGGTGGGTGACGACCGTTGGTCGTCACGCTCTTGCTCAGCGACCGCGCACCCGCGCCACGATCTTCGCCGCACCGGCGGCGGCATCGCGCACCTTGTCCCACGCCCCGTCGGCGATCCAGTTGCCCGGCACCATCCACGAACCGCCGATGCAGACCACGTTCTTCTGCTCCAGATACTCTGCGGCGCTGTCTTCGGTAATGCCACCGGTCGGGCACAGCTTCAGGTCCGGCACCGGTCCGGCCAGGCCCTTGATCATCGCCAGCCCACCCACGGCGGTCGCCGGGAACAGCTTGCAGACCCGGAAACCGCGCGCGTAGAGCGCCAGCAGTTCGGTCGGTGACGCCGCCCCGGGAACCACCGGCAGCGGCGCAGCGGCGAGCGCTTCGGCCATGTGCGCCGGAGTGCCCGGAGTGACCAGGAAATCCGCGCCGGCATCGATGGACTGCTGCATCTGCTCCACCGTCAGCACCGTGCCGGCACCGACCACCACGCCCGGCAGCTCGCGCTTCAACATCGCCAGCGCGTCCATCGCCACCGGCGTACGCAGGGTCAGCTCGATGGCCGGCAGGCCGCCTTCCAGCAGCGCCGCACTGACCGCCCGCGCCTGATCCAGCGTATGCACCGTCACCACCGGCAGGATCCCCGCCGCCGTCAACAATTCCGCCGCCCGCACCTGATGCTGCTGAATGCTCATGCCCTGCTTTTCCTTTTTATTTGTCTGCGACGCGTGGATGCGCCGACATGTGTCCGAGGTGGCGGTGGGAATGCCGCCGCCGGGACCGCTCTCGCGCACGACGCGCGAGTGCAAGCCCCATGGATGGGTTCACGGCGGGTCCTGGCGGCGGCATTCCCACCGCCACCGACAGCCGACCAACCCGCCGCGCAATGCGCCTCAGGCGTCCTTCGCCTCATGTGGCGCATCCGCCGCCGCGGCATCATGCCCCAGCTCATATTCCGCATCGTAATCCCACGCACTGCCATCGGCGGCCGCCGGCCCGCACGAAATCGAGATCGCGCCCTGGTCGGCCGGTCCCACCACCAGGCGGTTGACCGCGAACAGATTGCGTCCCAGATCATTGGCTGCCGGCGCGGTGTTCGGCGCATGCGTGCGCGCCGCCCATTCGGCCTCGTCGACCAGAACTTCCAGTGTGCCGGCCTCACCATCCAGGCGGATGATGTCGCCCTCGCGCAGCTTGCCCAAGGGGCCGCCACGCGCCGCTTCCGGGGTCATGTGGATCGCCGCGGGAATCTTGCCCGACGCGCCGGACAGGCGCCCATCGGTCACCAGCGCCACGCGCCGGCCCTGGTTCTGCAGCAGGCCCAGCAACGGTGCCAGTGAATGCAGTTCCGGCATGCCGTTGGCGCGCGGCCCCTGGTAACGCACCACGGCCACGAAGTCCTGCGGCAGCAGGCCGGCGGCATGCAGCTTGTTCAGCACCTGCGGCGCATCCACGACCACCGCAGGGGCCTCGATGCTGCGGTACTGCGGCTTCACCGCCGACAGCTTGATCAGCGAACGACCGAGGTTGCCGCGCAGCAGGCGCAGGCCGCCCTGGCTTTCGAAGGGATTGTCCACGCCGCGCGCGACGTCTTCATCGGCACTGCGGATGATGCCGTCCACCCAGACCACCTGGCCGTCCTGCAGGCGTGGCTCGCGCGCGTAGTCGGCCATGCCACCGCGTGCCACGGTGACGATGTCGCCGTGCATCAGCCCGGCGCGGATCAGCTCGCCGAACACGAAGGCGGGGCCGCCTGCGGCCGCGAAGCGGTTCACGTCGGCCTCGCCATTGGGATACACGCGGGTCAGCAGCGGGATCAGCTGGGACAGCTGGTCCATGTCGTCCCAGGTCACCACGATGCCGGCGGCGCGGGCCACCGCGATCCAGTGGATGGTGTGGTTGGTCGAACCGCCGGTGGCCATCAAGGCGACGATCGCGTTGATGATCGCGCGCTCGTCGATGATCCGCCCGATGGGGCGGTAGTCATCGCCCAGCGCGGTCATTTCCAGCGCACGCACGGTCGCTTCGCGGGTCAGGGCGCCGCGCAGGGTCTGCTCGGGGTTGACGAACGAGGCACCCGGCAGCTGCACGCCCATCGCTTCCAGCAGCACCTGGTTGGAGTTGGCCGTGCCGTAGAACGTACAGGTGCCGGCGCCGTGGTAGGAGGCCGCTTCGGCTTCCAGCAGTTCCTCGCGGGTGGCTTCGCCGGCGGCATAGCGCTCGCGCACTTCGGCCTTCTGCTTGTTCGGAATACCCGGCGTCATCGGGCCGGCCGGCACGAACACCGAGGGCAGGTGGCCGAAGGCCAGCGCGCCGATCAGCAGGCCCGGCACGATCTTGTCGCACACGCCGAGGTAGATCGCCGCATCGAACATGTCGTGGCTGAGCCCGATGGCGGTGGACTGGGCGATGACATCGCGCGAGAACAGCGACAGCTCCATGCCGCCGCGGCCCTGGGTCACGCCGTCGCACATCGCCGGCACGCCGCCGGCCACCTGCGCGGTCGCGCCCCATTCGCGGGCGATCTCACGGATCTGCTCGGGATAGGTCTCGAACGGTTGGTGCGCCGACAACATGTCGTTGTAGGAGGTGATGATGCCGAGGTTCGGCGTCACCCCGCCACGCAGGCGGCCCTTGTCGGTGCCACCGCAGGCGGCGAACCCGTGGGCAAGGTTGCCGCAGCTCAGGCGGCTGCGGAACGGGCCATCGCGCAGGGCGGCGTCGATGCCGGCCAGGTAAGCGGCGCGCGAAGCGGCGCTGCGGCGCACGATGCGCTCGGTGATGGCGTGCAGTTGCGGATGCAGACTCATTGGCTACCAGCGTGGAAGAGGTGGCGAGAGGGAACGTCGGATCAGTCGGCCCAGTGCACGCGCAGGCGCGGGCCGGGCTGGTCGATGGCGGCGAGGATCGGGTACTGCTGGACATCGTTGCTGTCCAGTGCGTGCTGCAGGACTTCCAGTTTCTGCTTGCCACGCAGCAGCAGCAGGCGCTGGCGGCAGGCGCGCAGGCCGTGCGGGGTCAGCGTGATGCGCAGCGGCCACTGGTTCGAGCCGGGGCAACCGGTCGCGTCCAGTGCGGCATAGGGCAGGGTGCTTTCCAGCGCGCGTTGCAGGTCGCGCGAGCCCGGGAACAGCGAGCAGGTATGCCCGTCATTGCCCATGCCCAGCGCCACCAGGCTGGGTGGCAGGCTGTACTGCGCCTGCAGGTTGGCGGTATAGACGCACTCCGGCAACGGCTTGCCGATGCGCACCAGCGGATCGAAATGAGCCCCTTCGGCGCGTTGCAGGAAGCTTTCGCGGACCAGGTGGGCGTTGCTGTCGCGATCCTGCGGCGACAGCCAGCGCTCATCGGCCAGGCTCACTTCCACGCGGTCCCAATGCACGTCCAGTTCGGCCAGTGCCTGGTACACCGGTGCCGGCGTAGTGCCGCCGGACAGCAGCATGCGCGCGCGGCCGTGTTCGGCGATGTCGCGGTCGAGGATCTTCGCCATGTCGGCGGCGACCGCTTCGATCCAGCCGTCGGCCTCGCGGTGGGCGATGAACTCGACGCGATCGGAAGAGAACGGGGTAGGCATCAGGCAGCAGCTCCAGCGACGGCGCACTCGGCATCGACGGCGTACGCCGCCGCACCCAGCAGGCCCGGATTGGGATGGATCACCGCCAGCGACGGAACCCGGCCCATGATCGAAGAGAAGCGCCCCTTGTGTTCGAAGCGCTGGCGGAAACCGGAATGCTGCAGCGATTCCAGCATGCGCGGCACCAGGCCGCCGGTCAGGAATACGCCGTCCCATGCCCCCTGGATCAGCACCAGATCGCCGGCGATGGCGCCGAAGATCGCGCAGAACAGGTCCACCGCGCGCATCGCCTGCGGATCACCCGCGCCGGCGCGTGCGGTGACGTCAGCCGGCTTCAGGTGGCCCGGGTCGAAACCCGCCATCTCGCATACGGCGCGATGGATGTTGACCAGGCCGGGGCCGCAGATCAGGCGTTCGTTGGAGACCCGGCCAAAGGTTTCCGAGAGGATTTCCAGGATGCGGATTTCTTCCGGCGTGCCCGGCGGGAAGCTGACATGGCCGCCCTCGGTTTCCAGCGGGAAGCAGCGGTCATGGCGGATCACCAGCCCGCCGACGCCCAGCCCGGTGCCCGGGCCGATGACGCCGTAGTTGGCCGGCGCACCGCTGCGTCGCGGGCTCCAGCTGGCGCCACCGATCTGCACCACATCCTTGGGCTGCAGCAGCGAAATGGCCATCGCCTGGGCAGCGAAATCGTTGATCAGGTGCAGCTCGGTAAAACCGAGCATGGCGGCGGTGCGGCTGCGCGAAATCACCCAGGGATGATTGGTGATGCGGGCTTCATCGCCGTCCACCCGGCCGGCCACCGCGAACACACCGCGGCTGGCTTCGGCGCCCACTTCCTGCAGGTAGTGGCGGGCGGCATCACCGAGCGAAGGGAAGTCCACCACCGGGAATTCGCGGATGCTGTCTTCCAGCAGGGGCGTGTCATGCGCCGTGTCCGCCAGCGCGAAGCGCGCGTTGGTGCCGCCGATGTCGGCGACCAGGATCGGCTGCGCCAGCACCGTCATGCCTTGTCCCCGGCCGTGCTGCCATCGACATCGCCGGGCAGGAAGCCGGCCGCGGCGTCCGGGCCCCACGAACCGGCGGGGTAGGGTTGCAGCGGCAGCGCGGCGTCCTTCCAGGCATCGGCCACGCTGTCGATCCACTGCCAGGCCGCGCGCACTTCGTCATCGCGTACGAACAGCGCATGGTTGCCGTTGAAGGCATCCAGGAACAGGCGTTCATAGGCGATGCGGCGGTGCAGGCCGGTCGGCACGGACAGCTCCAGTTCCAGCGGCTGCAGTTCCAGCGCGCCCCATTCCGGGCCGGCCAGGCTGCTCATCAGGCCCAGTTCGATGTTTTCCTGTGGCTGCAGCTGGAACACCAGTCGGTTCGGCGTGGCCTGGCCACGGTGCGGGCGCTCGAACAGCCAGTGGGTGACCGGCTTGAGCGTCACCACCACGCGGCTGGTGCGCTCGGGCAGGCGTTTGCCGGTGACCAGGTGGAACGGCACGCCGCTCCAGCGCCAGTTGTCGATATGCGCGGTGACGCCGGCGAAGGTCTCCACGTCGCTGCCTTCCGGCGGCTGGTAGGCCTGGGCCGGCTGGCCGTCGATGGTGCCGGCGGTATAGCGGCCACGGACGCTGTCACGCGCGGCGTGCCTGGCATCGAGCGGACGCAGCGAGCGCAGCACCTTGACCTTCTCATCGCGGATGCGATCGGCTTCCAGCGATGCCGGCGGCTCCATCGCCACCAGGCACAGCAACTGCAGGATATGGCTCTGCACCATGTCGCGCAGTGCGCCGGAGCGTGCGTAGTACGCATCGCGGCCGTCCACGCCTTCGCTCTCGGACACCAGGATGTGCACCGATTCGATGTAGTTGCGGTTCCACACCGCTTCCAGCAGCGTATTGCCGAAGCGCAGTGCGATCAGGTTCTGCACCGCCGCCTTGCCCAGGTAATGGTCCAGGCGGAACACGCGGTCTTCGTCGATCCACTGGCCGATGGTGGCGATGATCTGCTCGGCACTTTCGCTGTCGCTGCCGATCGGCTTTTCCAGCATCAGCCGGTGCGGTGCCGCCAGCGCGCCGCCCTTGGCCAGGCCTTCGCAGGTGGAGATGTACAGGCCCGGCGGAATGGCCAGGTAGCTGACACAGCGGCGGTCGACCAGGTCGGACACCGCTTCGGCCACCGAATCGGCGTTGCGCAGGTCCACCGAACGGTAGTCGATGCGCTGCAGCAGCGAGGCGATGTCCTCGGCGCTGGCCAGTGGCATGGCCTGCTGCAGGCGCGGGCGCAGGATGTCCCGGAACGCCGCGGTGTCATGCGGTGAGAGCGCCAGGGCGCGGACCTTGAAGTCTTCCGGCAACAGGCCGTCGCCAAGCAGGCGCAGCAGTGAAGGGAAGAGATAGCGCTGGGCCAGATCGCCAGTGGCGCCGAACAGGAAGAGGGTATCGTGCATCGCTCGAGTTTCAGATCCGGGTGACATCGTTGTCAATCGCTGCCTGGCTGGGTTCCGGGGAAGGTTTGGCATTGCTTTGTCCGCCTGCTGCAACGGGCCATCCGGCGTCTGCCGATACGACCCGCCACGGGCGGGCGGGGTACTGTCCGTACATCGTGACGCAGATGATGCGTTCCGACCTAGGGATACTGCCACGTGAAAACGTTTACATGGCAGAATGTGCAACTGTATTCGATTGCATTGGCGCCGTCATGCGGCACTGAGGCAAAAACACTGCCGTCGGGAGGGCCGAAGGCAGTCCACGTGCAACAGCCCCGGTGACGGGCGGACTGGAAGAGTGAAATGGCAAAAGTGCAGTTGCAGGGTGTGCGCAAGGTCTACGACAACGGCCAGGTCGCGGTTAAGGACGCTACCTTCGAGGTCGCCGATGGCGAGCTGATGGTATTGGTCGGCCCGTCGGGCTGCGGCAAGTCGACCCTGCTGCGGATGATCGCAGGCCTGGAAGAAATCAGTGGCGGTACGCTGACCATCGGCGAGCGCGTGGTCAACGACGTGGCGCCCAAAGACCGTGACATCGCCATGGTGTTCCAGAGCTACGCGCTGTACCCGCACATGACCGTGGCCGAAAACCTGGCCTTCGGGCTGAAGCTGCGCGGCCATGACAAGGCCACCATCGACAAGCGCATCAGTGAAGCGGCGCAGACGCTTGGCCTGACCGACATGATGGACAAGCTGCCCAAGGCGATGTCCGGTGGTCAGCGCCAGCGCGTGGCGCTGGGCCGTGCACTGGTGCGCGAGCCGGCGGTGTTCCTGCTGGACGAACCGCTGTCCAACCTGGATGCCAAGCTGCGCCACAGCGTGCGCACCGAGATCGCACAGCTGCACCGCAAGCTGGGCACCACGATGATCTACGTGACCCATGACCAGGTCGAAGCGATGACCCTGGGCCAGCGTATCGTGGTGCTGAAGGACGGCGTGATCCAGCAGATCGACACGCCGATGGAGCTGTATGACCGTCCGGCCAACCTGTTCGTGGCGGGCTTCCTCGGCAGCCCGGCGATGAACGTGCTGCGTGGCACCCTGCAGGGCAGTGCGGCCGGTGTGGTGGTGCGCGATGGCGACTGGACGGCGCCGCTGGGCCAGGCGACCATCGATCCGCGCTGGCTGGACAAGCCGATCGCGGTGGGCGTGCGCCCGGAGCACCTGCAGCCGGCCGACATCGGTGCCGAATGGACCTTCGATGCGCGCATCGAAGGCATCGAGCCGGTAGGCAACGAAATCTTCGTGAACCTGGTCAGCGGCCAGCATGCGCTGACCATGCGGGTGGCGCCGCGTGCGCTGCCGGCAGTGGGTGAGACGCTGAAGCTGGCCGTGCAGCCCAATGCGCTGCATTTCTTCGATGCGGAAACCGGCGAACGCCTGGGCGCCTGATTCCGGTCAGTGACGGCCGTGGTGGGTGACGACCGTTGGTCGTCACGCTCTTCACCGGGAAAAGGCGCCGACCAAGGTCGTCACTACAAGCGCGGTCAGCGCGCCAAACCATCGTGCAGCGGCAACCGCTGCGCCGGTTCGCCGCCCACGCTGAGCGCCCCATCGCTGGTTTCCAGCGGCAGCACCGCCAGTGCCAGCCGATCGGCCACGCTGGCGATGCTGCCCAGCACGCTGCCGTCCTGCTCCACGCTGGCGCCGGGCTCTGCGGGCGCCGACAGCTGCAGCAGCTGCAATGCCCGCTTGGCCTTGCCCAGGAAATGCGTGCGCGCGACGATTTCCTGGCCGGGGTAGCAGCCCTTGCGGACGCTGTAACCGTTCAGCCGATCCAGTCCCAGCTGCTGCGGGGTCCAGTGTTCGCGCTGGCTCGCCACCAGGCGGGGCAGGCCCAGCCGCAGGTCGGCCTGGCGCCACGCGGCGGTCAACACCGCATCGGCGTCCGCCGTCTTGATGCCGGCGACCGTCGGGGTGATGCGCATCACCCGCAGCAGATCCGCTCCGCCAAGGTCCAGTTCAAGCATTTCTTCCAGCGAACCGGCCACGGCTGAGCCGACCGCGGCCTGCGGTGCAGCGAAAGCAGCCCGCACCCGGAGATCGTCGCGGCGCGTGATCTTCACCTTCCGACGGAACACAAAACGCTGCAACTGCGAAGCAATCGCATCTGCATCGCCGTCAGCGAAGACCAGCAGGAGCGCGTCGGAGCTGAGCCGGATGAGCTGAAACACCGCGATCGTGCGGCCTTTGGCGGTCAACCACGCACTCCAGTGCCAATGCGAATCGCTCAACGCGGCCACATCGCTGGAGAACTGCGCCTGCGCGAACGTCACCGCATCGGGGCCGGCAAGGGAGACCAGCTGGCGGTCGTCCAGCAGGGCATATGCAACTAAATCAGGGGAAAGGTTGTCAGGCACGTGAACGAGGTCTAGAATTTGTGCGTTGCGAGAATCCTGATGATAGGCCAAACAACCCCCACTCCCGACACCGAAACTGAAGCCCCGCTGGATCCGACGGCGCCCGCGCCCGAAGGCATGCCTGCCGAGCAGAAGGAATACGGTGGACGCGGCGGACTTGATCCGGTGCGCTACGGTGATTGGGAGAAAAACGGACGCTGCATCGATTTCTGATCCAGCATTGAGCCAACGCGGCATTGTGCCGCCCAGCCGAGACAACGAGCCCAGCGAATGGCGAGCAGAGAACGTCCCCTATCCCCGCACCTGCAGGTGTACCGCTGGCAGATCCAGATGGTTGCCTCGATCCTGCATCGAGCCACCGGCATCATCCTGTCGGTGGGCGCCCTGATCATTGCCGGCGGCCTGCTCGCCCTGATGATGGGTCCCGCGTCCTGGACCTGTTTCACCGACCACGCCGGTGCCTGGTACGGCCAGCTCATCCTGTTCGGATGGACCTGGGCCTTCGCCTACCACCTGCTCAACGGCATCCGCCACATGTGCCAGGACTTCGCCATCGGCATGAGCATTCCCTCGTTCGTGCGCAGCGCGTGGATTTCGGTGATCGGCTCGCTGCTGATCACCGCCCTGGTGTTCGGCTACGTGCTGCTTGCCGGAGGTGCCGCATGAGCCGTTTCCGCACCCCGCTGAAGAACGTGCGAGGCCTGGGTGCCGCCAAGACCGGCACCGAACACTTCGTCAACCAGCGCCTGACCGCCACCGCGCTGGTCGTGCTGTCGATCTGGTTCCTGGTGTTCGTGGTCGGCCTGATGGGCGACGACCATGCGACCGCCATGGCCGCTGTCGCCAAGCCGTGGAATGGGATCCTGGTGGTCGGGTTCCTGGTGGCCATGTTCTGGCATGCCCAGATCGGCCTGCAGGTGGTCCTTGAGGACTACATCCATAATTCGCTGCTGGCCGTCGCGCTGCAGACCACGGTGAAGTTCATCGCCGTGCTCGGTGCCATCGTCAGTGTGTTCGCTGTGGTCCGCATCGCGCTCGGCGCGGCCTGAACCCAGGCACCAAGACAGGAATACAGAGTAGATGTCCGCTTACAAGATCACCGAACACAAGTACGACATGGTCGTGGTGGGCGCCGGCGGTGCCGGCCTGCGCGCGACCTTCGGACTGGCTGCCAAGGGCCTGCAGACCGTGTGCCTGACCAAGGTCTTCCCGACCCGTTCGCACACCGTTGCCGCCCAGGGTGGCATCTCCGCCGCGCTCGGCAACATGGGCGAGGACGACTGGCGCTACCACTTCTACGACACGATCAAGGGCTCGGATTGGCTGGGTGACCAGGACGCCATCGAGTACATGTGCCGCGAGGCGATCCCGGCGATCATCGAGCTGGAACACTACGGCGTGCCGTTCAGCCGTACCGAAGAGGGCAAGATCTACCAGCGCCCGTTCGGTGGCATGACCACCAAGTACGGCGAAGGCCCGGCGGCGCAGCGCACCTGCGCGGCGGCCGACCGTACCGGCCACGCCATGCTGCACACGCTGTACCAGCAGTCGTTGAAGCACGATGCGCGCTTCATGATCGAGTACTTCGCACTGGACCTGATCTTCGACGAAGACGGGACCTGCCGCGGCGTGCTGGCCATCGACATGGCCGAAGGTTCGCTGCACCTGTTCCGCGCCCAGGGCGTGGTGCTGGCCACCGGCGGCTACGGCCGTGCGTACTTCAGCGCCACCTCGGCCCACACCTGCACCGGTGACGGCGGCGGCCTGGCCATGCGCGCGGGCATCGCGATGCAGGACATGGAGTTCGTGCAGTTCCACCCGACCGGCATCTACGGCGCGGGCTGCCTGATCACCGAAGGCGTGCGCGGCGAAGGCGGCATCCTGCGCAACAGCAGCGGCGAGCGCTTCATGGAGCGTTACGCACCGCACTACAAGGACCTGGCGTCGCGTGACGTGGTCGCGCGTTCGATGACCGTGGAAATCCGCGAAGGTCGCGGCGTCGGCGAGCACAAGGACCACATCCTGCTCGACCTGACCCACCTCGGCCCGGGCGTGATCGACGACAAGCTGCCGGGTATCGCCGAAAGCGCGCGCATCTTCGCCGGCGTGGACGTGCACAAGCAGCCGATCCCGGTCATCCCGACCGTGCACTACAACATGGGCGGCATCCCGACCAACTTCCATGGCGAAGTGGTGCGCATCGACGGCGACAACCCCGATGCGGTGATCCCGGGCCTGTACGCCATCGGCGAAGCGGCCTGCGTGTCGGTGCATGGCGCCAACCGCCTGGGTTCCAATTCGCTGCTGGACCTGGTGGTGTTCGGTCGCGCGGTGGCCAACCGCTGCGCCGAGACGATCAAGCCGGGCGCTACGCACAAGCCGCTGCCGGCCGATGCCTGCGACAAGGCACTGGGCCTGCTGGACAAGCTGCGTTACGCCAAGGGCGATACGCCGACCTCGGTGATCCGCGACAACATGCAGCGCACCATGCAGGCCGATGCCGCCGTGTTCCGCACCAGCCAGACGCTGAAGGAAGGCTGCGAGAAGATGGCGGGTATCTTCGATTCGTTCCAGGACGTCAAGGTCAGCGATCGCTCGCTGGTCTGGAATTCCGACCTGATCGAAACCTACGAGCTGAACAACCTGCTGCTCAATGCAGTGGCCACGATCAACTCGGCCGAGCAGCGCAAGGAAAGCCGCGGTGCGCACGCGCACGAAGACTTCCCGGACCGCGACGACGTCAACTGGCACAAGCACACGCTGGTCAAGGTCGACGACAAGGGCAAGTGCAGCTTCGATTACCGTCCGGTGCACATGTACACGCTGACCGACGAGGTCGACGTGGTGCCGCCGAAGCCGCGCGTGTACTGATCGCGACCCCCGCCTACCATGCAATCCGCGCCTTGACGGCGCGGGCCGCCTGAGCCAACGAGAGCAGCCATGGCCGAGTTTTCCCTGCCGAAGAATTCAAAGATCACGAAGGGCAAGCACTTCCCCGCCGCCAGCGGCGCGAAGAACCTGCGGACCTTCAAGGTCTACCGCTGGAGTCCGGACGACGACAGCAACCCGCGTACCGATACGTATGAGATCGACCTCGACGCGTGTGGTCCGATGGTCCTGGACGCGCTGATCAAGATCAAGAACGAGATCGATCCGACGCTGACCTTCCGTCGTTCGTGCCGCGAGGGCATCTGCGGTTCGTGCGCGATGAACATCGACGGCACCAATACGCTGGCCTGCACCCGCGCCATCGCCGACTGCGGCAAGGCTGAAGTGCCAATCTACCCGCTGCCGCACATGAGCGTGGTCAAGGACCTGGTGCCGGACCTGACCCACTTCTACGCGCAGTACGCGTCGATCAAGCCGTGGATCCGCACGCAGACCCCGGCACCGCCGGACCGCGAGCGCCTGCAGTCGCCGGAAGACCGCAAGAAGCTGGACGGACTGTACGAGTGCATCCTGTGCGCATGCTGCTCCACCAGCTGCCCGAGCTACTGGTGGAATGGCGAGCGCTACCTGGGCCCGGCGATCCTGCTGCAGGCCTACCGCTGGATCATCGATTCGCGTGATGAGGACACCGGTGCGCGCCTGGACGATCTGGAAGATCCGTTCAAGCTGTACCGCTGCCACACCATCATGAACTGCGCACGGACCTGCCCGAAGGGCCTGAACCCGGCGCTGGCGATCGCCGAGATCAAGAAGCTGATGATGGCCCGCCGCGCCTGAGTGGTGCGGTTGCCGTGAAGTACCCCGCGACGCCGAGCCCTGCTCGGCGTTGCGTTATCCGGGAATGACGATGGACGAAGCGATCCTGTTGAAGAAGCTGCGCTGGCGTTGCCGCCGCGGCATGCGTGAGCTGGACCAGCTGTTCGAGCATTACCTCGACCGCGAGTGGGCTGCGGCCCCGGCCGAAGAGCGGGAGGTTTTCCTGTTCCTGCTCGATTGCGAGGACGATAAGTTGTGGCGGTGGTTCATGGGTTACGAGGCCTGCCCGCATGCACACGCCGTCCCCTTGCTCGACCGGATCCGCACCCTCAAGGCTTGAATGGCGCCCGTCGCGGCTGCAGGCCGTGGCCGAGGCGATGGTATTGCTGGCCGCACCGTGGTTGATCGGTGCCAGTGGGATGCCGGTGCGGCTGCAGCCGCCGGTCGTGCTGCTGTGCTGGTTGGTGCAGGCGGTGCTGCTGTGGCGGCGGCTGGGTGCGCCTTGTCGCGTGCTGTGGTTGCAGGACGCACCTCGCCCCCTGCTGCTGGACGGAATGGAACTGGAAGATCCCGCGCTGCACGTGCGCGGCCCATGGCTGCAGCTGCGCTGGCAGGGCCCGGGGAAAAGGCGCGGCGTGCTGCTCTTCTGGCCGGATGTGCTGTCTCCCGGCCAACGACGTGAACTGCGTCTGGCCGTCCGTGCACGGCAGGTTTCCCGTAAGCCGCCGTAGGTGGCACCATATGCTGAATCTACTGGCGCACCTGCATGTTCAAACCCATTCCCGTGTCCATCGGCCTGCGCTACCTGCGGGCCAAGCGCCGCAACGGCTTCATCTCCTTCATTTCGATGGCATCGATCCTGGGCATCGCGCTGGGCGTGACGGTACTGATCACCACGCTGGCGGTGATGAGTGGTTTCCAGAAGGAAATCCGCGACCGCCTGCTGCAGATGTCCGCGCACACCACCATCACCCGCGACGGCGAGCCGATGAGCGACTGGCAGCGCGCCGTGGACGTGGCCTACCAGGATCCGCGCGTGGCCGGTGCCGCGCCGTACATCGAGATCCAGGCCATGATCAGCGGCCCCCGCGTGCAGGGCGCGGTGGTGCAGGGCGTGGACCCGGCGATGGAGCCGAAGGTCTCCGTGGTTGCCGAGAAAATGAAGAAGGGCCGCTTCGACAGCCTCACGCAGGGCAGTTACAACATCATCCTCGGCCAGGAGCTGGCGACCTGGCTGGGCGTGGGCGTCGGTGACCAGGTGGTGGCAACGCTGGCCGAAGTGCAGGGCACGCCGATGGGCGCGATCCCGCGCATGAAGCGCTTCACCGTCAGCGGCATCTTCGAAGCCGGCTACAACGAGATCGACCGCGGCGTGGCGTTCGCCAACATGAAGGACCTGGAGCGTGTGCTGCGCATCGACGGCGCCACCGGCGTGCGCCTGAAGCTGCATGACATGGACCAGGCGCTTACCGTCGGGGTGGATCTGGCGCAGCGCCTGGGCGGTGCCTACCGGGTCAGTGACTGGACCCAGCAGAACGCCAACCTGTACCACTCGCTGCGCATGGAAAAAGTGGTGATGGGCATCCTGCTGTCGCTGATCATCGCGATGGGCGCCTTCAACCTGGTGTCCTCGCAGGTGATGCTGGTGACCGACAAGCAGGCCGACATCGCCATCCTGCGCACGCTGGGGCTGACCCCAGGCGGGGTGATGGGGGTGTTCATGGTGCAGGGTTCGCTGATCGGCATCATCGGCACCGTCGCCGGCGTGATCGGCGGCATCACCCTGACCCTCAACCTGGAACGCATCCTCGGCGCCATCGAGGCAGTGTTCAACGTCAAGCTGCTGCCGGAAGACGTGTATTACATCACCGGCCTGCCGACCGACATGCAGACCGCCGACATCGTGGTGATCACCGTGGTGGCGCTGCTGATGAGCTTCCTGGCCACCCTGTACCCGGCGTGGCGCGCCGCCCGCACCCAGCCCGCGGAGGCGCTGCGTTATGAATGAGGTTTTCTCCCCCGGGCAGGAAGTGATCCGCGCGCAGGCGCTGGGCAAGACCTACGCCGAAGGCCGGATGCATACGCCGGTGTTCGATGGCCTGGACCTGCAGGTCAGCGCCGGCGAAACCGTGGCCATCATCGGTGCCTCCGGTGCAGGCAAGAGCACGCTGCTGCACCTGCTGGGCGGGCTGGACACGCCGAGCGCGGGCGAGGTGTTCGTCACCGGCCAGCAGATGTCCACGCTGTCCGACGGCGCGCGTGGCCTGCTGCGCAATCGCGCGCTGGGCTTCGTGTACCAGTTCCACCACCTGCTGCCGGAGTTCACCGCGCTGGAAAACGTGATGATGCCGGTGCTGCTCGGCGGTGGTGAAGTGGCCGCGGCCAATGACCGCGCCAGGCAGTTGCTGGAGTCGGTCGGCCTGGGCCATCGCCTGCAGCACAAGCCCGGTGAGCTGTCCGGTGGCGAGCGCCAACGCGCCGCCGTGGCCCGCGCGCTGGTCAACCAGCCGGCCTGCGTGCTCGGCGACGAACCCACCGGCAACCTGGATGACCGCACCGCCGGCACCGTATTCGAGCTGATGCTGGAACTCAACCGCGCCCGGCACACCTCGCTGGTACTGGTCACTCATGACCGCAGCCTGGCGCGCAAGCTGGACCGCGTGCTGGAACTGCGCGAAGGCAAGCTGCACGCATTGGCCCACGCCAACGTCTGAGGGTAGTGACGGCCAGCGGCCGTCACTACCGGGTTCACGGGCGCGGTTGCATCATCGGCTTGATCCCCATGGAATCCTGCCATGAAACGTCTGATCCTTGTCTTCCTGTGCGGCAGCCTTGCGGCCTGTGCCAGCAGCGGGCGATTGAGCAGCGTTGAGCGGCTGGCGCTGTACCGCGCCCACGCCGGTGCGCCGCAGAGTGACATGCCTTTCCAGGGCAGCCTGAACGGCTGGAACGAGCTGGGCGACAGCGCACTGGCGGTCTGGACCCGTCCGGGCCAGGCGTTCCTGCTGGAGCTCACCGGGCCGTGCCCGGACCTGCCGTACGCGCAGGCGATCGGGCTGAGCAGCCGGGTCGGGCGGGTATCGGCGCGGCTGGACAAAGTCCTGGTGCGCGGGCCGGGACCGGGGCCGCAGATGCCGTGTTACATCGGCAGTATCCGCCCGCTGGACGTCAAGGCGCTGCGCGCTTCAGAGCAGCAGCTTCGGCATGCCCAGATCGAAGGGCGCCAGGAATGATCAGGCTTCGGGCACGAAACCCGGCGGCTTTTCCGCATTGCCGGCGAACAGGTACTTGACCAGTTCTTCCTCCAGGAACGCGCGGTGCTTGGGATCGCGCGGTGACAGCCGGTTTTCGTTGATCAGCATGGTCTGGTGGGCCAGCCAGGCGCTCCAGGCAGGCTTGCCGATGTTGGCGAAGATGCGCTGGCCGAGCTCGCCGGGGTAGGGCACGAAATCGAGGCCTTCGGCATCGGCTTGCTGGTACTGGCAGAAAATGGTGCGGGGCATGGGCAGGTACTCGTGTTCGAAGCGATAGTGTAGCGCCGAGCCACGCTCGGCGGCCTTCGTCGGGCATCGTCAGGCTCCCGGCCAGGAGCCTCCGAGCACGCCCCGACGCCAACCGGTGCGTGCGCTCAGCGCGCCTGCAGCAGCTTGCGGATGGGCGCGGGCAGGCCCAGCGCGGGCAGGTCCTCGGCTGCCACCCAGCGCAGCATCGGATGCGCGTGTTTCAGGCCTTCCACGCGGGTGCGCAGTACCTGCAGGTGCAGGCGGTAATGACTGAAGGTGTGCTGCAGCACGGGCAGTTCCTCGGCATCTTCCAGGGCCCCGTCGACGTTCGCATCGAACCACGCCTGCAGCGCCATGCCGCTGTCGGCCTGCGGCAGGGTCCACAGCGACGCCCAGATGCCGGTCTCCGGGCGCTTCTGCAGCAGCACGCGCCCGTGTCCGTCGCGCAGCCACAGGGCCATCGCTTCCCGCTCCGGCAGCACTTTGCCCGGCTTGGCCGTCGGCAGTTCGGCGGTACGTCCATCGCGGCGCGCCACGCAGTGGTCCTGCAGCGGGCAGATCACGCAGGCTGGTCGGTTTCGGGTGCACAGCGTTGCGCCCAGGTCCATCTGTGCCTGGGTGTAATCGGCCATCCGTCCGGCTGGTACGTGGGCCACGTGCGCTTCGGCCAACGTCCACAGCGGCCGCTCGACAGCCGGCAGGCCGGGGAATCCTTCGATGCCGTGGTAGCGGGTCAGCACGCGTTTGACGTTGCCATCCAGGATGGCGAACGGATCGTCCCAGGCCTGGCTGAGGATCGCCCCGGCGGTGCTGCGGCCGATACCCGGCAGTGCGTGCAGCGCATCGAAATCACGCGGCAGCTCGCCACCGTGGGCGTCCACGCAGCGCTTGGCGGCGGCATGCAGGTTGCGTGCGCGGGCGTAATAGCCGAGCCCGGCCCACTGCGCCATTACCGCATCGTTGTCGGCCGCGGCGAGGTCGGGCAGGGTGGGGAGGTGCTGCAGGAACTTGAGGAAGTACGGGATGACCGTAGCGACCTGGGTCTGCTGCAGCATGATCTCCGACAGCCACACCCGGTACGGCGTGCGCGGGTGCTGCCAGGGCAGGTCATGGCGGCCATGCTGGTCGAACCAGTGCAGCAGCCGCGCGACGAACCGGTCATCACCGCCGGCGGCCGACGCCTGCGGTGGCGTGGCCGCAACCGCGGTGGCGGCCTCAGGCACTGCCGAGAGCTTCGGGCAGCAACGCGTCGACGAAGGCTTCCGGATCGAACACGCGCAGGTCTTCGGGGCGCTCGCCGATGCCGGCGAAGCGGATCGGGATGCCGAATTCCTGGGCCAGCGCGAACACCACCCCCCCCTTGGCGGTGCCGTCCAGCTTGGTCACCACCAGGCCGGTGACATTCACCGCCGCGTTGAACTGGCGCAGCTGCGAGAGTGCGTTCTGGCCGGTGGTGCCATCGATCACCATCAGTACTTCATGCGGCGCGCCGGGATCGATCTTGCCGAGCACGCGGCGGATCTTGCCCAGCTCGTTCATCAGGCCGGACTGGGTGTGCAGGCGCCCGGCGGTATCGGCGATCAGCACCGAGGTGCCACGTGCCTTGCCGGCCTGCAGTGCATCGAAGGCCACCGATGCCGCATCGGCGTTCTGGCCCTGGGCAATGACGGTGACGCCGTTGCGGTCGCCCCACGCCTGCAGCTGCGCGACAGCGGCAGCGCGGAAAGTATCGCCGGCGGCCAGCATCAGGCTGTGGCCTTCATCCTTGAAGCGCTTGGCCAGCTTGCCGATGGTGGTGGTCTTGCCGACGCCGTTGACGCCCACGGTGAGCACCACGAACGGCTTTGCGTTGCGGTCGATCAGCAACGGTTGGGCGACCGGTTTCAGGATGGCGATCAGGTCTGCACGCAGGGCGGCCAGCAGCGCATTGGCATCGGCGAACTCGCGCGACTTCATGCGCTTGCGCAGGCTTTCCACCAGGGTCGTGCTGGCGGTGACGCCCA
Organism: Stenotrophomonas sp. Bg11-02; assembly: GCF_002836635.1. Taxonomy (NCBI): domain Bacteria; kingdom Pseudomonadati; phylum Pseudomonadota; class Gammaproteobacteria; order Lysobacterales; family Lysobacteraceae; genus Stenotrophomonas; species Stenotrophomonas sp. Bg11-02. Next base: position 56,149 of record NZ_PJAY01000059.1, read on the forward strand.
CGTCCGCGGTGATCAGGGCGGTCTCGATTTCATCCAGCAGGTCATCGTCGAGCTTGGGATTACGCGAGAACAGACCACCGAAGCTGCGTGCGAACGTGCTGTTGCGCAGGCGCTCGCGCCAACCGGTCTTGCCGGCCGGGGCGGGCTCGGCATCGACCAGCACGGGCAGGTCGGCGGCGGGGCCGGCCGGTGCCGGTGCCGGGGTAACCGGGGCCAGCGGCGCCAGTACCGCGGCGGCGGCGAGGGCTTCGGCTTCGAAATCTTCTGGCGCCAGCACGCGTTCCGGCGTAGGCGTGGCCACGGGTGCGGCAGGTGCAGGGGCAGCGGCAGGTGCCGGGGCGACGACGGGCGCTGCTGCAGGCGGTTGGGCAACCGGCGGCGGCGCTGCTTCTGCGAGGGGTGCAGGGGCTTCCACCAGCGGCGCGACGACCGGCTCCGGCGGCTGCACCGGCCTGGCCGAAGGAAACGCAGCGGCGAGCTCTTCAGCCGAATAGTGCTGGGTCTTGGGCGCATCGACCTGCGAGGCGTCCTGGGCTTTTTTGCGGCGGAAGAAACTGAGCATTGGCGGCTAACGGCTTTAGATCAGGGGGTAGATTACCACCGGGCCCGTCGGGGCCCGTGTGGATGGGGGATCAATGCAAGGGTAGCGCCGAGCCATGCTCGGCGAGCGCAGCGGCTGGAAGCGTGACGACCAACGGTCGTCACCCACCAATCCACGGGAGCGTGACGACCAACGGTCGTCACCCACCAACCGACAGGAGCGTGACGACCAACGGTCGTCACCCACCAGCGGCCGTCACTACCCAGGGCATGCGCCCTGTGCTCAGGCAGACAGTTCCAGCAGCAGCTTGTTCAGGCGCGCAACGTAAGCGCCCGGATCCTTCAGGCTGTCACCGGCGGCCAGCGCGGCCTGGTCGAACAGCACCCGGCCGAGGTCATCGAAGCGCTCGCCATCGGCTTCAGCATCGAGCTTGGCGATCAGCGGATGGCCGGGGTTGATCTCCAGCACCGGCTTGCTCTCGGGCACCTTCTGCCCGCTCGCTTCCAGGATCTGGCGCATCTGCAGGCCCAGGTCCTGCTCGCCGATGGCCAGCACCGCCGGCGAATCGGTCAGGCGGTGTGACACGCGCACTTCGGCCACGTCATCGCCCAGGGCGGCCTTCAGCCGTTCCACCAGCGCCTGCTTGTCCTTGGCTGCCGATTCCTGCGCCTGCTTGTCTTCCTCGCTCTCCAGCGCGCCCAGGTCCAGGTCGCCGCGTGCGATATCCACGAAGCGCTTGCCGTCGAAGTCGGTCAGGTAGCCCATCAGCCACTCGTCGATGCGGTCGGTCAGCAGCAGCACTTCGATGCCCTTCTTGCGGAACACTTCCAGATGCGGGCTGTTGCGCACCTGGGTGTAGCTCTCGCCGGTCAGGTAATAGATCTTGTCCTGGCCCTCGGCCATGCGGGCCAGGTAATCGGACAGTGACACCGTCTGCGCATCGCCTTCGCCGCGGGTGGAGGCGAAACGCAGCAGGCCGGCGACCTTTTCGCGGTTGTTGTAGTCCTCGGCCGGGCCTTCCTTCAGCACCTGGCCGAATTCCTTCCAGAACGTGGCGTACTGCTCTGGCTTGTCCTTGGACAGCTTCTCCAGCATGTCCAGCGAGCGCTTGGTCAGCGCCGATTTCATCGAATCAATGACCGGGCCGGACTGCAGGATTTCGCGCGAAACATTCAGCGACAGGTCGTTGGAATCGACCACGCCCTTGATGAAGCGCAGGTACAGCGGCAGGAACTGTTCGGCCTGGTCCATCACGAACACGCGCTGCACGTACAGCTTCAGGCCCTTCGGCGCTTCGCGGTGGTACAGGTCGAACGGCGCGCGGCCCGGCACGTACAGCAGCGAGGTGTATTCCAGCTTGCCTTCGACCTTGTTGTGGCTCCAGGCCAGCGGGTTGCTGTGGTCATGCGCTACGTGCTTGTAGAACTCGGTGTACTCGGCATCGGTGACCTCGGTGCGCGGGCGCGTCCACAGCGCGCTGGCGCGGTTGACGGTCTCCCATTCCAGCGCCGGTGCTTCGGTCTCGCCTTCGGCCGGGGCGGCTTCCTTCGGCATCTGGATCGGCAAGCCGATGTGGTCCGAATACTTCTTCAGGATGCTGCGCAGGCGCCAGCCATCGGCGAAGTCATGCTCGCCGTCCTTCAGGTGCAGCACGATGCGGGTACCGCGCTCGGCCTTTTCCACCGCAGCGATGTCGAACTCGCCTTCGCCGCGCGAAGACCAGCGCACGCCTTCGGCGGCAGGTGCGCCGGCACGGCGGGAGAACACATCAACCTGGTCGGCGACGATGAAGGCGCTGTAGAAGCCCACGCCGAACTGCCCGATCAGTTGCGAATCCTTCTTCTGGTCGCCGGAAAGCTGGCGCAGGAAGTCGCCGGTGCCGGACTTGGCGATGGTGCCGAGGTGGGCAATGGCCTCTTCGCGGCTCATGCCGATGCCGTTGTCTTCGATGGTCACCGTGTGGGCGTCGGCATCGAAGCTGACCCGCACGCGCAGCTCGTTGTCACCTTCCAGCAGCGCCGGCTGGGTCAGTGCCTCGAAGCGCAGCTTGTCGGCGGCGTCGGCGGCATTGGAAACCAGCTCGCGCAGGAAGATTTCCTTGTTCGAGTACAGCGAATGGATCATCAGCTGCAGCAGCTGCTTGACCTCGGTCTGGAAGCCAAGGGTTTCGGTCTGGGTCGTTTCAGTCATTGCATGGGGCTCCGTGTCATCGCCGCGCCAGCATGTGCGGCCTGCGCAAGGGGTGAGGGTGATTGCCCCGTTATCAAGGCCTCCGGTCGGCCAGCGAACGGCGCAGCCCCTCGTGGTGGTCGCTGGAAGCTGCGGTTCAAGGGGGTGGGCCGGTTGCTGGCTGACCGGATGCCTTGTTAACCGGGCAATCACCTGCATTTTTCTTATATGCT
>NZ_PJAY01000039.1:0-54233 GCF_002836635.1 Stenotrophomonas sp. Bg11-02
GGTGGGTTGGCGGGGGCGTAGAGCGCCATGGATGGCGCGAAACGAGGCCCGCATGGACGCAGTTATTGCCGTCCCCCGCAAACCCACCCCGCCCCGCCAACAGGCAGCCCTGCAGCTGTTGCTGTGGCTGTCGCTGTTGCTCTGGCTTGAAAAAGCGGGCCGCCGGGCCGCAGGCCCGGCAACAACAAGAACTCAGCCCGCGCAGCGGGCGCAGAGTCCGTGCACTTCCAGCGTCTGTGCCTGCGGCTGGAACCCCAGCTCCTTGGCGCGCTTTTCCAGCTGGCTGACGATCTCGCGGTCTTCCAGCTCCACCGCGCTGTGGCAGCTGTTGCAGATCAGGAACGGCACCGAATGCGCCGCACTGCTCGGATGGTGGCAGGCCACGAAGGCGTTCACCGATTCCAGCTTGTGTACGAAGCCGTTGGCCATCAGGAAATCCAGCGCGCGGTACACCGTCGGCGGTGCATCGGCGCCCACGCCCTTGCCACTGCGCACCCACTCCAGCAGTTCATACGCCTTCACCGGCTTGCCGGCCTCGGCGATCAGCCGCAGCACATTGGCGCGGATGGGAGTCAGCCGCAGTCCGCGCTCGCGGCACACGCGCTCGACCACCCCCACGAAGTCCGACGCGTCGTGGACGTGGTGGTGCGGGGCCGTACAGGCGTGCTTGGCGGACATGCGGGTTCTCCAGTTCGGGCGGATTTCAGGCCGCAGCCACTACCTTGGTAATGGCAACATCGATGCGTTTCAAGGCCTCATCGCGACCGGCAAGGTACACCGTCTGCGAAATGTCCGGGCTCACCTGGGTACCGGTGATGGCCACGCGCAGCGGCTGGGCGACCTTGCCCATGCCGATCTCCAGCGCTGCGGCGGCATCGTGCAGCGCCACCCCCACGCTTTCGGCAGTCCACTCCGGCAATGCCGACAGCAGCTCGCGCGCCTTGCCCAGCGGCAGTTCGGCGCCGGCCTTCAGGTGCTTGGCCACGGCCGCCTCGTCGTAGGTTTCCAGCGGCTGGTACCAGACCACCGCCTTTTCGGCCATTTCCTTCAGCGTCTGCACGCGCTCGCGCAAGGCGACCACGACATCTTCCGCGGACGGGCCTGCGTTCAGGTCCAGGCCCAGCTTCTCCAGCTGGTAGACCAGTGCCGGCGCGATGGACGCGGGCGCTTCGGTCTTCAGGAAATGCTGGTTGACCCAGCCCAGCTTGGCCATGTCCAGACGGGCCGCCTTGGAGTTGCAGTTGGTCACGTCGAACAGGTCGATCAGCTCCTGGCGGGTGAAGATCTCCTGGTCACCGTGCGACCAGCCCAGGCGGGCCAGGTAGCTCAGCAGCGCCTCCGGCAGGTAACCGGCATCCTTGTACTGCATCACGTCGGCCGCGCCGGTGCGCTTGGACAGCTTGGCACCCTGCTCGTCCAGGATCATCGGCATGTGGCCGAACTTCGGCACCGGCGCGCCGATGCCCAGGTACAGGTTGATCTGGCGCGGGGTGTTGTTGATGTGGTCATCGCCGCGGATCACCTCGGTGATACCCATGTCCCAGTCGTCCACCACCACGGCGAAGTTGTAGGTCGGGTAGCCGTCCGGGCGGAAGATCACCATGTCATCCAGCTCGCTGTTGGCGATCTCGATCGGCCCCTTGATCAGGTCATCGAACACCACCGTACCGTCGAGCGGATTCTTGAAGCGGATCACCCGGTTCGGGTCATCGCGCCAAGGCAGGTTCTGCTCGCGTGCGGCGCCGTTGTAACGCGGCTTTTCCTGCTTCGCCATGGCCGCCTCGCGCATCGCGTCGAGCTCTTCGCGGGTCTCGTAGGCGTAGTACGCCTTGCCCTCGGCGACCAGCTGTTCGGCCACTTCCAGGTAGCGCGCCACGCGCTGGGTCTGGTAGATCGGGCCTTCGTCATAGCCCAGGCCCAGCCAGTCCATCGCCTCCAGGATCGCGTCGATCGCGCCCTGCGTGCTGCGCTCCCGGTCGGTATCTTCGATACGCAGCACGAACTCGCCGCCACGGTGACGGGCCTCCAGCCAGCAATACAGCGCCGTGCGGGCGCCGCCGATGTGCAGGTAGCCGGTAGGACTGGGGGCAAAGCGGGTGCGGCAGGTCATGGGACGCTCGGGGAACGAATATCCGCCGATTTTAGCAAAAGGGGACGGAGGGGATTAAGTCGCGATCCCCCCACCCTTCACGCCCGACCTGCGCCGTTTACGACTTAATCCCCTCCGTCCCCTTTTTGCGCCTTGCGCGGGAACAGGTCCTCGCGCGTGGCGGCGTTGTAGACGAACGAGGCCACGATCGCGGCGGCCTGCTTCAGGTCTTCCGGTTCGGCGTGGTCCCAGGTATCCAGGTGGCTGTGGTGGACGTTGCTGAAGTAGTCCAGCTTGTCCTGGATGAACTGGAAGCCCGGCAGCCCGACGCGGTCGAAGCTGATGTGGTCGGTGGAACCGGTGTTGCGGGTCGCCACGGTGGTCGCGCCGACATCGTTGAACGGCTTCAGCCAGGCCTCGAACACCGGCATCGCCGCCAGGTTCTCCTGGGCGTAGATGCCACGGAAACGTCCCGAGCCATTGTCCATGTTGAAGTACACCGAGAACTTCTCGTAATCGCGGCGCTTGACCAGTGCACCGGTCGGTTCGCGCAACGACGCCGGCAACGCCTTCTGGCCGGCATCGGTCGGCTCGGGGAACTGCGCGAAGTGCTTGGCCACGTACGCCTGCGAGCCGATCAGGCCCTGTTCCTCGCCGCTCCACAGCGCGACCCGGATGGTGCGCTTGGGCTTGGCGCCGACCGCCTTGAGGATGCGCATGGCTTCCATCATCACCGCCACGCCGGCGGCATTGTCGGCTGCGCCGGTGCCGGTATGCCACGAATCCATGTGGGCACCGAGCATCACCACTTCATCGGCCTTGCCGCTGCCGCGGATCTCGGCCAGCGTGTTGTAGCCGGGCTGGTTGCTGTCATCGGTGAAGCGTGCCGCCACGTCCACGCGCAGCTTCACCGGCTGCTTGGCCAGCAGCGCGCGTACCAGCGGATTGAAGTGTTCGGAGATCATCGCCAGCTCCGGGATGCCAGCTGATTCGCCGGCCTTGCGCGAACCGCCACCAGCGACCCGGATGATGCCGTTGTCCCAGCCGCTGATGCTGATCGCCGCCAGTGCGCCTTCTTCCACGAAGAAGGCATTGACCGCCTTGGCCAGCGCCTGGCGCTCGGTGTACTCCTTGACCCGCTTTTCCTTGTCGGCCGCGGCATTCTTCGGCACCGTGAACGCCTGCAACCCTTCCAGCGAGGTCGCATCGTGGCGATGCGAATCCGGCTCGGTGCCGCGCTTGTACTCGCGTGCCTCACCCAGCAGCAGGATCCTGCCGCGCAGCTTGCCCTTGTACTTTTCCAGGTCGGCCAGCTTCTTGATGTCCACCTGCACCAGCTCGCCTTCCACCGGGCCGTTGGTGCCCGGGGTCCAGGCCTTGGGCAGCGCATGCAGCGGCTGCATGCGATCCCCCTGCGCACCGCTGCCCAGCATCAGCACCGATGCCGAAGTGAACTCCCAGCCGCGCCCGAAATCTTCGAACGCTTCGTCGTGGACGTTGACCAGGCCCCACTCGTTGAACTTGCCGCGCGTCCAGGCGTTGGCCTGGGACATGGCCGGCGAATTGGTCAGTCGCGGGCCGATGCTTTCGGTCAGATGACTGAAGGTATCCATCACCTGCGAGCGATGGAACGCTTCCTGGCGGATCTTGCTGACCATGTCCAGGTCGACCGGCTCGGCGCGCTGCGCCACGGCCGGATTGCTCAACGCCAGCGCGATCGCCAGCACACCCCACTTCCCCATCGTCCAGCCCCCGGCACGCGCCGTCACAGATCAATCCCCGAGTGTAGGGCGAAGGGCCGCGCACGCCAGATGCCTAAGGTCACGCAACGCAGCAGCGCCACATTCCGATCCGGAATGTGGCGCTCTGGCATGCGTGCCGGAAAGAATCAGCCGAGACTGCGCGGCGCGGTGTCCGCAGGCAGCGCCGGGGGCGTTCCCATGCCCAGCGCGTACCAGTCCACCCGGCGGGTCACCCACATCACCAGCGCGAGGATGCCGAACAGCAGCAGCGAGCCCATCAGCAGCGCATTGTTCTCCGACACCAGCAGGCCATACAGCGCGCCGTACAGGACGGTCAGCATCAGGGCGAAGCCCATGCCGCGCTTCCAGTGGCCCAGCACGTTGGCCAGGTAAACCGCCTGCAGGCCGATGCAGGCCAGCGCCGATACCAGATAGGCCTGCCAGAAGGCGATGTGCTCGGACAGGCTGATCAGCAGCAGGAAGAAGATCGCCAGCGCCAGGCCGACCATCAGGTACTGCAGCGGATGGATGCGCAGCTGGCGGATCAGCTCGAACAGCAGGAAACCGACGAAGGTCAGCAGCACGAACAGCACGCCATACTTGGAAGCACGATCAGCCTGGGTATATACATCCACCGGATCCACCAGCGAAACCTCCACCGCCTGCGTCGACGGATCACCGGCACGAAGCTGCCGCTGCGCATCCGAAGCCAGCGAAGACACGGTCCAGCGTGCCTCGAAGCCCTGCGCATCGACGCGGCGCTCATTGGGCAGGAACGCACCGGCGAACGAGGGGTGCGGCCAGCGCGAACGCAGCGCGATCTGGTTGTCATCGCCCACCGGCACCACCGCCAGCGAGCGGCTGCCATCCACCTGCAGGTCCAGCTCGATCCGGCTGGCGGCCAGCGTGCCACCGCGTGCATCGGCGAACCCGGCGACCTCGGCGTGCAGGCCACGCCCCAGCGCGTCGGCCATGCCGACGCCCGGCTGCAGCCGCAACGGGGCACCGTTGACCCGCAGGTCCGGCGTGCCGACCAGGCCGCGCACATCACTCAGGCCGATGGCGAGGTACGGCGTGCCATAGCTGCGCCCCTCCCTGACCGGGTAGTCATCGGCAGCGAAGTCCGCCGCGATGTGCCCCTGCCAGCTGTACACCGGCACCTTGAACAGGCCGACCGAGCGCAGGTCCGGCGCCAGCCGGCCATCCACGCTCAACTGGCGGGGCATCTGCAACCAGTGGCCCTGGGTGATCTGCACTTCGTTGCTGCTCTTGCCTGCCTTGTCGACCACCACCACCGTGGTGCGTTCGATCCACGGCACCACGCGCACCGGGCCGACCAGCTGCTGGGTGCCGGCGCGGCTTTCGGCGACCCGGCGGAACGCCTCTTCGCGGTACTCGCTGCGATCGGTGATCACGCTGCGGATCAGCATCAGCGGAACCAGCAGCAGCAGGATCAGCCCGCCGACAATGGCGAAGCGCAGGAACAGGTGCAGGGATTTCATGGTCCATCCTCGTTGGAGAGGCCTGCAGGATGGACACCCCAGATGTGCGGGGTTTGAGCTGGGTTTGAAGCGAATGTGAAGTGGCCGCTAGCGCGGCAGCCACAGCACCGCGCGGGTCCCGCCGGATGCGCCCTCTTCCACGCTGGCGTGCCCACCATGCAGGCGTGCCACCTCGCCGACGAACGGCAGGCCCAGGCCGGAACTTCGTACGCCGGTGGCCGGGCGTGCCAGCGAATAGAAGCGTTCGAACACTCGCCCACGCGCGAACTCCGGAATGCCGGTGCCCTGGTCGACGACCTGCAGTGCGATGCCGCCGGCCTGCACCGCGGCGATCAGCTGGATGCTGCTGCCGGCCGGCGAGAAATCGATCGCGTTGTCCAGCAGGTTGCCCAGCGCCTGGCGCAGCAGGTAGCCATCACCCTGCAGCGTCATCGCGCCGGCGGGCTGCACCTGCACCTGCACGCCGGCGGCCTGCGCGCGCAGCTGCGCACCCTGCTCCACCGCGGCGAACAGCGTGGCCACCGACAACGTGTCACGCGACTGCAGCCAGCCGTGCTGCTCCACTTCGGCCAGCGCCAGCAGCTTGTCGATGGTCTGGGTCAGCCGCTGTTGCTGGTCGACGATGCTGCGCGCGAAGCGCTCGCGGTCTTCGGCAGGCATCGGCTCCTGCAACAGCTCGGCCGCGCCGCGGATCGCCGCCAGCGGGCTCTTCATTTCATGGGTGAGCGACTGCACGTACTGCTCCACGTACGCCTTGCCTTCCAGCTTCCGGCGCATGGTTTCCAGCGCGCGGCCGAGGTCACCTATCTCATCGCGCCGCGGCTTCGGCGGGGCCACCGGCTCACCGGCACTGACCGCCTGCGCATAACGGTTGAGCCGTCGCACACCGGTCATCAACCACGCCGTCATCAGGATGCCGATCAGCGCCGACAGGCCGATCAGCCACGCACCGCGCAGCATGATCTGGCGCTGGCTGGCGGTGATGAAAGGATCGATGCTTCGGTTGGGCTGGGACAGCGACAGCACGCCGATCAGCGTGCGGCCATCGGCCGGGTCGTACACCGGCGCCGCTACGTGCATCACCGTGTGGGTGGCATCGCCGGGCACCTCCGGACTGGACCGCGCGCCGTACTCGCCACGCAGGGTGCGATGGACATCATTCCAGCGCGAGTTGTCGCGGCCGACGTCACGGCCCAGCGAGTCGTACAAGACGATGCCCTTGGCATCGGTGATGGTCACCCGGTAGTCCAGCGCGCGCTTGGGAAAGCGCCAGACCATCGCCTTCGGGTCGCGGCGTTGCGCGCGGGCCAGGCTGGAGGTGAAGCCACCGCGGGCCAGCGTGCCGGCCTTGAGTTCGGGCGCCGCCAGTTCGGCGAGCACGTTGGCGGCATCCACCAGGGTGGACTCCATCGCTTGGCGCACCCCTGGCTTCACTTCCTCCACGAACACGCGCATCACGAAGAACGCGGCCAGGCCGACGATCAGGAAAAAGCCCAGGAACAGTTTCAGCCCCAGCCGCATGCTCAGGCCTCCAGCGCGTAGCCGACGCCGCGATGGGTGCGGATCGGATCATCGGTGGCCCCGGCACCGCGCAGCTTGGCGCGCAGCGTCTTGATGTGGGTGTCCACAGTGCGGTCGGCGCTGTCGGCGCTGGCATCCCAGCCGCGGTCCATCAGCTGGGCGCGACTGAGAATGGCGCCGGGCCGCTGCAGCAGCGCCGCCAGCAGCGCGTACTCGTAGCGCGTCAGGTCGAGCAGCTGCTCGCCATAGCGGATGCGGCGGCCCTGCCGGTCGATATGGAACGTACCCTGCTGCTGCCAGCGGCCATCGGACGCGGTCCCCGCCACGCCGCTGCGGCGCAGTCGGGCACGCACGCGCGCCACCAGTTCGCGCGGCGAAAACGGCTTGGTGACGTAATCATCGGCGCCCAGCTCCAGCCCCATCACCCGGTCGACCTCATCGTTGCGCGCGGTCAGGAAGATCACCGGCAGCTGTCCCACCGCGCTCGGCAGCGCGCGCAGGCGACGGCAGACCTCGAATCCGCCCAGGTCGGGCAGGCCCACATCCAGCATCACCAGATCGAATGCGCCTTCCTGCAGCTGCTGCAGGGCCTGCCCGCCGAGCAGGCAATGGCTGGCCGCGAAGCCTTCGCTGCGCAGGGCATACAAGACGGTTTCAGCGATGGCGGCCTCGTCTTCGACCACCAGCACGCGGGCAACGGGTTCTGTCATGGGCGGCAGCATAGCCGCTGCGATAGCCGCTGCGCCTGCCGACCCGTACACTGCGCCCCATGAACTACCGCCACGCCTTCCATGCCGGCAACCATGCCGATGTCCTCAAGCACATCGTGCAGCTGGCCCTGATCGACAGCTTCAAGCGCAAGGACAGCCCGTTCTTCGTGCTGGACACCCATGCCGGCCGCGGCCGCTACCTGCTGGCCAGCGAAGAAAGCCGCAAGACCCTGGAAGCCGAGGACGGGGTCATGAAGCTGATGTCCCAGCCGAAGCTGCCCGAAGTGGTCGAGCGCTACCTCAAGGCCGTCCAGGCCGACAACCCGGTCGGGGCGATGATCACCTACCCCGGCTCACCCCTGCTGACCGCCCAGGCGATGCGCCCGCAGGACCGCCTGGCCGCCTGTGAATTGCAGCCAGAAGAGGCCGCCGCGCTGAAGAAGCTGTTCGCCGGTGATGCTCGGGTCGGCGTATACGAAGGCGACGGCTACGAGAAAATCCGGGCTCTGGTCCCACCGAAGGCAAACGGCGCCAAGATCGGCCGCGGCCTGGTGTTGATCGATCCGCCTTACGAGGGCCAGGACGCCGAGTACATCCGCATCCTCGCTGCCCTGAAAGAAACCCACGAGCGCTGGCCGCAGGCCACCTGCGCGGTCTGGTTCCCGATCAAGCAGCGCCGCACCATCCTGCATTTCCTGCGCAAGGCCACCGCCCTGCCCTATAAATCCGCGATGACCATCGAACTGCTGGTGCGTCCGGATGAATCCCCGTTGCGCCTCAATGGCAGCGGCATGCTGATCCTCAACGCCCCGTTCCAGTTCGATCGCATGGTTGGCCCCGCTCTGCCCGCCCTGAAGCAACACCTGGGCGAGCCCGGCGCCAGCACCCGCCTGGACTGGTTGAAGACCGCCGACTAAGGCGTCCCGGCCGCTGCCTCCCGTGAACCTTCCGTTCACGGAATGCGGCCATGGGGATGCCACAATCGCTGGACCACCAAGGAACTACCCGGTATGGCCACTCGCAACCGCATGCCGCCCTGGCACGAGATCTTCAAGGCCCCCAGTGGCCATGAACTGCTGATCCGTCCCATCCGGCCCGAAGACGGCCCGCCGTTGCAGGCGGCCTTCAGCCTGTTCGGCCCGGAAGAAATCCGCGACCGCTTCCTGCAGGCGGTGACCGAACTGTCGCCGGAAACCACCCAGCGGCTGACCCATCCCAACCCCAAGACCGAAATCACCCTGGTCGCGGCCGAGTCGCTGCCTGCCGGCGAAGCGGTGGTCGGTGCCGTCGCGCGTGCCTCGATCATCCAGGGAACCCGTGAAGCGGAGTACGCCATCCTGATCAGCCGCTTCCTGATCGGACAGGGCCTTGGCCGGCAGTTGATGCGCAAGCTGGTGAAGTGGGCGCGCGGCAAATACCTGGATCGCCTGTATGGCGATGTCGCCGAAGAAAACGAGCCGATGAAGCAGCTGGCCGATTCGCTGGGCTTCAAGCCGGTGCCGCATCCGCAGGGCACGCCCGGGCTGGTGCGCATGGTGCTGGAACTGGATAACTGAGGCCGCTGCCGTCGGTAGCGCCGAGCCATGCTCGGCGAGCGCAGCGGTCGATCAGGCAACGCCGAGCATGGCTCGGCGCTACCCCTGCGTGACGTGGTTTTGTCCGGGCCTGCACAGCCGGCTCTGGTAGAATCTGCGGCCAATGTCGCGCTCTCCTTATCCCCTTCCGCCGCTGCCCCGTCCGGGCCAGCTCCGCGCCTGGTGGCGCGCTCCCAGCTCGCCCACCGCGCTGGCCTGGTACCTCGCCCGTGCGGCGCAGGCACACGACGGCCCGGTGCTGGTCGTCGCGCCGGACAACCACGGCGCCAACCAGATCGAATCCGATCTGCGCACGCTGCTCGGCGATGATCCGTCGCTGCCGGTGGTGGCGTTCCCGGACTGGGAAACCCTGCCCTACGATCGCTTCAGTCCGCACCCGGACATCATTTCCCAACGCCTGTCCGCCCTGCATCGCCTGCCCGGGCTGAAGCGTGGGTTGGTGGTCGTTCCGGTGCAGACCCTGATGCAGCAACTGGCGCCGAAACAGTATGTGATCGGAGGCAGTTTCGACCTGGAGGTCGGCCAGCGGCTGGACCTGGACGCGGAAAAGCGGCGATTGGAAAGCGCCGGCTACCGCAACGTGCCGCAGGTCATGGATCCGGGTGATTTCGCCGTGCGCGGCGGCCTGTTGGATGTGTACCCGATGGGTGCCAGCGAACCGCTGCGCGTGGAACTGCTGGACGAGGATATCGACACCATCCGTGCCTTCGACCCGGAGACCCAGCGTTCGCTGGAAAAGGTCCAGGCCGTGCACATGCTGCCCGGTCGCGAAGTGCCGATGGACGATGCCAGCATCTCGCGGGTGATGGATGCCCTGCGCGAACGCTTCGATGTCGATACGCGGCGCAGTTCGCTGTACCAGGACCTGAAATCGCGACTCGCACCGGCGGGCATCGAGTACTACCTGCCGCTGTTCTTCGACCACACCGCGACGCTGTTCGATTACTTTTCCGCCGACGTGCTGCCGGTGATCGCCGCCGGCGTCGGCGAAGCCGCAGCTGCCTTCTGGGCGCAGACCGGCCAGCGCCATGAACAGCGCCGGCACGACGTCGAACGCCCGCTGCTGCCACCGGGGCAGTTGTACCTGTCGCCTGAACTGCTGCGCGAAAAGCTCAACGACCTGCCCCGCGTGGAAGTGTGGCCGCCCGGCCATGCGCGCATCGAGCAGGCCCACGCGCTGGGTGACACCGCGCTGCCGCCGCTGCCGGTCGCTGCGCGTGATGCCGCCGCAGGCCAGGCGCTGGCCACCTTCATCGAGCAGTATCCTGGCCGCGTGCTGATCGCCTCCGATACCGCCGGGCGCCGCGAAGCATTGCTGGAAGTCCTGCAGGCCGCCTCCCTGCGTCCGCCGGTGGTCGCCGACCTGCCGACCTTCCTGGCCGGCAGCGAACGCTTCGCGATCACCGTTGCGCCGCTGGAAGACGGCTTCGCGCTGGACGATCCGCGCATCGCCGTGCTGACCGAACGCCAGCTGTTCCCCGAACGCGCGGCGCACCAGCGGCGCTCGCGCCGTGCCGGTCGCGAGCCCGAGGCGATCATCCGCGATCTGGGTGAACTGACCGAAGGCGCGCCGATCGTCCACGAAGACCACGGCGTGGGCCGTTACCGCGGACTGATCGCGATGGACGTCGGCGGCATGCCCGGCGAGTTCCTGGAAATCGAATATGCCAAGGGCGACCGGCTGTACGTGCCGGTGGCCCAGCTGCACCTGATCAGCCGTTACTCCGGCGCATCGGCGGAAACCGCCCCGCTGCATTCGCTGGGCGGCGAACAATGGACCAAGGCCAAGCGCAAGGCGGCCGAGAAAGTCCGTGACGTAGCCGCCGAGTTGCTGGAGATCCAGGCGCGCCGTCGCGCCCGCGCCGGGCTGGCGCTGGATGTGGACCGCGCGATGTACGAACCGTTCGCCGCCGGCTTCCCGTTCGAGGAAACCCAGGACCAGTTGGCAGCCATCGACGCGACCCTGCGCGATCTTGCCAGCAGCCAGCCGATGGACCGCGTGGTCTGTGGTGACGTCGGCTTCGGCAAGACAGAAGTGGCCGTCCGCGCGGCGTTCGCCGCGGCCAGTGCCGGCAAGCAGGTCGCCGTGCTGGTGCCGACCACGCTGCTGGCCGAACAGCATTACCGCAACTTCCGCGACCGCTTCGCCGATTACCCGATGAAGGTGGAAGTGCTGTCGCGCTTCAAGTCCACCAAGGAGATCAAGGCCGAACTGGAGAAGGTGGCCGACGGCACCATCGACGTCATCATCGGCACCCACCGGCTGCTTCAGCCGGACGTGAAGTTCAAGGACCTCGGCCTGGTCGTGGTCGACGAGGAACAGCGCTTCGGCGTGCGCCAGAAGGAGGCGCTGAAGGCGATGCGTGCCAACGTGCACCTGCTGACCCTGACCGCCACGCCTATTCCGCGAACGCTCAACATGGCCATGGCCGGGCTGCGCGACCTGTCGATCATCGCCACCCCGCCGCCGAACCGGCTGGCGGTGCAGACCTTCATCAGCCAATGGGACGATGCGCTGCTGCGCGAAGCCTTCCAGCGCGAACTGGCCCGCGGCGGCCAGCTGTACTTCCTGCACAACGACGTGGAAAGCATCGGCCGCATGCAGCGTGAGCTGTCCGAGCTGGTACCGGAAGCCCGCATCGGCATCGCCCACGGACAGATGCCCGAGCGCGAGCTGGAACGGGTGATGCTGGAGTTCCAGAAGCAACGCTTCAACGTGCTGCTGTCGACCACGATCATCGAATCGGGCATCGACATCCCCAACGCCAACACCATCATCATCAACCGCGCCGACCGTTTCGGCCTGGCCCAGCTGCACCAGCTGCGCGGCCGCGTGGGACGTTCGCACCATCGTGCCTACGCCTACCTGGTGGTGCCGGACCGCCGCTCGATCACCCCGGATGCGGAGAAGCGCCTGGAAGCCATCGCCTCGATGGACGAACTGGGCGCAGGCTTCACACTGGCCACCCACGACCTGGAAATACGCGGTGCCGGCGAACTGCTGGGCGAAGACCAGAGCGGGCAGATGGCCGAAGTGGGCTTCAGCCTGTACACCGAACTGCTGGAACGCGCCGTGCGCAGCATCCGGCTGGGCAAGCTGCCCGACCTGGATGCCGGCGAGGAAGCCCGTGGGGCCGAAGTGGAACTGCATGTGCCCTCGCTGATCCCCAACGACTACCTGCCCGACGTGCACACCCGGCTGACCCTGTACAAGCGCATTTCCAGCGCGCGCGACAGTGCGTCGCTGCGCGAGCTGCAGGTGGAGATGATCGACCGCTTCGGCCTGTTGCCGGATGCGGCCAAGCACCTGTTCGCCATCGCCGAACTGAAGCTGCAGGCCAACGAGCTGGGCATCCGCAAGCTGGACCTCGGCGAGGCCGGCGGGCGCATCGTGTTCGAGGCCAAGCCGAACATCGATCCGATGTCGGTGATCCAGCTGATCCAGAAGCAGTCGAACCTGTACAGCATGGACGGCCCGGACAAGCTGCGCATCAAGCATCCGCTGCCGCTGCCGGAAGACCGGTTCAATGCGGCCAAGGCCTTGTTGACGACGCTGGCGCCGGGCTGACCCGGCGCACCGCCCGGTAGCGCCGAGCCATGCTCGGCGAGCGCAGCGGCAACAGAGCGACAGCGTGACGACCAACGGTCGTCACCCACCAGGGCAAGAGCGTGACGACCAACGGTCGTCACCCACCAGGGCAAGAGCGTGACGACCAGCGGTCGTCACCCACCAGGGCAAGAGCCTGACGACCAGCGGTCGTCACCCACCAGCGCTACACCGCCGCAAAAGAAAAACCCGGCTTGCGCCGGGTTTTCCAGGCTTCAACAGCAGCGCATGATCACCAGATCACGACGCGCTTGTCGTCGGCCCGCACCATCGGCTGGCCGGCCTTGCACTCGAACGCCGCCGCGAACGAGGGCATGTTCGACGGCGCACCGTTGGCACGGAAGTTCGCCGGCGCATGCGGATCGGTATTCAGGCGTACGCGCAGCTCGCCATCGGTGAAGTTGCGGCGCCACACCGTGGCCCAGTTCATGAAGAAACGCTGGTCCTGCGTGTAGCCGTCCACCGGTACGTTCTTCGAAGGATCTTCCTTCAGCGCCATCTGCAGCGCGTCATAGGCCACGGTCAGCCCGCCCAGGTCGCCGATGTTCTCGCCCAGGGTCAGCTTGCCCTTGACGTTGACGCCCGGCACCGCCTCGTAGCCATCGAACTGCGCCACCAGCTGGTCGGTGCGCTGGGTGAAGGCACTGCGGTCCGCGTCGGTCCACCAGTTGTCGAAGTTGCCGTTGGCGGCGAACTGGCTGCCCGAATCGTCGTAGCCGTGCATCATCTCGTGGCCGATCACCGCACCGATGCCGCCGTAGTTCAGCGCCGGATCGGCCTTGGCGTCGAAGAACGGTGCCTGCAGGATCGCCGCCGGGAACACGATCTCGTTCTTGGTGGCGTTGTAATACGCGTTGACGGTCTGCGGGGTCATGCCCCACTCGGTCTTGTCCACCGGCTTGCCGATCTTGTCCAGCATGTAACGGTAGTTGTACGCACGCGCTGCCTGCATGTTGCCCAGGAAGCTGTCGCCGTTGGTCTGCAGGCCCGACCAGTCACGCCACTTGTCCGGGTAGCCGATCTTCGGGGTGAAGCTGGCCCACTTCTCCAGCGCCTTCTTGCGGGTGTCTTCGCCCATCCACTCCAGCTTCTCCAGGCGGGCCTTGAGCGCTTCGGACAGGTTCTCCACCAGGTGCTGCATCTGCTCCTTGCTTTCGGCCGGGAACACCGCATCCACGTACAGCTGTCCGAGCGCTTCGCCCATGCCGTTGTTGACCGAATCCAGCACGCGCTTCCAGCGCGGCTGCATCTCCTGCTGGCCACGCAGGGTCTTGCCGTAGAAATCGAAGTTGGCCTTTTCCACGTTGCTGCTCAGGTACGGCGCGGCATCGTCGATGGTGTGGAAGCGCAGGTAGGCCTGCCAGGTGGCGGCCGGGACATCGGCCAGCATCTTGTCCACTTCGGTGAAGAACTGCGGCTGGGCCAGCGAGAACTTCTGCGCGGCCGGCACCTTCAGCGTGTCGAACAGCGCGGTCCAGCTGAAGTTCGGGGTGAGCTTGTCCGCGTCGGCGGCACTGACCGGGTTGTAGCGCTTGGAGGGATCACGCATTTCGATGCGCGACAGCGAGGCCTTGGCCAGGCGGGTTTCGAAGGCCAGCACGGCCTTGGCCTGGTCGGCCGCCTGCGCGGCGTCCACGCCGGACAGGGTCAACACCTGGGCGATGTAGGCCACGTAGGCATCGCGGATCTTCGCCTGCGATGCATCGAAGTAGTAGCCCTTTTCCGGCAGCCCCAGGCCACCCTGGCCGACATAGGCGATGACGTTGGCCGAGTCCTTGTAGTCCGCGTTGGCGAACAGCGAGAACAGCACGCCCTGCCCCTGCGCCTGGCTTTCGCGCAGGTACCGGGTGATCGCGGCGGTGTCGCCCAGCGCGGCGATCTTGTCCAGCTGCGGCTGCAGCGGCGCCAGTCCGGCGGCATCGATCTTCGCTTCGTCGCTGCCGGTCTTCCAGATGTCACCGATCTTGGCTTCCACGCTGCCGGCCTTGGCTTCGCTGGCAGCGGCCTGCTCGACCAGTGCATGCTGCACTTCCAGCGAGCGCTCGCGAAGGATCTCGAAGCTGCCCCACGTGGTCTGGTCGCCCGGCACCGGGTTGGCGCTCAACCACTTCTGGTTGACGAAGGCATTGAGGTCGGTACAGGCCGAGATGGCAGTGTCCAGGTCGGCGCTGTTGAGCGAGATCAGCGGCGTCTTGATCAGCGACTGGTCGAAGGCCGGCTTGGCCGCATCGGCAGTGGCGGCGGGCGCGGTTTCGGTCTTGCCGCAGGCCGCCAGCGAGGCGGCGATGGCAACGGTCAGGCCCAACGGGGCCAGGGTGCGCAACTTCATGGGACTCTCCGACAGGTAATCCCCGAGGGTAGCCCGGACACGGGACCCGGGGGACCGCCAAAGGTCACGCCGCGCGCATGACCGCCACACGTGTGACACTGGCGGTCGTCCTTCACGACCAGCGGGCAGGGTTTCACATGACAACAGCGGAAAGACCCCAGGACCGCAAAGTGGCCGACGATATCCGCGCGCACGGCTGGCATTGCCTGCACATCCTGCCCGGACCGGATGGCGAGGCTGGCTTTTCCTATTCGATCGGCTTCCAGACAACCTACAACGCCCCGGAAGTGATGGTGTTCGGGCTGCAACGCTCCAAGGCGCACGCGCTGCTGAGCGAGTGCGCGCAGCTGCTGGCCGGCGGCCACCAGATCCATACCGGCGTGGAGGATGCCGATGTGCTCGATGGCGGGTACAAGGTCATCTTCCGCGCGGTGCGCGAGGACTGCCATGACGACTACCTCGGCATGGCGGTGCGTCATCGCGGCGGGCAGCCCCTGCAGGCCGTGGTCATGTTCCTGCCGGACAAGGAACACCGCTTCGCCTGGCAACCTGATTACGACGATGCCCAGGCCGATGAGGCGCTGGGCATCGTCGTATAGGGGTTACTTCGCCTTGCCCTGGTTGGCCACCGCTTCGGCGGCCTTGCGCGCGGCTTCCGGGTCGCCCAGGTAACGGAACGACTGCACCGTCAGGTCATCGTTGAGCTCGAACAGCAGCGGGATGCCGGTCGGAATGTTCAGTTCCAGGATCTGCTCGCGCGAGACGTTGTTGAGGTACTTGTACAGCGCACGCAGCGAGTTGCCATGCGCGGTGACCAGCACGGTCTTGCCGTCCTTCAACTGCGGGGCGATCGAATCGAACCAGTACGGCAGCACGCGGTCCAGCGTGGTGGCCAGCGACTCGGTACCCGGCAGCGCGTTGCGGTCCAGCGTGGCATAGCGGCGGTCGTGCAGCGGATGGCCGGGATCCTCGATGTCCATCGTCGGCGGCGGGATGTCGTAGGAACGGCGCCAGATCTTGACCTGGTCCTCGCCGTGCCTGGCCGCGGTTTCCGCCTTGTCCAGGCCCTGCAGGCCGCCGTAATGGCGTTCGTTCAAGCGCCAGCTCTTGCTGACCGGCAACCAGTCCTGGTCCATTTCGGCCAGTGCACCCTGCAGGGTGTGGATGGCACGCTTGAGCACGGAGGTATGGGCCACGTCGAACTGCAGGCCTTCTTCGCGCATCAGGCGACCGGCGGCGGCCGCTTCCTGGCGCCCCTTATCGGTCAGCTCCACGTCGACCCAACCAGTGAAGCGGTTGTCCAGGTTCCACTGGCTCTGGCCGTGGCGCAACAGTACGAGTTTACGAGTCACTGCAGGGTCTCCAACGTCGGGAAGGCAGGCGGCCATTGTAGACGGTGAACGAACGCCGGGCGCCGGCTCAGTGGTGGACATGACCGTGATGGCCGTGACGGTCGTGGTCGTGACCATGTCCGTGTGCGGTCGGCGCCGGTCCCACCGCGCAGGCATCGCCACAGTGCTCGGCTTCCAGTTGCAGGGTCACATGGTCGATGTCGTGGCGCTCGTGCAGCGCATCAGCCAGCTCGCGCCGCACCTGGTCCGCATCGGCACCGTCGCGCAGCACCACGTGGGCGCTCAACGCGGGCGTGCTGGAGGCCAGCGCCCATACGTGCAGATCGTGCACGTCCACCACCGCGCCGTGGTTGCACAGGCTGCTGCGGACATCGGCCAGCACGACGCCTTTGGGCACGCCTTCCAGCAGCACGTTGATCGCTTCACGCATCAGCACCCAGGTCCGCGGCAGCACCCACAGGCCGATCAGCACCGCCAGGATCGGATCGATCACCTTCCAGCCGGTCCAGCGGATCAGCAGCGCGCCGATGATCACCGCCACCGATCCCAGCATGTCCGCCCAGACTTCCAGGTAGGCGCCTTTCACGTTCAGGCTCTCGCCGCTGCCGGCCTTGAGCAGGCGCATCGACACCAGGTTCACTGCCAGGCCCACCGCGGCGATCACCAGCATGCCGGTGGAAGCGATCTCCTGCGGCTGGCGGAACCGGGCGATGGCCTCCCACAGGATGTAGCCGGCCACCACGAACAACATGCCACCGTTGAACATCGCACCGAGCGCTTCCAGCCGCGCGTAGCCATAGGTACGGCGGGCATCGGGGGGACGCCGGCTCAGCCGTACCGCGACCAGCGCGATCATCAAGGCCAGGGTGTCGGTGGCCATGTGCGCCGCATCGGACAGCAGCGCCAGGCTGTTGGTGACGAACGCGCCGATGATTTCCACCAGCAGGAACGCGGCGGTCAGGCCCAGTGCCCACCACAGCGGCTTTTCGTGGCGGATTTCAGTGGGAAGATGGTTGTGGTCGTGGCCCATCGGGGTCTCCTGTGTGTTGCCGGCAGGCTACGCCCCGCGTGCAGGGGATACCATCACACCGGTTATAACATCGCCCTCGACGCGTCAGTGGCAGCGCACCGCGACGGCCCTGCGCCAGCGCGCCGCGCCCCACCAGAGGCAGGCCAGCAGCGCAACGCCCGCGCCTGCGATGCAGACCCCCGTCCACCCCACGTGCGCCTGCAGCGCGGGACCGGCTGCCGCCCCCATGCCGCTGCCCACCGCATAGAACAGCATGTACAGCGCGATCAGCTGCCCGTGCACGGGCTCGGCCGCCCGCAGCACCAGCGCCTGGTTGCTCACATGCAAGGCTTGGCCACCGAGGTCCAGCAACACGATGCCCAGCAGCAGCCACCCCAGTGAAGTGGGCAGCTGCCGCAGCGGCAGCCAGGCCAGCAGCATCAGCAACAAGGCCGCCGCGCTCACCGCGCGCCCATGACCGTGGTCCATCCAGCGGCCCACGCGCCCGGCCAGCAAGGCGCCCGCCAGCCCAGCCAGGCCCAGCGCACCGATACCCGTCGTGGACCAGGACAATGGCGGTGCCGACAGCGCAAGCGAAGCCGCACTCCAGAACAGGTTGAGGCCGGCGAACAGCAGCAACGCCAGCACGCCCCGTTCGCGCAGCGTCGCATCCGCGCACAGCAACCGCCACATCGACGCCATAACGCCGCGTTGATGGACTCGCGCCTGCGCCACCGGCATCGGCGGCAAACACCGCCACAGCAGCATCCCCAGCGCAGCAATCAGCACGGCCGAACCCGCGTACACCGCGCGCCATCCCAGCCCGGCGGCTACCGTGCCGGACACCACGCGTGCCAGCAGCAGGCCAACGAATACACCGCCCTGCACGGTACCGACGTGGCGGCCGCGTACCGCTGGCGCGGCCATGGCCGCCGTGCAGGTGATCAACGCCTGCGTGCAGGCCGTCCCGAACAGCCCCACCAACAGCATGCCGACCAGCAGGGACACGCTTCCGCGCGCCGCAGCCAGCCATAGCAGCGACAACGCCAGCAGACCGAACAGCAACAGCAGCAAGCCCCGGCGTTCACGCCGATCAGCAAGCGGCAGCAGGATCAACAGCGCAAGCACACTGCCCACCTGGGTGGCCGCCACCACCATTCCGGCCATCGCGGCATCCATCCGGAAGGCATCGGCCAGGCGCTCCAGCAGTGGCTGTGCGTAGTAGACATTGGCAACGCTGGCGCCGGCTGCGCTGGCAAGCAGGAACAGCGTGGGATCGACAACCGGGGAGGGGGGTGGCTTCTTCATGCACCAGTTTCAAATTGCAACCGCTCGCACCGTAGGCAGTTTGGTTTTAAAATGCAACCAGAATCCATCGCAGAACCGCCCATGCCCAGTTCCTCCCCCTGCCCCGTGGCCCGCGCCACCGCGCTGCTCGGCGACCGCTGGATCCTGCTGATCGTCCGCGACGCCTTCGATGGCGTGCACCGCTTCAGCGACTTCCAGCGCAGCCTGGGGGTGGCCCGCAACATCCTCAGCGAGCGTCTGCGCCGCCTTGTCGACGGGGGCGTGCTGGCACTGCAGCCGGCCGCCGATGGAACCTCTTACCAGCAGTACGTGCTAACCGACGCCGGCACTGCGCTGTTTCCGCTCGTGGTTGCGTTGCGGCAGTGGGGCCAGGCGCAACGCTTCACTCCGGGCGAGCCGCACTCGCGGCTGGTGGAGCGCAACAGCGGCCGCGAACTGCCGTACATGCACCCCCGCACGACAAAAGGTCGCGTGCTGGAGGCCGCCGACACCCTGGTGCTCAAGCTCGACCAGGGCTGATCCGCATCCCCCGACCGAGGGGTCGACAGCACGGCGCTGACCCGGCATCCGCGTAGCGGGTAGGATCACGGGCGGGGCCTTCGCGGCCCTGCCCGATTCTCTCCGGATGTCCCGCCATGAGCCATTGCACCACGCCCCTTCTGCTGCTTGCCGGCCTGCTTGCCAGCACGGCATCCAGCGCGCGCGAAGTCCCCGCGCCAGCCGCCCACGTCGACGCCGATGGTCCTTACATCGTGCGTGACGGCGAGCAGGTGCAGGCGCGCTGGATATGCGATGACAAGGTGGTCACCCGCGAGCAGACCGCCACCCGCGTCGCGCCGGTCTGTGGTTATCCGCACCCCGTGGACGTCGCCCCCGGGGCGGTCGCAGCGGTGGAAGTACTGCCTGCCGTGCCGCGCGTGGTGGTGCTGTCCGACATCCACGGGCAGTACGACCTGCTGGTGCAGCTGCTGCGCGCCAACGGCATCATCGATGCGCAGGACCGCTGGGCGCGGGGTACCGACACGCTGGTCGTGGCAGGCGATGTGTTTGATCGCGGGCCGAAGGTGACCGAGGCCTTCTGGCTGCTGTACGGCCTGCAGCAGCAAGCCAGCGCTGCAGGCGGCGCGGTGCACTTCGTCCTGGGCAACCACGAAACGATGGTGCTGTACGACGACCTGCGCTACGTCAATCCGAAGTACCTGCGCAGTGCGCAGCTGCTGGGTCGCAGCTACCCGCAGCTGTATGGTCCTGACTCGGTGATCGGCCAATGGCTGCGCACCCGTCCGGTCCTGCTGCGCATCGGCGATACGCTGTTCCTGCACGGGGGCATCTCACCGGACGCACTCGCGCTGGCGCTGGATCCGGCGGCGACCAATGCCGCCTACCGGTCCTCGCTGGGCCTCCCGCGCGAGCAGGTGAAGGCCGACCCAGCCACCGCGTCCCTGTATGACGGCAAGACCAGCCCGATCTGGTACCGCGGCTATTTCGATGGCCGTCTGGATACCGATGGCGTGCAGGCGGTGCTGGATCGTCTCGGACTGGAACGCATCGTGGTCGGCCACACCTCGATGCCGCACGTCAGCAGCTTCCATGGTGATCGCGTCATCGCGGTCGACAGCAGCATCAAGAACGGCGAGAACGGCGAACTGTTGTTCATGGAAGAAGGCCGGCTGAGCCGTGGCCTGCTGGACGGTAGCCGGGTGCCGCTCGCGCCTGGCCTGATCGGGCTCGACGACTGAGCCTTCCCTCCCGGCGCACCCTGGCCCCTTCAGCCGCAGTCACAGACGGAAGCGCGCGCCCACCGTGTAGGTGCGCTCGGGCGAGGAGAAATCGCGCGGGAACGCCGGACTGCCGAAGTAGTTGCGGGTTGACCCGCCGAGCAGGTTGGTCGCCTCGGCGAACACGGTGACACGCTCGTTGACGTCGTAGTTCAACGCGACGTCCAGCCAGTCCTCGTCGCCATGCCGGATTTCGCTGGGCTGGTCCCCGGAACTGTTGAAGCTGGCCGTATAGTCGGTACGACGGTTCCACGCCAGGCGGGCCGAGAAGCGGTCGTACTGGTACATCAGCACCGCGTTGAAGGCATGCTTGGACACATTGGTCAGCGGCTGCATCTGCCCGGTCGGCGATTCGGCTTCGGCGCTGATGCGGGTGTAGTTGAGCTGGGTCCCGAAGCCGGACAGCCAGCCCGGCAGGAAGTCGTAGAACTGGCTGTAGCCCACCTCGAATCCCTTCAGCGTGCCTTCGCCGGTATTGCGCGGGCGGGTGATGGAATACGTGGTGCCGCCGATCACCTCATCATCGGCATAGCGCTGCACGTAGCCGTCCAGCCTGCGATGGAACACGGCGGCCGACAACAACGAGCCGGGCTGGAAATACCACTCCAGCGAAGCATCCAGGTTCTTTGATTCCACCGCCTGCAGCTCCGGATTACCGCCGTTGCCACGCGCCGGCAGGGTATCGGTGGACTCATACAGGCTCAACTGCGGATTGAGGTCGGCGAAGTTCGGCCGGGCGATGGTCTGGCTGGCGGACAGCCGCAGGACCAGGTCTTCGCGCAGCGAGAAATTGGCGCTGGCGTTGGGCAGGAATTTCGTCTGCGATGTCTCTATCCGGCTGGGTACGTCCACGCCGTCGAGGGTCCGCGTGCCGCTGAGCTCGGATTCCAGCCGGGTGGCGCGCACCCCGATGCGGCCATCCACCGGGATGCTGCCCAGCGTGGTGCCCCAGTTGAGCTGCAGGTAGGCGGCATAGTTGTCTTCGCGGTTGTCGAAGAACAGCGAGGCCAGCTCGGCCGGTGCCTCCGGCGACTGGCCCATGACCTGGCGCAGCTGCGCGGTCTGCTGCAGCAGGTAGGCCGCGTTGGCAACCGCCCAGCGGTCGGTGGAGAACGCGCGGGCGCCATCCAGCATGCCACCGGGTGACACGTCGGCCAGCCCGGGGACATCGCTGGCGTACACCCGGCTGCCGGTGATGTTGTCCATGGCGCCCGGATCGCCACCGTGGTTGGAAGCGGTGCGACGGCTGATCCGCAGCCCGGCATCGAGTGAACTGAACGGACCGGCGTCGAACTGGAACGTGCTGTCGCCGCGCCATGCCCACTCCTCGCCTTTCTGTTCGTCCCAGCTGTCGTAGTACTGGCTGAGGTACCAGTTGGCCGGGTTGGTGACATCGTATGCCGAGCCATCGGCGTGGGTGACCCACGTATCGGGCACGCCACCGGCATCGCGCATATGCATCAACGGCGCATCCATGCCCATGTCCAGCGTCATCGCACGGTGTTTGTTGGTGCTCCAGGTGTAGGCCAGTTCGGTGGAAAGGCTGATGGTGTCGTTGTGCCACTTGCCGCCCAGTGCGGCCTGGAACGTATCGGAGGTCTGCTTGTGTGCCTGCGTGCTGGACAGCGTGTAGAGGTCGCGCGCGACGAAGCCATCCATCACGTTGCTGCCGGGGCGAAGGCTCACTGATTCCACGTTGCCCGGGTTCACCAGGCCGGGGAACGGCATCCAGTAGTTGACGTTGTTGCGGCCCTCGTAATTGACGTAGAACGTATCGAGATAGACCTCGCTGTTGTCCGTCGGCGCCCATTGGAAGGTGAAGTTGGCCGCGCGGCGCTTGTGTGTGTTGTTCGCCACCAGCCCGCCGGCGTTGTACGGCACGAAGATCTCCTGGGAGGGATCAGCCGGATTGGCAACCCGGTCGTAGGTGCCATGGAAGCTGTTGCTTTCCTGGTAGGGGCGCTGCTGCAGCGAGACGCTGCCCAGCACGCCCATCCGCCCGTGTCCGCTGTCCCAGTTGTGTGCTGTGGTCAGGCTGCCGTTGGGCTTGGTGTCCCCCGCCTGGTCACCGCGGACGGCACTGATGCTGCCGGCAAGCGTGGTGTCCTTGTCCAGGTCGAACGGCTTGCGCAGGTGCACGTCGATGCTGCCGCCGATGCCCCCTTCCAGGAACTTCGCGCTGCCGGTCTTGTAGACATCCACGCTCTGCAGCAGGTCGGCCGGGATGTCCTGCAGGGCAATGCCGCGCCCGCTGGCGGTGAACACGTTGCGGCCGTCGAAGGTCGTCACCACGTCCGGCAGGCCGCGTACCAGCACCGTGCCGACTTCCGCACCGCCACGCGCCACCTGCACACCGGTGACCCGCTGCAGTGCGGCGGCCACGCTGTTGTCAGGCAGCTTGCCGATGTCTTCGGCGACGACTGAATCGCTGATCTCCGCCTTGGCCTGCTTGGCCTCCACCGCCCCGGTCGCACTGCCGCGCACGCCGCGCACCTGCACCGAATCCAGTTGCTTCGCTGCCACCGGCGCGGACGCTTCCGATGCCGTGGCCGGCGCCGGCGCCTGCGCCTGCGCAGTGCCCACCATGCCCATGATCATCGAAGGAAGCAGCGCGCGCCGAAGCAGGAGGGGCGCCGGCATGCGGCAGCGGCGCGGGGGAGCGGATCGGGACATGCAGGGTGTTCCTTTCGAGGTGCGCCGCTAGACGAGGGCGTGCACCTTCCCGGCCGGCAGCAACGGGTGCGCAGGGGGATCCTGGGGGAGCACGCGCCAGGCAGGCAGCGCTGGACGGAGTGACGTGTTGTGTGCCGATCCCGACAGATCGGTCGTGCGCATTAGAACAACCAAAAACGTAAATTTACGTTCGCTGCCGGTGATCGAGTCGTTGCGCGCCGCACATGCCCCTGCACATGCAGTGCACGGATCAGATTCATAAGCCGCAGGCGGGTCGCACGCGGTACGCTTTGCCAATGTCATCCAGTGAAAGGCCTTCCATGAATTTCGGCAGTGACAACCAGTCCGGCGTTTCGCCACGCATCCTCGAAGCACTCATCGCGGCGTCCTCGGGCAGCGCCGCCTCGTATGGCAATGACGCGTGGACCCGCCAGGCCGAACAGGCGATCGCGCGCGTGTTCGAGCACGACGTCAAGGCCTTCTTCGTGGCCACCGGCACCGCCGCCAACTGCCTTGCCCTGTCTGCAGTGGCGCAGCCCTGGAATGCCATCCTGTGCCATGCACAGGCGCACCTGATCAGCGATGAATCCACTGCACCGGAGTTCTTCACCGGTGGCGCGCGCCTGCTGCCGATCGCCACCGACAGCGGCAAGATCACCCCGGCGGCGCTGCGCGATACGCTCAAGCGGCTACCCGATGCGCGTCCGCACAGCATCAAGCCGGCGGCGGTGTCGCTGGCACAGGCCACCGAGAACGGCCTGGTGTACACGCCCGCCGAACTGAAGGCGCTGTGCGACCTTGCCCATGAGCATGGCCTGCACGTGCACATGGATGGGGCGCGCCTGGCCAATGCGGTGGCGGCGCTGGGCTGCACGCCTGCCGAAATGACCGTGCACGCCGGCATCGACGTGCTGTCCTTCGGGGCGTCCAAGGACGGCGCCTTGGCGGCAGAGGCGGTGGTCTTCTTCAAGCCGGAACTTGCCGAAGGATTCGATTACCGGCGCAAGCGCGCGGGCCAGCTGGTATCCAAGGGACGCCTGTTCGGCGCCCAGTTCACCGCCTGGCTGCAGGACGACCATTGGCTGGACCTCGCCCATCAGGCGAACCACGCCGCACAGGTGCTCGCCGTCTCCCTGCAGGCGCATGCAGGCATCCGCCTGGCCTGGCCGGTGCAGGCCAACGAAGTATTCGTGGTGATGCCCAAGGCCCTGCTCGAACGCCTGCTGGCTGCGGGCGCGGAGTGTTATGACTGGTATCCGGACAGCCTGCCGACCTCGATGCCACTGGGCGCCGATGAGGTGCCGGTGCGCTTTGTCACGGCGTGGTCGACAAGCCAGCAGCAGCTGGACGAATTCGCCGAGGTGCTGGGCAGCTGATGCCTGCAGGCGGGTACGCTCCCGGCGTGTTCGTCGGGCGTGCCACGAACGCAGGAGAGCGGCCGAAGCCGCTCTCCCGTTGCTGCTGTCACAGTCGCGGTGCGCCTGTCAGCGGTGTTACCTGTACTCGCGCTCGCAGCGACGCTCGACCACGCGATCACCGGTCTTCTGCTGGTGACGGCCCTGGATGTTGCGGCCTGCCGCGCCGCCGGCCACGGCGCCGGCGACGGTGGCCAGCTTCTTGCCGTTGCCGCCACCGATCTGGTTGCCGAGCAGGCCACCCACCACCGCGCCGGTGGCGGTACCTGCGATGCGGTTGGAATCCTTGCTGTTGCGCTGCACTTCCACGTTGCGGCAAACCACGCGGCTGCCGTCGTCGAAGCGGCGGCCCTCATCGCGCGGCCCGTACGTCTGCGCGGACACCGCCGAGGATGCGGCCATCAGGGCGCCAGCGCACAAAAGAGGGATGGACATCTTCATCGGGGGACTCCTTCACGGTCCGGGTGTATGCCGACAGTCTTCCTCTGACGTTGGCAAACCCGGGTGAATTCCCGTGCAGGGACTGTGCAGGCGGGTCGCCCTGTTCAGCCAGCGGTGGGCCGTGGCGACCGAGGCGCGTCTTCGCTGCGCGACAGCAGTGCGTCCGCGCGACGCACCAGCTCGGCCGCGGAAAACGGCTTGGCCAGTACCTCCATCCCTGCCTCCATGTGCCCGGCGCCGACCGCCGCACTGGCCGCGTAGCCGGTGATGAACATGACCGGTAAGCCGGGGCGGCATTGCCGGCCGGCGTCGGCGACCTGCCGGCCATTCAAGGGCCCGGTCAGCCCGACGTCGGTCAGCAGAAGATCGATCGGCTCCACCGAGCGCAACACGTCCAGGGCAGGCGGTCCCTCGGAGGCTTCGATCACCCGATAGCCTGCCGACACCAGCACCTCACTGACCAGTACGCGCACCGCGGTTTCGTCTTCCACCAGCAGCACGGTGCGCATCGGCCCGCGCCGCACTTCGTTCTCGGCCACCGCCGCCGCTGGGTCCGCCGGCGCCTGCGTGCCTTCGGCCATCCGCGGCAGGTAGAGATGCATCGTGGTGCCCTGCATGGGACGGGAATCCACTTGGACCTGACCACCGGACTGCCGCGTGAATCCGTAGATCATCGAAAGCCCGAGGCCGGTGCCCTGGCCGATCGGCTTGGTGGTGAAGAACGGCTCGAACACCTTGGCTACGACGTCCGCTTCCATGCCCGTGCCGCTGTCGCGTACCGACAAGCGCACATAGGGGCCAGGCGGAAGTTCAAGCGCTGCTGCATCGGTACCGGCCAGTTCGACGGCGTGGCTGCTGATGTCCAGTGTTCCGCCATCAGGCATGGCATCGCGTGCATTGATGCACAGGTTCAACAGCGCATTCTCCAGCTGTGGCCCATCGACCTGCACCGCGGCACCGCCATCGTCGAAAGCGGTGCTGATGGCGATCGAAGGCCCCAGCGAGCGCGTGATGATCTCCATCATCCCGAGCACCATCTGCTCCACCACCACACCGGTGGGGGCGAGGGTCTGCCGCCGCGAGAACGCCAGCAGTCTCTGGGTCAGCGCCGCGGCGCGGTCGGCACCGGAACGCGCCATTTCCACGTAGCGGCCCAGGTCGTCGATACGTCCCTGCGCGACCCGCATTTCCAGCAGTTCCAGTCCCATCGACACCGACGTCAGCAGATTGTTGAAATCGTGCGCGATGCCGCCGGTAAGCTGGCCGACCGCTTCCATTTTCTGGCTCTGCCGCAGCTTTTCTTCGGTCATCAACAACTCGGCACTGCGCTCGCGCACGCGCTCTTCCAGGGTGACCGTCAGCTGCTGCAGCCGCTCTTCGGCCTCGCGTTTCCCGGTGATGTCCGTGGCCGTGCCGAACCATTCGCTGACCGCCCCGTCCGCATCCAACATGGGGACCACGCGCATCAGCACCCAGCGATGGCTGCCGTTGCGCAGCGGCGTGCGGTGCTGGATCTCGAACGGCTTCTTCTGCCGGTCCGCCTCGGCGATGGCGGCATCCACCATGGCGCGGTCATCAGGATGTACGAAGGCTTCCCGCCAGTTCCAGTCCGGCGGCAACAATTGCGCGGTATCGCCCTGGCGCAGGATCTGCCGGCGCTCGCGCCAGTCCGCCGACAGCGCATACAGTACCTGCGAAGAGGCAGCCACCAGCGCGCCAAGCCGCCGCTCGCTGGCAGCAAGGGCATCGACCGCAGCCCGCTCCAGGGTGCGGTCGCGCAGCACGATGACGAAGCCGATCGCAGTGCCCTCCTCGTCGCGCAGCAGGGTCAGTGCGCCCTGCGCCCAGAAGGTTTCGCCGGTCTTCCGCAGCAAGGGGCGCTCGCCGGACAGCCCGCCTTCGGCCAGCGCCACCTTCATTCCGTGCTGGAACCGGCCTGCCCGGCGATCCTTCTCCAGGTAGAAGCGCTCGGGGGTCTGCCCCAGCATCTCCGCTTCGGTCCAGCCAAGCGTATGCCGTGCACCTTCGTTCCACAGCGTGATGCGCCCTTCCAGGTCCATGGCGAAGATGGCGTAGTCCATCGCACTGTCCATGATCTGCCGGTGCCGCGCCTCGCTGCGCCTGAGCCTGCGCTGCAACGCCACCTGCGAGGTGACATCCAGGCCCTGCACGAACACGCCGATCGACTGGCCCGCCTCGTCCTTGACCGGCTGGAACACGATGTCCAGCTTGCGCGGCTCGGCCGTGCCGCCATCGGCAGCGAGCGGGTCATAGGTGACCTCCGTGCCGATGTATGTCTCCCCGCTGCGGTACACCTGGTCCAGCAGCGGCAGGTAGCCCTGGTCGATGACTTCCGGGATCGCATCGGCCAGCCGCTGGCCGATCACCGGCCGATTCCCGACCATCTCGGCGTATCGCGGATTGGCCAGCTCCACCCGGTGCTCCGGCCCACTCAGGAAGGCCATGAACATCGGTGATTTCTCGAACAGCGCGATCAGCCGCTCGTTCTCATGGGCCAGCCGCCGCTGCGCCACGATGGCCTGGGTGACTTCGCGGGTCACGCAGAACACGCCGCCGATGCTGCCATCCTCACGATGGATCGGCGAGAACGAGAAGGTCCACCAGGTCTCCTCTTCGACGCCATAACGGTTCATCCGTACCGGCATATCGACATACCGCGATGATCCGCCGGCCAGGGCCTGTTCCACCGGCCCCTTCACTGCATCCCAGGCGTCCGCCCACAGCGTGCGCAGCGGTGCGCCCATCGCCTGTTCCAGCCGCGGGCCGAGGATCGGGCTGTAGGCATCGTTGAACAGGAACACCAACTCATCGCCCCACACCAGGTACATGCTCTCCGGACTGGCCAGCATCAGGCTGGTGGCATGCCGCAGCGCGAGTGGCCAGCCATCCGGATGGCCAAGCGGACCAGCGTGCCAGTCATGGCAGCGCACGCGATCGGCCGCCTCCCCGACAGTGAAGGGGAATCCGCGTTGGGCCTTGCCCAGGTAGGGGGAAGTCGACAAGACTGCGCACGCCAGGACCAGGAAAGCGGGCAATCTAATGCAGAAGTGGCGGCGACAGGTGTCAACGCGCTCCCTCGTGGGGCCTTGCATGAGCATCGAATTCACGCTGCACGGCAGCGTTATTCTCGATATTCCCTCGCTCTACGCCGAGCTCAACCGCGTGTTCATGGCAGACGAGGACTGGGCGCTCGGCAACAGCCTGGACGCGCTGGATGACCTGCTGTATGGCGGCTATGGCGCACTGCAAGGCCACAAGGCAGTGACGGTGGTCTGGCAGGACATGGAAACCAGTCGCGCCGCGCTCGGCGTGGCAGCCACCACAGCCTGGCTCCAGCAAAAGCTCGACCAGCCAGGGCGTTTCAACAGAGCATCCCTGCAGGCACAGCTGCTCGCCCTACAGCAAGGCCACGGCCAGACCTACTTCGACATCGTGCTGGACATCTTCGCCAGCCACCCGCATATCCACCTGCAGCCCGCATAACCGTCCGGGCGCCGAGCCATGCGCAGCGGTTCTGCGCTGGCCGTGGTAGCGCCGAGCCATGCTCGGCGGATGCCTCAGGTGACGACCAAGGTCGCCACTACGGTGCGGACTTGCCCGGCAGCAGATAGCGCAACCCCAGCGTGAAACCACGAGGGGCGATGCTCAGGTGGTCCTCGTCGTTCAACACATCCAGCCGCATCACCAGCGAGGGATAGCCGCGGCTGCGCAGCGTGCGCTCCATGCGGCGCGCATCCTCCACCATGTCATCGTCCTGCAGGTAACGCGGATCGCCGACCCGCTTCGCCTCGTATTCGCCGATGTAGAAGTACACCTTGGCCGGTATGTCCTTCAGGGTTGCCGCGGATGCCTGTTCCATGCGCTCCATCACGTGCTGGTCGAACCAGTACGACGGGCTGCCCAGCACATAGCCGGCAAACAGCGATGGCTCGCTCAGCAGGATCTGCGTGCCCAGCAGTGCGCCGTAGGAATGGCTCAGGAACAGGCGCTGCGTCTCATCGGTGCGCAAGCGCCTGGCCACGAACGGCAGCACCTGGTCGCGCAGGTAAGCGGCGTGAGCCGCCCCGCCGCCATGCACCGCATCGGCCGGCGCACCGTCTGCGCCGTTGACGGTCGGGGTGTAGTCGCGGCGGCGGCTCGGCATGCCTTCCTCACCCACTGCGTAGGACACCCCGACCAGGATGAACTCCTGCACCGAACTGCCCAGCCGGCGGCCAACCTGGCGTAGTACCGGGAAGGCATAGTCGGCATCGGTGACATACAGCACCGGGTAGCGGCGCGCAGGCTCCTTCTCATACGAAGCAGGAAGCTGCACGAACACCTGGTAATCGCGTCCGGAGACGGGATCCGGCACGTCCCATACCTGGCTTCCGATGATTTCGTACGGTTGGCCGTGTCCGCGCTGTGCAGGGGCGCGCTCACCCGCGCTTGCACCGCCCACCAGCAGCACGGCGAACAAACTCGATACCAGCAGGCGCATCATTCCAGCTCCCCGATGCGCTCAAGCACCGGCGCAGTGGACATGTCGTTCGGGTTGGTGCCCGGCGCCCCCTGGGGCACGTCCATGCCGCGGCTGCGGTAGAACTCCACCCAGTACGGCGACACGTCTCCCGTCTGCAGGTTCTTGAAGTTCATCGGCTGGGTGGCGAATACCTGTTGCGCACGGAACGCACGTTCGATGAAATCCGAGCAGTAGTAGCTGTTCTCATCCTGCACGTAGGTGTCGTTGTAGGGCTTGCCCAGCAGGGTGCGCGCCTTAGCGATGGCCGCCGGAATGGCCGCACGCTGTTCGCCCTTCAGGCGGTACAGCACCACGTGGCGGTGCTTGGCACGGGCATCATCGAGGAAGCTTTCCAGCGTCTGTTCGCGCGATCCCTTGTCATCGGCATGCAGCACGACCGCGCCGCCGGATGGGCGTGCGATCAGTGCGACGTGGTCGTAGCTCAGGGTACCTGGCTTGCCGGTCGCATCATTGATCGCACCGCTCAGGCCGGTGGTGGCGGCGGTGACGAACAGCAGGTCCCCGTTCTGTGGCTGGGGCGGCGCGGCCTGCGCCGGCAGCAGCGGTGCAAACAACAAGGCAAGGCATAGCAGGGCGACTCTCATGGACGATCACACGGCAGGACAAGACCGTGATGATGCCATGCCACTCGTGCCGCGGGAGGGTCCGCAGTGCGCCCTGCACGCAGCCGGCACGGCCGTTTGCCGATGATGTAGCCCCCCACCCGTCTGCCCTGCCATGGCCAAGCCGTCCGGTTCCCGTCTCGTCATCTACGCCGCCCTCGCCGGCAACCTCGCCATCGCCATCGCCAAGTTCATCGCCGCCGGCCTGTCCGGCAGCTCGGCCATGGTCAGCGAAGGCGTGCATTCGCTGGTGGACACCATCAACGAGCTGCTGTTGTTGTACGGCCTGCGCCGCGCCGAACGCAAACCCGATGCAACGCATCCGTTCGGCCATGGCCGCGAGCTGTACTTCTGGAGTTTCATCGTCGCGCTGCTGGTGTTCGCCGCCGGCGCCATCGTGTCCGGCTACCAGGGCGTGCAGCACATCCTGCACCCGGAGCCGGCCACCAACCACCTGGTGAGTTACATCGTGCTCGGTGTTTCGATGGTGTTCGAAGGCACTTCGTGGTGGATCGCGCTGCGCGAATTCCGCGCTACCAAGGGCAGCATGGGCTACTTCGAAGCCTTCCGGCGCAGCAAGGACCCCACCACTTTCACCGTGCTGCTGGAAGACAGCGCGGCGCTGCTCGGGCTGGGCTTTGCGATGGTCGGCCTGCTTGCCGCACAGCTGCTGGACATGCCGGTGCTGGATGGTGTGGCGTCGCTGTGCATTGCCGCCGTGCTGGCTGCCACCGCCTTCCTGCTGGCCCGCGAAACCAAGGGCCTTCTCGTTGGCGAGGCCGCACACCCGCATGTGGCTGAGCGCATCCTGGAAGTAGCCAGCGCCGATCCGGACGTGCGCCGTGCCAACGGCCTGAGCACCATGCAGATGGGACCCAACCAGGTCGTTGCGATGCTCAGTGCAGAGTTCGAAGACGACCGCACAACGCCGCAGATCGAGGAATGCATCACCCGCATCGAGCAGGCGGTGAAGCGCGAGTATCCCGAGCTGACGGCCTTGTTCATCAAACCGCAGACGCCGGAGGTCTATCGCGCGCGTCGGGCGGCGATTCTCGCCGGGCCGCCCTGACAACAACGCATGGTCGTCCGGCCGTAACTTGTCAACCGGCGCGTGCGTTGGCGTGCCGAAGCCGATTCCTCACCGCTTGAAGAAGAAAACACCGGCAGCGGCAGACTGCACGCCGCTGAGGATCATGACCCACTGCCGATGGCCACGGTGACAACCTGTAGGCGAACAAGCAATCCACCGTCATTCGCCCCGCGGCTCAGCGCGAGGGGGCGTTGAGTTCCCGGTTGAGGGCAACGATCGCCGCGTGGTCCGCGTCGGGGCCGAGACGGCTGCCATAGTCGCTCATCATCCGGTCCCGTTTGGACGGGGCTTCGCCCTTCCTGGCTGCTGCAATCGCTCTCTGCATTTCACTGGCATCGAAATCGCAGCAGTAGGCCGGGGTCGACGGCTGGATTCTCCAAGAGTCCTCCAGGCTGCCCGCATCCACGACGTCAAAGCCCATATCGTCAACGATGCGGCTGGCAATGGCCTTTGCTTCACCATCGTCACCGGCGACGGCGACCGCCAGGCGACCAGGCTGCCCTTTGGGCTTGCCCAGCGCGGCAAGCGAGTGCGCCAGAATGTTGTTGAATGCCTTGGTGACCGGGCGACCGAGTTGCCCCGAAACCCAAACGCTCTCCGTCATCCCCTCATCGATCGCGGCAATGTTGGGATCGCGCATCCCAGGGTAGTAGTTGCCTGTGTCAATGAGCGGCGCGTGCTTCGGAAGGGCGCCAAAGAGACCCTTTGGGAGGGCCGCAACGGCCGGCAACGGGATCGACAGGATGACAGCGTCTGCGCCTTCCACCGCGCCGTGGATGTCGACCGGCTCCGCTCCAAGGTCCGCTGCAAGCGCACGCACGCCCTCAACGCCACGCGAGTTTGCAACGCGAACCTCATGTCCTGCCGCGACCAGCTTTCGTGCCAGCGTGCTGCCGATATTGCCAGTGCCTATGATGCCAATTTTCATGTCGGATCCTTATTCGGAAGAGAGTCTGGGGTGGTGACAGGCATAGCTTTGCCGATCTGACTTTTCATGCACTCACTCGCGGGTCGAGCCCGTATTGCACGGGCGCGCCCAGATGCTCACGCAGCGTTGCCCCCTCATAGTCAAGCTGGAACAGCCCACGCTCCTGCAGAATCGGCACCACGCCATCCACGAACGCGTCGATGCCGTCGTCGTTGACATCCGAGGAGATCCAGAAGCCGTCTGCCGCCCCCGCCTCGAACCACGCTTGCATGTGGTTGGCTGCCTCCTCAGGGGGTCCCACGATCACGGGGTGATAGTCGATGACGCCATGAGCCAGGATGTCCCTCACGCTCCACCCTTCCTGAGCGGTTTTCAGTGCATGCGCTGAACGCGGATCGCGCGGCGATGGTCTTGCCGCAGCGAGCTGGGAGGCCGACAGGGGTTGATCGAGCGCATTGGGATCAACCCGAATGCCGAGCATATGTTGCAAGTAGGCCACGGTCCGCGGGAAGGAACGCTCCGCCAAGGCGATGCGGCGATCCAGAGCCGTGCGCCGATCCTTGGCGATGGTGGTCATCAAGCCCGGGATATATTTGATTTCGTCCGGGTCGCGCCCGGCCCGTTCTGCCGCATTTCGGAACGCCATTCGCTGCTCACGGGCGTCTTCAATCGTGAACGATGCGCCGATGACCGCATTGGCGAAGCGGCCTGCCAACTCATGCGCGTTGGGGCTCCCCCCGGCATGGAAGATGATGGGCTGCCCTTGCTCAGAAGGCGGGATGTAGAGCGGTCCGCGCGAACCCACGAACTTTCCGCGCAGGTTTATCGGCTTGATCTGATCAGAGTTGGCGAACTGTCCTGATTCTTGATCGTGAAGCCATGCGTCTTTACCCCAGCTGCCCCAAAGCGCCTGAACCAGCTGCACGAACTCGTGTGCGCGACCGTAGCGATCAGCACTCGACGGGATCTGTCGACCATAGTTGGCGGCCACATCCTCCCCGCTTGAGGTGACGGCATTCCAGCCGGCTCGACCGTGACTCATGACATCAAGCGCTTTGAACTGGCGCGCTAGATTGAACGGCTCGTTGAAGGTCGTCGACCCTGTAGCGACCAGGCCAATACGCTCGGTCGAACGTGCCACGGCCGCCAACGTCATCATGACGTCAAGATTGAAATGAGGCGGCTCGTTGGCAATGTCAGCCACTGCGCTCGGACCATCGGGCAGAAAGATGAACTGGAATTTTCCGCGTTCGGCAGCCTGCGCTTGGCGAACGCGTGCATCAAAGCTTGTGTAGTTGGTCGGGTCGACCCAAGGCATACGCCAAGCGCCGGATTGCGACCCGTAGCCGTTGCCCAAGTGGAGCCCGAGGAGCATTTTCTTCGCGTGGTTCACGGTGTTCGACCTTGGAGCCGGGGTGTGGGGGCTGCATCCATCGGGAGGCTGTGCAGTGCTGTCTCGACGAAAAGGAGACTGTCTCCGCTTTATGGATGGACTATATGGAGATACACTCCGGATATCAACCCCGCCGTCGACCTCATGTCAAAACTTCCTCAAGCTCGCCGTCCCCGTGCTGATGCGCAACGCAACCGAAGCCACATCCTGGATATCGCGCGGATCGCGTTTGGAGAGGAAGGGATCGACGTGTCCATGGACAGCATCGCCAAACGGGCCGGCGTAGGTCCCGGGACGCTCTATCGCCATTTCCCGACCCGCGACGCGCTGCTGGCGGCGCTGCTCGAAAAGCACTACGCGGATCTGGAAGACATACGCGTTTCCATCGAAGCAGACGAGCCCGAGCCGGCCGCGGCGCTACAACGCTGGATCGGCGCGCTCGGCGAATGGATGAACGCCTACGAGGGATTGCCTGAACCCCTGCGCGCGGCATGGTCTCAACCGAGCTCGGTACTGATGCCGACGTGCCAGTCGCTGGTCGACGCGTCAGAGCGTTTCCTCAATGCTGCGCAGCACGCTGGCAGCGCCAAGGCGTCCCTCACCGGGCGGGATATCTTTCTTGCCGCCATGGCTGTCGCGTGGGCGAGCTCGACGAAAAACGCCGATGGCAACGCGGTTGCCGCCCTGCAGGAAATGCTGCGCACGGGCTGGGTGGCGCGTGGCTGTCCGTAGCGGCGTTGGCGGTTCCTATCGATAGTTGCGACTGCGATGAACAATGAGTTCATGCCAGAAGGGCTTCTGCTTCCTGCCTTCCAATCCTATCGTTCTCCTGGTGCCCGGCGCCCTTGGATCAGCCTGATCAAGCGCAGGGCCATCCATGCAAACCGTCAGTCACTGCCATCAACAGGCGGCTGAACAAACAGGAGAATCCAGATGGCACGTCATGTCCGCTTCCATGAAACCGGTGGTCCCGAAGTTCTCAGGATTGAAGAGGTCCCCACCCCGGAACCCAAGGCCGGCGAGGTTCGGATAAGTGTCCGCGCCTTGGGCTTGAACCGGGCAGAAAGCATGTATCGGACGGGTCGTTACGTCATCGAACCACGGTTCCCGGCCACGATGGGCTATGAGGCTTCGGGCGTTGTCGATGCGATCGGGCCGGAGGTCAAAGAGCTGAACGTGGGTGATGCAGTCAGCGTGATCCCGGCCTTCATGTTCGATCAATACGGCCTCTACGGTGATCTGGTGATTGCCCCCGCCCGTGCCGTGGTGAAGAACCCCGACAACCTGTCATGGGAGGCTGCCGCAGCCACCTGGATGCCGTTCACCACCGTGTGGGGGGCCCTCATCGACCTCGCCAAGCTGGGAAAAGGTGACTACGTCGTTCTTTCGGCGGCATCCAGCAGCCTGGGCCTGGCCGCCCTGCAGGTGGCGAATTCTGTCGGCGCCACCGCGATCGCGATCACGCGGAAAGGGGAGAAAGTCGAAGAACTGAAGAGCGCTGGCTTCGCGCACATCGTTCAAACCGGTTTGGATGACGTCACCGCTGAGATCATGAAGATCACTGATGGTGCGGGCGCTCGCGTGGTGTTCGACCCGGTTGGTGGCCCGGACTTCGAAGGCATCGTAAAGGGCACGGCCAAGGATGCCTTCGTCTTCATCTATGGCGCCCTCAGCCACGACGTCACGCCGATCCCGGTCCTCCACGTCCTGGCCAAGCACACCACCATTCGTGGCTATGAGTTCATCGAAGTAACGGCCGACGATGAAAAGCTCGCGCGAGCGAAGGCTTTCATCACTGACGGCCTGGCCAAGGGCGTGTTCAGCCCGCAGATCGCGAAGGTTTTTCCCTTCGAGGAGATCGTTGAAGCCACCCGTTTCCTCGAGTCGAACACGCAGTTTGGCAAGATCGTGGTCACGCTGTAAGCCGGCGTTGCACCAACGCTGAAGCCCGGCCCGGTTCCAACGAGTCCGACTGTCGGGGTCCGGGCCTTACCGTTCGCTCCCCCTGTTGGCACCAAGCCATCTGGGATCAAGGGTCGCAACGTGTTCCGACACCCACTCTGCAAAGGCTTTCAGCGGGGGCGCGAGGTGTGCTCGGCTGTGGTATACCAGCGACACAGGCCGGGCTGCTGGACGGAAGCTGCCAAGCACCTCAACCAGGCTGCCGTCCTGCAGATACCGGTCCACGAGCAGACCAGGCACCTGGATGACACCAAACCCTGCGCGCGCACACTGGACATAGGCGGACGCATCGCTGACCAGCATGGTGCTTCTGGGCGCAACGACGGCGTCCTGCCCTTGAATCCGGAAATGCCACGGCAATGCCCGCCTGCTGAGTCCCGACAGGAAATTCACGCATGCCTGGTCAGCCAAGTCGCTCGGCAGCTTGAGGGCCGGAGCGGCTTGGACGTAACCAGGAGAGGCGCAGGTGATCATCTCCAAAGCGCCAAGCCGTCGCGCCACAAGGCTTGAGCTTGGCAGCTCTCCGATCCGCAGAACGCAATCGACGCCCTCGGCGATCAAGTCGACTGATCGGTCGCTTACTCCCAGCGTCATGGAGACCGCGGGATAGGCCTGTTTGAACCTGCCTATCATCGCCATGAACGATTCGACGGCGAATGCAGAAGGGACATCAATTCGCAAACGGCCGCGCACCGTGTGGCTCGGCGCGCTGAACATGGTCACCGCCTCGTCCACGCCGCCGAGGATCTCTTCTGCCTTCGCAAGGAAGGCTTCGCCTTCTGCCGTGAGGCTCACCCTTCGCGTCGTTCTCTGAAATAGGCGAACCCCCAAAGACGCCTCCAACTGGTTGATCGCCAGCGTGACCTGGGGCCGCCCGATCTGAAGGGCGTCGGCCGCTTTGGTGAAACTCTGCAACTCAGCGAGTTTCGAGAACAGACGGATCGACTGAAGCAGCTCCACAGCGTTCTCCTGGTGGGCCTGGCGGGAAGCCAAGGCGACCACGCCCTGACACCCGATGATTAGACAGCACCCATTGTAAGTTCTACGCGCAACAACGATGGGTCCGGCCCACGCCGTAGCTACGCAGAAAAAGAGCGACGGTTGCAGCACTGTCGGCGACGGGCCACGCCCCGGGAGGCAGGCCACGCTCCAGGAGTATGAGCGTGAGAAACATCTCGCTGTCGCGTGCGTTTGCCGAGCGCACTGATGCCTGCGCAAAGACCCGCTCTGCAACGTCGAGATACGGTTCCAACAACACCCCCCAGCGGTTCAGATAAACATCACGGGGCCAACCTGAGCGCGACAACGCCTTGCAGAACGCCTGGCAGGAGGAGTCCGCCGCCGTTCTTTCGATTGCGTCTGTGATGCGAAGCAGCGCGTCGCCAGGATCGGTCACTGCATGAAGGTCGAGCTCACAGGAAGGCATCGATGCCAGATGACCGTCCATGACCGACGTGTAGAGATGCTCCTTGTCGCGGAAGTGTGCATAGAGGGTCACCTTGCTGAGGCCACAGACCTCAGCGATCCGCTTCATCGTGGCGCGCTCGAAGCCTTCCTCCGCGAACACCGCTCCGGCCGCGTCCAGGATGCACTGGCGGCTCAGCGCCCGGGCGGCCTCCCAGCGCAGCGCGGTTCTGCTCGGGAAGCGGGCAGTTGCGGAAGTCTTCACAGGCGCCGGAACACCGCGCTGGCATTCACGCCGCCAAAGCCAAATCCGTTGGTCAGCGCAAACGCGATGTCCGCCTTGCGGGGTTCCCCGGCGACGATCGCCAGCCCTTCGGCCAATGGATCCGGGCGAACCAGATTGAGCGTCGCGGGCGCGACCTGATCACGCAACGCGAGCACGGTGAAGATGGCCTCGATGCCCCCCGCCGCCCCCAGCAGATGCCCGGTGCTGGACTTGGTGGCAGAGATCAGAAGGTCGGGACGGGAGCCAAATAGCGCACGCATCGCCGCGAGTTCTGCGCGGTCGCCCACCTGGGTGGACGTGGCATGCGCGTTGATGTGATCGACCTGCGCCGGCGTAATGCCTGCCTGTGCCAGCGCGATCTCCATCGCCCGCCGCGCCCCGCTGCCGTCGTCGGGCCCGGCTGTCAGATGGTAGGCATCGGAGGTCGTGCCGTAGCCAACCAGCTCGGCAAGCGGCTTGGCGCCGCGCGCCAAGGCGTGGTCCAGGCGCTCGATCACCACCAGCCCTGCCCCTTCGGACATGACAAACCCGTCCCGCTGCTCATCAAATGGGCGAGATGCAGCTTCGGGCGAGTCGTTGAACGACGTGCTGAGCGCCTTGGCCGCCGCGAAGCCGCCCAGGCTGACCCGGTGCATCGCCGCTTCCGCCCCGCCGCACAGCGCGATGTCCGCCTCACCGGACCTGATCAGCCGTGCTGCATCACCGATGGCCTGGACACCCGCCGCGCACGCCGTGACCGGCGCCCCCTGCGGGCCCTTGAACCCGTAACGGATCGACGCCTGCCCGGACGCCATGTTGGCCAGGAAGGTCGGTGCGGTGAAGGGCGACAGCCGCCCAGGTCCACGGCTTTCGGTGGTGTGCACCGCATTGACGATGGAGCCGAACCCGCCTATCCCGGTGGCAATCACGGTCGCCGTTCGCAGCAGCCCGCGCTCATCGGCTTCACGCCAGCCCGCCTGCTCCAGCGCTTCGTGAGCGGCGACCAACGCGAACTCGACGAACCGGTCCATCTTCTTGAGGTCCTTCGGCGCGATGATGCCGGTGGAATCAAAGCCCGCCTCGGGATCTTGAACGCGGTCAGGCACGCGGCCACCGACTGCACAGCCGGTGCCCTCTGCAAGGTCTTCGCCCAGCGATCCGATCCCGGAGTGCCCCGCCAGCAGGCGCGACCATACTGTTTCAACCCCGCATCCGAGCGGACTCACCACGCCCATTCCGGTCACCACGATGCGGTCTTTGTCAGCAATGCTCATGAATCAATTCCCATATAAAAGAGGTCCGCGCCAATGTCAGGCAACGGGGGTCTTCTCCGCTCGGACCTTGAACCAGATGGCATACATCGCCGGGAGGAAGACCAGCGTCATCACGGTGCCGGCGATGGTGCCGCCGATCAACGTGTAGGCAAGCGTTCCCCAGAACACCGAATGGGTCAGCGGAATGAAGGCAAGCACCGCCGCCAACGAGGTCAGGATCACCGGGCGCGCGCGGTGGACCGTCGCTTCGATGATGGCGTGGAAGGTGTCCATCCCCGCTTGTTCGTTCTCGTGGATCTGACCGATGAGGATGAGCGTGTTACGCATCAGGATGCCTGACAGCGCGACCAATCCCACCAGCGCGTTGATGCCGAATGGCTGCTGGAACAGCAGCAGGGTGGGCACCACCCCGATCAGCCCCAACGGACTGGTCATGAAGACCATGATCATCGCGGAGATGGACCGCACCTGCAGGATGATGATGAGCAGGGTCACCGCCAGCATGATCGGGAACAGCGGCAACATCGCACTCATTGCCTTGCCCGATTCCTCGATGGAGCCGGCCTGGGCGATGGCGTAACCCGCCGGAAGCGAGGCGATGAGCGGCTCAAGCTGTCTGCTGATCGCCGCCGATACATCCGGTGGCTGCAACGCATCGTCGATGTCACCGCGCACGGTGATGGTCGGCACCCGATCACGACGGCGCAGCAGCGGCTCTTCCATCCGCACCTCGACCGAGCCGATCTGGGACAGCGGCACACGCTGGCCACCGGCGCCGACCAGGGTGAAGTCCGCAATCCGCGCGGGATCCAGGCGTGTGTCCCCGCCCGATCGAGCGACAACCTCGACGGTGCGGATGTCCTCGCGTACGGCAGTGACCGGCACCCCGCTCAGGAAGAACTGCAACTGCTGCGAGACCGACGCCGAGGTCATGCCCATCGCTTGCAGCCGATCCTGATCCAGCGTGAAGTGCAGCGTCGGCGTGCGCACGCCCCAGTCCGTGTTGACCGTGCGCATCATCGGGCTGGCGTGCAGGGTCTGCTCGACTTTGGCCGCGATACCACGGATGACGTCCGGATCCGGACCGCTGACCCGATAGGCCACCGGATAGGGCGAGTAAGGCCCGAACACCAGCTGCGTCACACGCACGCGTGCTTCGGGCGCCAGGCCCTCCGCCACGGCCTGACGCAGGCGTGCTTTCAGGGCATCGCGCTGGTCCTGGCTGTCGGTGCGCACCACGATCTTCGCAAACGCCGGATCCGGCAATTCCGGTGAGATGGCCAGATAGAAACGGGGCGCGCCCTGGCCGATGTAGGCGGTGACGATCTTCGCTTCTTCCTGCCCAGCGAGCCACTGTTCCACCTTCCTCGTGGCCAGGCTGGTCTGTTCGATAGCCGTGCCGTAAGGCATCTGCACTTCGACCAGGACCTCCGGACGGTCAGAGATCGGGAAGAACTGTTTCTTCACCACGCCCATGCCCACCACCGAAAGCACGAACAGGCCGATCACCGAACCTGCGGCAAGCCACTTGCGGGCGATCACACGCGCCAGGATCGAACGGAAGCGGTTGTAGCGCGGCGTGTCGTAGAGGCTGTTGTGGCCGCCTTCCACGGTCTTGAGTTCCGGCAGCAGCTTCACCCCCAGGTAGGGCGTGAAGAACACCGCGACCACCCACGACACGATCAGCGCGATGCCCACGATCCAGAACATGTTGCTGGTGTACTCGCCAGCCGTGGAGCGGGCGAAGCCGTTGGGCATGAAGCCCACTGCGGTCACCAGTGTGCCGGCCAGCATGGGCGCTGCCGTATGGCTCCATGCGTAGGCCGATGCCTTGACCCGGCTGTAGCCTTCTTCCATCTTCACCACCATCATCTCGATGGCGATGATCGCGTCGTCGACCAGCAGGCCAAGCGCCAGGATCAACGAACCGAGCGTGATGCGGTCGAAGTTCTTGCCGGTCGCAGCCATCACCATGAACACCGCAGCCAGCGTCAGCGGCACGGCTGCGGCCACCACGATGCCGACCCGCCAGCCCATGCTGACGAAGCACACCAGCATCACCACCAGCAGCGCGGCGAAGAACTTCATCATGAACTCGTCGACCGACGCACTGATGTTCACCGCTTGGTCGGTGACCTTGTCCAGCGTCATCCCCACGGGCAGCCCTTCGTTGATCGACTTGACCTCCGCATCCAGTGAGGTACCAAGATCCAGGCCGTTCCACCCGTCACGCATGACGATGCCCAGCAGCATGGCGGGCTCGCCACCGTTGCGGATCATGAAGGTCGACGGATCTTCATAGCCACGCTTGACGGTGGCGATGTCACGCAATTTGAGGGTCTTTCCCTGCGCGACGATGGGCGTGTCGCGGATCTTTTCCAGCTGGTCCAGCGCGCCATCCAGGCGGATGAATATCTGCGGTCCTTTGGCTTCGACGGAGCCGGCCGGCGTCAGGGCGTTCTGCCCGTTCAGCGCTCCGAATACCTCCTGCGGCGTGATCCCGAGGTTGGCCAGCCGCTCATGCGAAAGCTCCACATAGATGCGCTCGGGCTGCTCACCGATGATGTTGACCTTCTTCACGCCGGGCACGTGCAGCAGGCGCTGGCGCAGGGTTTCGGCGTCGCGTGCCAGCGCGCGGAATGGTTCGCCCTTCGCTTTCAACGCAAACAGCGCAAACGTGACATCCGCGTACTCATCGTTGACCATCGGGCCGATCACGCCTGACGGCAGGTTCGCCGCTTCGTCGTCCATCTTCTTGCGCGCCTGGTAGAACTCCTCCTGCACCTGCGAAGGCGGCGTGCCGTCCTGCAATGTCAGCGTGGTGAAGGACAGGCCAGGCCGCGTGTAGGTTTCGCTGCGGTCGTACCAGCGCAGTTCCTGCAGGCGCTTTTCCAGCTTCTCGGCGACCTGGTCCTGCATTTCCGTGGGCGTGGCGCCCGGCCAGGCCGTCACGATGGTCATGACCTTGACGGTGAACGCGGGGTCCTCGGCGCGACCGAGCTGGAAGAAAGAAACAATGCCGGCAACGGAAACCAGGAAGATCAGAAAGACCGTGATGGCGCGCTCGCGCACCGCAAGCGCCGACAGATTGAACCCACTCACTGCTGGGCCCCGTTCGCAGGAGCAGCGCTCGTGGCCACGTCGGCAAGCCGGACCACCTGCCCTTCGCGGAGCAGGTGCGCGCCAAGCGCCGCCACGCGGTCCGACGCTTTCAAGGCGCCCTCGACCAAGGCCTGGTCATCGCCCAGCTGCTTGACTGCCACCGGCTTCCAGCTGGCTTTGAGTGGCTCGCCGCTGACCACCCATACGCCGGTTCCGGTGCCGGGAT
The DNA here is from genome assembly GCF_002836635.1 of Stenotrophomonas sp. Bg11-02. NCBI lineage: Bacteria > Pseudomonadati > Pseudomonadota > Gammaproteobacteria > Lysobacterales > Lysobacteraceae > Stenotrophomonas > Stenotrophomonas sp. Bg11-02. Next base: position 41,861 of record NZ_PJAY01000039.1, read on the forward strand.
CAAACAGCGCCCCCAGCGGAACCTCAAACCCGGCGGAGACGCCGGCGGGTGCGGCGCCTGCAAGCTCGACCGCCACCGTGGAGCCCAGCGGCAACGGCGCATCGGTGTCTTCCAGCGTGTAACGGGCTTCAAACGTGCGGGTTGTGGGGTCTGCCGACTCAGAGAGCACGCGCAACCGCGCAGGGATCCTCCCGGCTCCTCCGAACGAGGACGCCGACGCCACCGAGCCGATTTGCGGACGCAGCGTTTCGGGCAGCTGGACCACGGCCTCGCGATGGCCTGCACGGGCAAGCCGGGCGACGATCTGCCCCGCCGCCACCACCTGGCCGGGCTCGGCGGAAATGGACATCACTACCCCATCGGCATCGGCGACGAGCGCGGTGTACTGGCTCGCATTGCGCGCAACCCGTGCCTGCGCTTCGGCCGCCTTGAGCTGCGCCGCTGTGGCATCGGCCGACGCTTTGATCTGGTCATAGGCCGATCGGGACACCACGCCCTTGGCCGCCAGTTCGCGATAGCGCGCCTCGTCGGCGGTGGCCTGCATGCTTTGCGCGCGGGCTGCGATGACAGCCTGCTGCTGGGAGGCCGCTGCCAGATCCAGGTCGATCGGATCAATCCGGTAGAGCACATCGCCGCGCTTGACCGCCTGCCCGGTATCGACGAGGCGTTCGGTGACCTTTCCACCGACCCGGAAGGCCAGATCGCTCTGTACCCGTGCGGCGACCGTGCCGGTGAGTGTGCGTGCGTTTCCCGCGCCCGTCTGGACCTGGGCAACCCGGACGATGGGCGGCGCAGTACGCGGGTCGCTGTCGACCGACTTTGCACAGGCCACAAGCACGAGCGGAGCGACACAGGAGATGGCTATGACTACAAAGCGGCGACGCATACGGCCTTCCGGAGTGGGGTATCCGGACGCATTCTGTTCCTTGTGACCAATATAGTCAACAGTCACTAACTACGGGGCAAGACTCCTGAGAACCAGCTCCTGCAGTGCCGTAGGCGCTTCCTCATGCAGGCCAGACAAGTGCGGAAGGGTCACCGGGTTCAGGTAGGGGACGAGTACCTGATAGACCGCGCGGCTGGTGTGGTCGAGCGGGGTCCTGCGCTCGAACGCCCCGGCGTCGCGCCCATCTTTCAGGATCTCTTCGACAAGTCCGCGGATGCGGCTCTGGTACGCCTGGGTGGACGGCCACCGGTCGGTCGCGGCCGCAACGGCGATTTCATAGAGCCGACGATCGTGCAGGAACAGGCGAAGACTGGCGTCCACGATGGCGGTGAAGAGCACCCGCAGCCGGTCCGGGGCTGCTTGAACCCCCTGCAGGGCCTCACGCACCTCGCTTTCGATCTGGGCCAGGCAGTTGGCGCAGATCACCTCCCCGATCGCCTGCTTCGAGGCAAAAAACTTGTAGATGTAGGCCTTGGAGAAGCCAATGGCTTTGGCCAGGTCGGAGACCGTGGTCTTGTCGTAGCCAAAGTGGCTGAAATGGGCGGTGGCAGCCTCGATGATCTGGGTGCGCACGTCATGCTCAGCGGGGCCACGCCCGGCATCGAACGCTGCGGAAAGTGAAGTAGGCATGCGGCAAGGGTAGCGCCGTGACGAAGTGCGGGCAAACGGTGACCAGTCGAGTATCAGGTCACAACACGCCCCGATAGGTGACTATTGACTTGCTTGGTCACTGGAATAAGAATCCGCCAGAGCCTGCCGGCCGACGCGCCAGGCAGGCCAGACACGCGGTAGGAATGACGTCTGGCTCCCGGATATCTCCTTGCATGCGAACCGTCGGACCTACCTTTGCCTGTGGAGGGCAAGCAATGACCACAAAAACACTACTCGCACTTGCGTTGCTCGGTGCCTTGGCCAGCGTGGCCAGCAACGCAGGGGCCGCTGCATTCCAGTTGAAGGAAAAGAGCGCCAAGGGTATGGGGCGGGCGTTCGCGGGATCGATCAGTGCGCCAGGGGACGCATCCGTCATTGCCGACAACCCCGCCGCAATGCGGCTGCTGGATGGTCGGGTCTTCCAAGCCGATGCCAGCGTTGTGAACTACACCATCAACTTCAAGGGCCAAGGCCGCGATGCGCTCGGCCGCCCTCAGTCTGGCGGGGATGGCGGTGATGCCGGCGACACGAGCCCTGTTCCGGCCCTGTATTTCCACACGCCTTTGGGTGACAACGCTCACCTGGGACTTTCCGTGACCGCACCATTTGGCTTCAAGACCGAATACGACAGCAACTGGGTGGGGCGATACAACGGGATCAAGACGGAGATCAAGGCGGTCGACCTGGGCCTCTCGTTCTCTTACGACATAAACCCCTATGTGTCCTTGGGTGCGTCAGTCTTCGTCGAACGCGCAGAAGCCGAGCTCTACGATGCCGTCGACTTCGGTGCGGTCCTGGCCGGCGCGCGGGCGCCGGGCTTTGCCCCCGGCAGCGCCGATGGCTACACCCGCATCGAGGCCAAGGATGATGCGGTCGGCTTCACGCTGGGCGGTCTTTTCACGCCGGTGGAAGGCACCAACATCGGCATTGCGTACCGGTCCAAGGTCGACCACAGGCTCAACGACGCGGATATCAGCTTCGACGTTCCAGCCAGTGCCGCTCCCTTCCTGGCAGCGGCCCGTCCAGGGTGGTTTGTCGACACACAAGCCAGCACAGCGCTCAATCTTCCCGCCACGCTGACCGGCAGCATCAGTCATCACGTCAATGATCGTTGGACGCTCATGGCCGATGTCACGCGCACCGGGTGGTCAAAGTTCGCGGAAGTGCGACTGGACTTCGACTCGGCCCAGCCCACACGGGCTTTGGACTTCGGCTATCGGGATACGACCTTCGCCTCGATCGGTGCAGAGTACCGCTATAACGAGAAGCTGACCCTGCGTGCGGGCCTGGCCACCGACCAAAGCCCGGTCACCGACGATACCCGTGATGTCCGCGTGCCGGACACCGACCGCAAGTGGGTCTCCCTGGGCGCGACCTATCGTGTTTCCGGATCAGCCGAATACAGCGTTGGTTACACCCACCTCTTCCTCGACGAGCCGGAGGTGTCACTGGTGTCGGCGACGGGCAGTACGCTGCAAGGCAAGTACGACGTCGGCACGGATATCGTGGCTTTCTCTGCGGCTTACTATTTCTGAAGCATCGGGCGCGTCCCCTCCCGCGTCCGTAGGCTGGCGGTGCAAGCCGCCAGCCGCTCTTTCGTGCCTCCCATGCTACGTGGGATCCGCACCGCCCCCTGCAGTGCATCGAGGACGAGCCGCTGCCTTGATGGCAACCGGGGATGCCCGGGGGCGGCGCCGTCCGGGACCCTATCTGACGCTCCGGCCCATGGCTCCCCAGCACGCCATTGGGACCTGTGTGACAGGCTGTGGCATGACGATCGGCCTGCCCTGCCCTCCTTCTGCCGGCTCCCTGACCACACAGTTCGCGGATTTGCCGGTGGGTCAGCTTAAACTTGGTGCCTGGGCGATGCGGGCAGCCGCCTCCGTCGCAACAACCGTATCCCTGGTCGATCCGCTCGGTGTCCGTCGCAACATCAGACCTGACCCGTTCGAGGCGCCGCCGCAACAGCGGTGCCAGCGAACAACGCTACTTGCCGCCAGCGACCCGGACCGACCGCTACACCCCGTAAGGACGCTTCTTGCAAACTGCTGATTCCAATTCGAAATCCTCCTCGTCCAAGAACGCCGCCGAGCACACCCCGCTCATGAAGCACTATTCGCGTATGGCTCGCCGCTGCCGCACGCCAGAGCGGCCAGCCGCTGACCACGGTCAGCCGCCGGATCAAGGCGCTGGAGCAAGCACTGGGCGTGCAACTGCTTCACCGCACCACGCGTCGGCTGAGCGTCTCCGAAGCGGGCCGCGCATTCTATGGCGGCTGCGTGCAAGCCGAGGATGCACTGGAGGACGCCATACTCGGCGCACGCAACCTGCGTGGCACCGCGCAGGGCACGCTGCGGGTGTTGGTCCCGTATGCGCCAGGCCTGCTGGCACTGGAACCGCGGCTGGCCGAATTCCACGAGCGCCATCCCGAGGTGCAGCTTGCGCTGACCTACAGCAACGAACCGCTCGATCTGATCGAACATGGCCTGGACCTGGCGATCCGCACCGGTCCGCTGGCCGACTCCGGCTACGTCGCCCGCATCCTTGGCGTCTCGCGTGCGATCCTGGTCGCCAGCCCAAGCTACCTGACGCGGGCCGGCACGCCCTTGCATCCCCAGGAACTCGGCAGCCACACCGTGCTCGCGGTCGGCAGTGATGCGCCGCTCGTGACCTGGCAACTGCGCCACGGAGAGATCGAGCCGATCGAACTGACCTTGCGTCCGGTCCTGGTCTCCAACGAATCGGCCACGGTCATCCGGCAGGCACGGCACGGCGCCGGCATCGCCCTGCTCTCCCGACACCTGATCGGCGAGGCGCTATGCGACGGTGCGCTGGTTCAGGTGCTGCCCGGCTGGCAGCGCTGGCCCGACGTCGAGATCAGCGCGCTCTTCCACAAGCGCGCGACGCTGGACGGCAAGCTGCGCGTGTTCCTGGAATTCCTTCAGGAAGTCTTCCGCAGCTGGCGTTGAACTTGCGCACTCCGGCGCGCCATGTCAGGCGGCAATGGCGTGCGCATGCACGGACCAAATCTACCTGTCGACCCTCGCCTTGAAGCTCCAGGTGAAGAAGAACTCGGCGACCTGGTCGCCCTGCTCGTCCACGCCCACGCTTCGCAGCCGGAGGCTCTGCGCCTCTCCCGTCTCGATGGCCCGGCGCAGGACTGCGTCAACCTCGGCGCCCTGCTCGCAAGTGAAGATGATTTTCCCGACGGCCTTCTTGGTAAAGCCGGCCTCCAGGTTCGCCACCAGCATGGACACCGCGATCCCGGCCTTACGAATCTTGGACATGCACAGGGTGCCGGTGGAGAACTCCGCAGCCATGCCCTCCACTGCCCAGAACATGCTCTTGAACGGATTCTGGTTCAGCCACCCCAGCCTCACCGCGATCTGGCACCGCTGGTCGTCGAGGGCGTGGAGCTTGAGGCCGGCGATCCTGGCGATCGGGACCTTGCTCAGCAGGAAGGCATTGAAGAAATGTTTGTTCATGCATGAGGCTCGCGTGGACGGATTGCCAAGGTTGCCGACATCACTTCCCTGGGCGCAGTTGCGCCGAGCCGTGGATCACGACCCGAGCACCCGTCGCCTAGCGGCGGCGTACTGCCGCTTCAGCTGTTCCACGTAGCGGCCTGCCGGCTGGACAGTCTCGATGGCGCCGATGCCCTGCCCGCACCCCCATATGTCGTTCCACGCCTTGGCGCCGGCGCTCTCGCCGAAGTCCATCTTCGCCGGATCGCTTGCCGGCAGGTGGTCCGGGTCCAGTCCCGCGGCGGCGATGGACGGCTTCAGGTAATTGCCATGGACACCGGTGAAGAAGTCCGTGTACACAATGTCATCCGAGCTGCCACCGACGATGGCCTGCTTGTATGCGGGCACTGCACGCGCCTCCTCCGTCGCGATGAAGGGCGAACCGATGTAGGCGAAGTCGGCCCCCATGGCCTGGACGGCCAGGATCGCATCGCCCGTGGAGATGGCACCAGACAGGGCCAGCGGCCCGTCGAACCAGCGGCGGATCTCCTGGACCAGGGCGAACGGGCTCTTGGTACCGGCATGACCACCGGCACCGGCGGCGACGGCAATCAGGCCGTCCGCGCCCTTGGCAATGGCCTTCCTGGCGAATGCATCGCTGATGACGTCGTGCAGGACAACGCCGCCATAGCCGTGCGCCGCCTCGTTGATCTCAGGGCGCGCGCCCAGCGAGGTGATGATGATCGGCACCTGGTACTTGATGCACAGTTCCATGTCGCGCTCGAGCCGCAGGTTGCTCTTGTGCACGATCTGGTTGACCGCGAACGGAGCGGCCGGGTTGTCCGGATCGGCGCGGTCATGGGCCGCCAGCGCCTCGGTGATCTCGGCGAGCCATTCGTCCAGCTGTTCGGCCGGCCGCGCGTTCAACGCGGGCATCGAGCCGACGATGCCCGCGATGCATTGCGCGATGACCAGCGCCGGGGTACTGACGATGAACATCGGCGAGCCAATCACGGGGAAGGAAAGACGGTCGAACGGAGAGGGCAAACGGGACATGGTCATGCTCCTTCGCTATTCCGGTAAATATCGCGGTATAGAAGGCCCATCACGGACCCGGATCGAGCTTGAGCGAAGCATCGAGGTCGAGCAGCGCCTGCGCCGCGCCATCCAACGCAGGAGACGAGGCATCCTTGACGCCCACGCTCTCGAAGATGACGTCGAGGGGCACGTAGCGGCGCGCGTTGCGGTCGTAGAGCCCGGCCAGGACCAGTCCCCGGGTCGCGACCACTTCGTCCGCCCCGGTGAGGATGCGCTGCTCGAAGATCACCCGCGAGTCTGTCCAGGCGAGCAGCCGGGTCTCCAGCGTGAACGGCTGGAACAGCTTGAGTTCGCGCCGGAAGCGGATCGCGCCACCGCCCACGATGGGCATCCACCTGTTCTTGATCACGGCCTTCAGCAGCCCCATGCGCACGATCAGGTCGGTCCGGCCAAGGTCGAAGAGCGTCCAGTAGCGGCCGTTGTTGACGTGGCCATTGGTGTCCAGGTCGTTGAACCAGACCCTGAAGCGAAGGCGCGAGACGCCGCCCGGAGCCGCCAGGCGGGGCTGGAATGGCGTGCGCAGAAGGAGAAGCAGCAGGCGGAACCATAGATTCATGTGCGGGGGAGTCGGTGGGCAACGTGCGGGGGAATGTGTTTCAGGCGCCGGGCGGGCGCCGTTCCATGATCAGCAGGGTCGAGGTCGCCGACGCCATCAGCCGGCCCTGGCCATCGACAAGGCGGGCCTGTGCGAACGCGACCCGCCGTCCGCTGCTCAGGATTTCGCCGATCGCGTCTATCCGCCCGGTCTCGCGCGTGATGGCCTTGTGGAAGGACACCTTCAGCTCCAGCGTGGTGTAGGCCTGGTGCGCCTGCAGCAGGGTATGGGTCGCACAGCCGCAGGCCGAGTCGAGCAGCGTGGCTACGTAGCCGCCATGGACCGTTCCGATCGGGTTGTAGGCGTGGGTGTCGGGAAGGCCCGTAACCTGCACGCGTCCACGGGCCACCTCGCCGAATTCCAGCTTCAGCGACTCGAAGATGCCGACCTTTCGCGACGAACGGAACAGCGCCTGCATCTGCGACAGACCATCCTCGCCGGGCGCGATCTCGTCGATCAGCGATGGTGTCGTCTGCATGGAAGTGATTTCCTTTGATGAGGAACGGAGGATAGATGGCCAAGGCGGCCGACGCTCGTCAGGTGCCCGGGTACGCGGCGCTGCTCCGCCCCATCGCCCAGGTCCCCGTCATCGCCACGGCCACGCCCACCAGGACCAGGAGCGTCAGGATCGTCCAGCTGATCCAGTCCGCCCCCAGCACGAAAAACGTCTTGTTCCAGATGCCCCAGACACCAAAGGTCGGCTTCCACAGGTGGACCTTGGCGAACAGGATGGCGATCAGCAGCGCGGCGGCCGAGGTCGCGACCGCGGCGAAGCGATGGCGGCGCAGGGTCAGAACCAGCGCGGCAAGACTGGGCAGCTAGACCGCGACGTTCACGACCCACAGCGTGGCGGTGATGGTGTAGCACCATCCTGCCGCCTGGCGGATGTGGTCGGCATCGTGGACGGTGATGGCCAGCAGCATGGCGATGTTGGCGACGATCAGGGCCTTGCGCGACTTTGCGTCCAGTGGCGGCAGGAAGGTCATGGCGTGGATCTCTTCAGGTAGGGGAGAAACAGGAAGGCGACCAGCAGGCCCGCCAGCACGGCTTCGAACAGAATGAGCACATGGATGCGCATGGAGATCTCGTGCATCGGCGCGTAGAGGTAGTGCCCGAGAGTGAGCAGGTTACAGACGGCATAGATCAGCAGCACGAACGTGCCAGCGTGGTGCGAGCCATGCTGGATCAGGCGATACCCGATCCACGCCAGCGGTGTCATCAGAATCCAGAACGCGTCGATGATGGATCGGTCGATCCATGCCGGCTCGGGATACTGCTCGAAGAACAGCAGGTTGTCGGCGTAGTGCAGGATGCTGCCCGCCACCGTGGCGAGCACGAGCCACTTCAATACATGGCGCCAGCGCTGCGATGCAGTCACTGCGCCGCTGTCCGCGGCAGGCTCGAGAACCACGTCAGCACATCCTCCCAATATGGCTCGGCGAGCTGGCGGAAATAGCCCATGTGCCCAACCTTGCCGCCAGCCTGGCGGGGGTCGAGGTCCCTGCGTGTCAGCGGCGCGTTGCGGTAGCCCTGAACGAAGGCATCACGTGATTGCGGCGGGGCCCACAGGTCGTCCAGCGCGTTGGCCGCCACGATCGGCGTACGCACCTCGGCGTAGCTGCGCTCGATCCCGCGCATGGCCGGGTCGTCGAAGAAGTAATGCGGGAACCGGCACCAGTGCCGCCATTGGCGATAGACATCGGCCGGGATGTCCTCGCCCATGCCCAGCATCTTCCAGGGACAATAGCCCTTCCACCGGGTCAGCGCCGGCAGCACCAGGTTCCACATCGCCAGCACGCGCACGCGCTCGCCCCACGGCATGTAGCCATGCCAGCCGGCGCCGGTACCGAAAACGTAGAACCCGGCGACCCTGGCCGGATCGGGCAGCAAGCCGAACGCATGGCCGCCGTAGGAGTGGCCGACGAGGTAGAGCGGAACGGCGTCGTCCGCCATCGCCTCCACCGCCGCCGCCAGGTCCAGGCGTCCCCAGTCCAGCAGGTCCATGCGGAAGCCCTTCAGCGAGGCCGGACGCGAGCGGCCGATGCCGCGGTAGTCGAACGTCAGCGTCTCGAAGCCGTGGGCGGCGGCGAACTGGGCGAAGCGCCGGTAGAACCCCTGCGGCACGGCGGTCGCCCCGGACACGATCAGGCGGCCTTTCAGCGCCGCCTGCGCGGGATAGCGGGTGGCACCCAGCGGGTAGCCATCGGCGGCGGTGAGGACGATTTCAAGAATCTCAGTGGTCATGGCCTGTCTTACGTGTATAACGACCGTCATAGTGCTGCAATCTAGTCTATGACAACCGTCTTAGCAAGACAGCTTCGTACACGTTCGCTCCACACCCGTCCCTCTGCACCGAAGTTCGATGTACGACAGCGCTATCCGCCCGATGGCGCGCGAAGCTGCTGCTTGAGGATCTTGCCGACCGCATTGCGCGGCAGGGCATCGACGAAAGTGACCGCCTTCACGCACTTGTAGCCGGCCAGGCGTTCACGACAGGCCCGGATCACATCCGCCTCGATGATCCGGGCATCGGGTCGGCACACCACATAGGCCAGCGGGATCTCGCCCCAGCGCTCGTCCGCGCGGCCGACCACTGCGACCTCCGCAACACCGGGCAGCTCCGCGATGGCCGCTTCCAGTTCGGCCGGATAGATGTTCTCGCCGCCGCTGATGATCATGTCCTTGAGCCGATCGACAACATGGACAAAGCCCTGCGCATCGACGTGGCCCACATCGCCGGATCGATACCAGCCATTGTGGAAAGCCGCGCGCGTGTCCGCCTGGTTGCGCCAGTAGCCGGAGAACGCCATCGGCCCGCGGCAGCATATCTCGCCGTCCTCGCCGGCAGGCAGTTCGCGCAGCGTCAGCGGATCGATCACCCTCACCTCGCCATGCATGAGGACCTTGCCCTGCGTGTGCGCGCTGTCCACACCCATCTCCGGCGTCCAGAAGCTCACCGCACCGCAGAACTCGGTGATGCCGTATACCTGCTGCACGGCGATGCCCATGCCGAGGCCGGCCTCGATCAGCGGCCGGGGCACCGCCGATGCGCCGCAGGTCGCCCACACCACGCTGGAGGCATCGACGGGCATCTTGCGCGCTACTTCGAGCAGGGCCTGGAGCATCAGCGGCACGCACATCAGGGTGGTGATCCGCTCCCCGGCGATGACTTTCCACACCTGCACCGGATCGAAATCGGGCGACAGCACGCTGGTGCACCCCTTGAGTACGTTGGTGAACATCGACGACATCCCGCCGATGTGGAACAGCGGGGCGACGAGCAGGAAACGATGGTCCTGGTTCCATTCCAGGGTGGCGCCATTGGCCTGCGCGGCCCATGTCAGGGCCTCGTGCGAAAGCATCGCCCCCTTCGGCCGTCCGGTGGTGCCCGAGGTGTACATGATCAGTGCAATGGCGCTGCCGCCCGTGCCGCGTGCATCCGCGGCGTCGGGCGGCGTATCGCGCAGGATGTCGGCATAACTGGCGTCCCCGCCCTGTCCGCCGTTGCGGATGCGGACAGGCAGCGGGCGGACCGCCAGCAGCGGCTGTACCGCCGCCGCGAAGGCAGCGTCGTACAGCAGGCCGACGGGCTCGCTATCGGCGAGGACGTACACAAGTTCGGTGGCCTGCAGCCGCCAGTTCAGCATGATCGCGGTTGCGCCGACGCGCGCAGCGGCAAAAACGGCATTCATGGCGAATTCGCCGTTCTTCGCCAGGATGGCAATGCGGTCGCCTTCACGCACGCCCTGCGCAATGAGGTGAGCGGCAAGTTTCCGGCAACGCCCGTCGAACTGCGCGTAGGTCCATCGCCCGCCGGGATCGACCACCGCCTCGCGCTGCGGCGAGAGCGTCGCCCGGCGTGCGAGCAGTCGAGCAAGATGCTGTGCCATCGGAGTCCTCCTGGCTATGCCTGATCACAGCATCGGCATGGCACGCTCGATCAGCACCGACAACGGCGCCTGCGCATCCAGCGTGCCGTACACGCTGCCGCGGTCCTCGCCGAGCCGCGCGCGGCAGAAGGAGTCGGCGATGGCGGCATCGCCGTGCCGCAACAGCAGCGAGGCCTGCAGCAGCAGCGCGACGCGCTCGACGACCAGCCGGGTGCGCGCCTGCAGCGACCCGGCATCGCCCAGCGCGCGCGCCAGCCAGCCGAGCTGGGCGTCGTAGAGGGCATGCGCGCCGCGGGCGCGCTGCAGCTCGGCCAGCAGCGCGTCGCGGGTCTCAGGTTCCCTGTGGAAGGCGCGCAGCACGTCCAGGCACTGCACGTTGCCGCTGCCTTCCCAGATGGAGTTCAGCGGGGCCTGGCGGTACAGCCGCGGCAGGATGTTCTCCTCGACGTAGCCGATGCCGCCCAGGCATTCCTGCGCCTCGTTGACGAAGGCGGGCGTGCGCTTGCACACCCAGTACTTGCCGATCGCGGTGGCGACGCGCGCGAACGCGGCCTCCTGCGGGTCGCGGGGCGAAGCGTCCACCGCGCGCGCCACCCGCATCGCCAGCGCCACCGCCGCCTCGCTCTCCAGCGCCAGGTCGGCCAGCACGTTGCGCATCAGCGGCTGGTCGACCAGCAGGTGGCCGAAGGCACTGCGCTGGCGGACGTGGTGCAGCGCCTGCACCAGCGCCTGACGCATCCCCGCCGCCGAGCCGAGCAGGCAGTCCAGCCGGGTCAGCGCCACCATCTCCAAGATGGTCGCCACGCCGCGCCCCTCCGCACCGACCCGGTGCGCGGTCGCCCCCAGGAACTCGACCTCCGACGAGGCGTTGCTCCAGTCGCCCAGCTTGTCCTTGAGGCGCTGGATGCGCACCGCGTTCAGCGTGCCGTCGGGCAGCACGCGCGGCAACAGGAAGCAGCTCAGCCCGCCGTCGGCCTGGGCCAGCACCAGGTGCGCGTCGCACATCGGCGCGGAGAAGAAGAACTTGTGCCCGACCAGCTCGTAGCTGCCGTCGGGCTGCAGGTGCGCGCGCGTGCTGTTCTGGCGCACGTCCGAGCCGCCCTGCTTCTCGGTCATGCCCATGCCGATGGTGCAGGCAGTCTTCTGCTCCGCCGGCAGGGTGCGCGGATCGTATTCGCTCGCCAGCAGGCGCGGGATCCAGTCCTCGGCGATGGCCGGCGCATGGCGCAGCGCCGGGATGGCCGCGTGGGTCATCGTCAGCGGGCATCCGGTGCCCGCCTCGGGCTGGCTGTTGAGGTACATCAGCGCCGCGCGCACCACATGCGCGCCGGCCCGCTCGGGGTGGCGCCAGGAGAAGCTGTGCACCTGCCCGCGCATCGCCCGCCGCATGATCTCGTGGTAGGCCGGATGGAACTCGACATGGTCGGTGCGCCGCCCGTAGCGGTCGAAGCCATGCAGCACGGGCTTGTGCCGATTGGCCAGTTCGCCCAGCTCCACCAGTTCGCCGCCGGCCAGTGCGCCGTGGGCGGCAAGGTGCTCGCTCGCCCACGCACCGCCGTTGCGCTCCACGGCCTCGCGCAGCGGCGCGTCGCTGCTCCAAACGTTGCAGGCCGGCAGCGGCAGCGGCTGGTTACTGACTTCGTGGGTCTCGAACTGCGCCTTGAGCGACATGGCAGCACCCGGGTATCTTGATATTACCCAGTTATACCCTCGCTGCATTTGCATGTAA
>NZ_PJAY01000040.1:0-52880 GCF_002836635.1 Stenotrophomonas sp. Bg11-02
CCATGGTCGGCGGAATGTATCCGTGGCCCACAGCGGGGAGCGGCCGACCATTTCGCTTTTCTTTTTTCTTTTCTGTGGTGGGCGCCCGGGATATGTCACAGGGCCGGGCGGTGGGGCTGGGCGGGGGCGTTGAGTGCCATGGATGGCACGAAACGAGGCCCGCAGGATGCGGCTCTTGCCGTCCCCCGACCAGCCCCACCGCCCGGCCCAAACCAAAGAAATCGCACTGAGCGACCCGCCACGAGGGGCTCCGCCGTTCGCTGCAGACGGCGCTGCCGCTACAATCCCACCATGCTGAATTCCATGAACCAGACCCGTGCACGGGTCAATCCCGGCCGCGCGCCATGAGCGCTCGCGGTGGCAATGACGGCCAGGTCCGCATCATCGGCGGGCAGTGGCGCAACACCCGGCTGCCGGTGCCGACCCTGCCGGGCCTGCGTCCCAGCAGCGACCGCGTGCGCGAAACGCTGTTCAACTGGCTGATGCCCCGTCTGGGCGGCGCGCGCGTGCTGGATGTGTTCGCCGGCAGTGGCGCGCTGGGGCTGGAGGCGGTATCGCGTGGCGCGGCCCACGCCACGCTGGTCGAACGGGATCCGCAGCTGGTCGCCAACCTGACCGCCGTGGTCACCAGGCTGAAGGCCGAGGCCCGCGTGCAGGTGGTTCAGGCCGATGCGCTGCGCTGGCTGCAGACCGCCGCACCGGCCCAGGCCAGCATCGCCTTCGTCGATCCGCCGTTCGCCGCCGGGCTGTGGGACAGCACGCTGGCGCTGCTGCCACGGCACCTGAGCGCCGATGCCTGGCTGTACCTGGAATCGCCGGACGGGCAGGCCCCGGCCTTGCCGGCGGAGTGGCTGCTGCACCGCGAAGGCGCCACCCGCGAGGTGCGCTTTGCGCTGTACCGGCGCGCCGCTGCTACACTTTGACCCAATCTGAACGTTCACGACCGCAAATGACCGTCGCCAATCGTCGCATCGCTGTCTATCCGGGCACCTTCGACCCCATCACCAACGGTCACATCGACCTGGTGAACCGGGCAGCGCCGCTGTTCGAAAAGGTGGTGGTGGGCGTCGCACAGAGTCCGTCCAAGGGCCCGACGCTGCCGCTGGAGCTGCGTGTGCAGCTGGCACGCGGGGCGCTGTCCCACCATGACAACGTGGAAGTGATCGGCTTCGACACCCTGCTGGCGCACTTCGTGCGCTCGGTCCAGGGCGGCATCCTGCTGCGCGGCCTGCGCGCGGTCTCCGATTTCGAGTACGAGTTCCAGATGGCCAGCATGAACCGCCACCTGATCCCGGAAGTCGAAACCCTGTTCCTGACACCAGCCGAGCAGCACAGCTTCATTTCGTCCTCGCTGGTACGTGAAATCGCACGACTGGGTGGCGACGTGTCCGGCTTCGTGCCGGCGTCGGTGCTCGATGCGCTGCGCAAGGCCCGCGAAGCCAAGGCGGCGCAGGCCTGATCCACCCGCCCGTGGCGGATGACCGCCGTCGGCACCTTTTTGTATCCACTGCAATCCACAGAACCACCACGGGAGATCATCCATGAACACCACCATGCGCGCGATGCTGCTGGCCTCGCTGGCCCTGGCCTTCACTGCCTGCAAGAAGGAAGAAGCTCCGGCCGCCGCTGCCGATGCTCAGCAGGCGCTGGTCGCCCCGGCCAAGGACGATGATGCCGGCTGGAAGAAGTACCTGCAGACCGTCGCCGTGCAGAACATGGGCACCGTGACCAACAGCCCGTTCCTGTATTACCTCGCACCGGAATCGGATCCGGAGTTCGCTGCCAAGTTCGAGCGCCAGACCGAGAGCGCCACCCAGGCCGTCGCCCGTGGCGTGCAGCCGGGCAACATGCTGGCCTTCGGTTCGTCGGCATCGGGCAAGATGGCCGACATGATCCAGGTCGTGTTCAAGGACGTGTCGCCGGATTCGATGAAGAACGTGCGCGTGCTGTTCATCGGCGACGCCGCTGACAACGCCCGCGTCCAGTCGGTCGTGCAGCCCACCGGTGCCGACTACGTTTTCGTCGAAGCCAAGTAATCCTCGTGCGGTAGCGGCCACGCCAGCCGGTGTGGTCGTGGGCGGCGCCTGCGTGGCGGCGCCCCTGACCGGCCCGCGCGCCCGCGCAGGCCGGTGCCAGTCCAGCATCCCGGTGCCCTGCGGCGGGATGCGGTGCGCGGGCGAGGAGTCATCGCCGTGTCGCTGAAAATCAACGAGCTCTGCGTCAACTGTGACGTCTGTGAGCCGGCCTGCCCCAACCAGGCCATCTCGATGGGTGAAACCATCTATGTGATCGACCCTGCGCGCTGCACCGAGTGCGTGGGCCATTTCGACGAAGCCCAGTGCGTGGTCGTCTGTCCGGTCGAATGCATCGACCCGGATCCGGACATCGTCGAGACACATGACCAGCTGATGGCCAAGCTGCGTGGCCTGCAGCACGATCACCCCGAACTCTACGCGGAGCCCCCATCCGAATGAACCCGATCCTGCGTCCCCTGTTGCTGCTGGGCCTGCTGCTGTCCGCCCCGCTGGCCCATGCCGACGGCCCGGCACGTGCCGCCCACCCCGATGGCGCAGCCATCGCCAGTGGCCACCAGCTTGCGACCCAAGCTGGCATGCAGATCCTGGCGCAGGGCGGCAACGCGTTCGATGCGGCCGTGGCGGTGTCGTCCACGCTGGCCGTGGTCGAGCCGATCAGCTCCGGGCTGGGCGGTGGTGGGTTCTTCCTGCTGCACGATGCGGCCTCCGGCAAGGACCTGATGCTGGACGCGCGCGAGACCGCGCCGGCCGCGGCTACCGAGGCGGCGTTCCTGGACAAGGACGGCAAGCTGGATCGTGACCGCTCGGTCAATGGCGCCTGGTCGGCCGGCATCCCCGGCCTTCCCGCAGCGCTGGTCGAGTTGTCGTCCAGGCATGGCAGGCTGCCGCTGAAGACTTCGCTGCAGCCGGCCATCCGCATCGCCCGCGAAGGCTTCCCGGTGTATGCACGGATGGCCAAGGGCTACCAGTCGCGGCGTGAAGTGATGGAGCGTTATGCCGGCACGCGCGAGGTGTACCTGCGCAACGGCAAGCCGATCGCCGAGGGAGACACCTTCCAGCAGCCGGAACTGGCGCGCACCCTGGAGCGCCTGGCGGAAGGGGGCTTTGATGGGTTCTACCGCGGCCAGACCGGAACGCTGCTGCTGGCCGGTGTGAAGCAGGCCGGCGGCCGCTGGACCGCCGAAGAACTGGCCGGTTACACGGTGAAATCGCGCGAGCCGATCGTGTTCGATTACAACGGCTGGAAGATCACCACCGCACCGCCGCCGTCCTCCGGTGGCATCGCGCTGGCGAGCATGCTGCAGATCCTGGAAGGCTGGGACATCAAGTCGATGGATGAGGCGCACCGTGCCCACCTGGTGGTCGAAGCGATGCGCCGCGCTTACCGCGACCGCACCTTCTTCCTGGGCGATCCGGATTTCGTCGACATCCCGCAGAAGGTGCTGACCAGCAAGGACTACGCACAGGGCCTGCGTGCCACCATCCATCCGCAGAAGGCCACCCCCAGCGACCTGCTGTCGGGCAATCCGACCCCGCTGGAAGACGACGAAACGACGCATTTCTCGATCATTGACCGCGACGGCAACCGGGTCGGCGCTACCCAGACGGTGAACCTGCTGTACGGCTCGGGCCTGATTCCCAAGGGCACCGGGGTGCTGTTGAACAACGAGATGGACGACTTCGCGCTGAAGCCGGGCACGCCCAACGCGTTCGGCGTGATGGGTTACGCCGCCAACGCACCGAAGGCGGGCAAGCGCATGCTCAGCTCGATGACCCCGACCTTCATGGAAAACGCCGACAAGGTGGTGGTGCTGGGCACGCCCGGCGGCAGCCGCATCATCACCATGGTGCTGCTGGGCATCCTGGGCTACGACCAGGGATTGACCGCCCAGCAGGTCGCCGCGCTGCCGCGCTACCACCACCAGTGGCTGCCCGATGCGATCGAAGCGGAAACCGACGCGTTCGATGCCGGCACCATCCGGCAGTTGCAGGCGATGGGCCACAAGATCGACCTGCCGGGCGACAGCGCCGCCGGCGGTCGCGGATCCAGCCACGTCTGGGGCAACCTGCAGACCGTCGAATGGGATCGCCGCAGCAACACGCTGCAGGGCGGCAGCGACCCGCGCAACCCAGTCGGCAGCGCCGAGGTGAAGTGATCCGGTCACGGACGTGCCGAGCCCTGCCCGGCGGGCGGGGCTAGCGATTATTTAACGCTGGCTGACCGATAATTGCCGCATGAAACTATGGTCGATCCGCGGCAACACGCAGCGCCTGGACGGTGGTGCGATGTTCGGCAACGCACCGCGCGCGGTGTGGGAAAAATGGGCAGTGCCTGACGAGCTCAACCGTATCGAACTGGCTTGTCGTGCGCTGCTGGCCAGCCCGCTGGAAGGCAGGACGGTGCTGTTCGAAACCGGCATCGGTGCGTTCTTCGAGCCGCGCCTGCGCGAACGTTACGGCGTGCAGGAAAACCAGCACGTGCTGATCGATTCGCTGCGGGAAGCCGGCTTCGAGCACGAAGACATCGACGTGGTGGTCCTGAGCCATCTGCATTTCGACCACGCTGGCGGCCTGTTGGCGCCGTGGGTGGAAGGGCGTGCGCCGGAACTGCTGTTTCCCAATGCCACCTTCGTGGTGGGCGCCGAACACTGGCAGCGCGCACTGCAGCCGCATCCGCGCGACCGTGCCAGCTTCATTCCCGAACTGCCTGCACTGCTCGAGCAGAGCGGCCGGCTGGAGGTGGTACAGGGCGAATATTCCAGGGTGCTGGGCCGCAGCGTGCGTTTCAGCTTCAGCGACGGCCATACCCCGGGGCTGATGCTGGCGGAGATCGTCGGCCAGCCGGGCAGGGACGGGCTGGCACATGGCGGGGTGGTGTTCTGCGCCGACTTGGTGCCCGGTCGCTCCTGGGTGCACGTGCCGATCACCATGGGCTACGACCGCAATGCCGAACTGCTGATCGACGAGAAGAAACAGTTCCTCGAAGACAAGCTGGCGCGCAACGTCCATCTGTTTTTCACCCACGACCCGCAGGTAGCGCTGGCGCAGCTGCAGCGCGACGACAAGGGCCGTTTCGTGACCGTGCACGAGCACAGCGAACTCAAGGCCCGCGCCCTCGCCTGAAAAAAGGGGACGGAGGGAATTAAGTCGCAATCGGCCGGATCACCGCCGATTGCGACTTAATTCCCTCCGTCCCCTTTCTTTGTCAGCCGATCACGCGGGTGCCGAAGATGCGGTCGCCGGCATCGCCGAGGCCCGGCAGGATGTAGCCCTTTTCATTGAGATGGTCGTCGATGGCGGCGGTGTAGATCTGCACGTCCGGATGCGCGGCCTGCACGGCGGCGATGCCTTCCGGCGCGGCGACCAGGAAGATGCCCTTGATGCGGCGGGCGCCAGCGCGCTTGAGCATGTCGATGGTGGCGATCAGGGTGCCGCCGGTGGCCAGCATCGGGTCCAGGATCAGCGCATCACGCTCTTCCAGGCGGCCGGTGAGGCGCTCGAAGTAGGGCACCGGTTGCAGCGTCTCTTCGTCGCGCTGCAGGCCGACCACGCTGACCCGGGCCGCCGGGATCAGCGACAGCACGCCGCTGAGCATGCCCAGGCCGGCGCGCAGGATCGGCACCACGGTGATCTTGGCACCGGCGATGCGCTGCACCGTCACCGGGCCGGACCAGCCGTCCATGGTGTGCGATTCAGTATCCAGGTCGGCGGTGGCCTCGTAGGCCAGCAGCGTGCCCAGCTCGTTGGCCAGTTCGCGGAAATCCTTGGTGCTGAGCGCGGCGTTGCGCATCAGGCCGATCTTGTGCTGCACCAGCGGATGGCGCACTTCGACGATGTTCATGGGGGCGGGAAAGGGGAAAGGCAGAGGCCTGTATTCTGCCGCAGCCTGCGGGCCCCGGCCAGCGCGGGGACGCGTCCATGACCGATCCGGTGCCCCGGTGTCATGCCGGTGAAACCTCGCCGACATACCTTGCCCTCCCATTCTTCACACCGAATGGGGACACCCGTGCAGACCAAGACGCCGTTGGCGATTGCCATCACCCTGACCTTGGCGATGGGGGCTGCAGCGCCGCTGCACGCCGCCGGGCAGGACGTGGCCGCCACCAGTGCCCTCGCCGCCGATGCCACCGACCTGGACCGCATCGAAGTGCGCGCCCAGCTGGAATCGCAGCTCCGCGCGGTGGACCTCAAGCGCAGCAGCGATGCCATCGAAGACGCCGTGTCGTCCGATGCGCTGGGCCAGTACCCGGACAAGAACGTGGCCGAATCGCTGCAGCGCCTGCCCGGCGTCAGCGTCACCCGCGACCAGGGCGAAGGGCGCTTCGTGGTGGTGCGCGGCCTGGATGCCAACCTCAACAGCGTCAGCATCGACGGCATCGCGGTGGGCACGCCGGAGGATTCCAGCCGCGCCGCTCCACTGGACGTGATTCCGTCCGACTCCACCGAGCGCCTGCGCGTGGTCAAGTCGCCGACCCCGGACATGCCCGGCGATGCCATCGGCGGCGCGATCCTGGTCGAGTCCGCTTCGGCCTTCGACCGCGAAGGCCGCAGCCTGCGCGGCAAGATCGAGGGCAGCCACCAGCAGCTGTCCGGGCACACCAGCCCGAAGGCGGCGATCAACTACAGCGAAGTGTTCGCCGATACCTTCGGCGTGGCGCTGGGCGTGAACTACCAGAACCGCAGATTCGAATCGGACAACACCGAAGTGGAGTACGACGGCGAAGATGATGCCGCGCCGGGGGATGTCACCGCGATCAACCTGCAGCACCGCAAGTACGAAATCGAGCGCAAGCGCATCGGCGCCAATCTCAACCTGGACTGGCGTCCAAGCGAAGACAGCCGCTACTACCTGCGCACGCTGTACAGCCGTTTCGACGATGCGGAGACACGCCAGCGCACCATCTTCAACTTCGAAGACGCGGACATGGTGGCCACCGGTGCCGACCAGTTCCGTCTGGACGACCTGCCGTCCGATGCGATCCAGAAGCGCATGCGCTACCGCACCAAGGAAGAGAACACCTTCGCGGCCAGCCTGGGCGGCGAGAACCGCTTGAGCTCGGCCGTGGTGGACTACAAGGTGGGCTATACCAAGACCGAAGAACGCGTGGACGATGAGATGGAAGCGCGCTTCGAACTGGATGCCGACGACCTGTCCGGCACCCTGGACCAGCGCAGCCGGTTGCCGCGCTACACCTTGTCCAACACCGAGTGGATGGACAACTCCAATATCGCCTATGACCGCATGATCCTGTCGCCCAAGCGGGTGGACGACAATGAACACAGCGCGCAGGTCAACGTGCGTTTCGACGCGGACAACGCCAGCTACAAGATCGGCCTGCTCGGGCGCTGGCGCGAGCGCGACGTGGACGTCAACGAAGTGGAGCTGCGCCGCGGGCCGGCGATCGACCTGGACAGCTGGACCACCAGCGCGCCCGAGCACCGGCATGGGTCGCTGGGGCAGGGTATGAGCTCGGCCCTGATGCGCCGTTACTGGGCGGCCAACAGCGGCCTGTACAGTGCGCGCCCGCAGGAAACCGGGGCCAATGCGGTGACCTCGCTGGAAGAGGATTACACCGCCAGCGAAGACATCTTCGCCACCTACGCGATGGGCACCTGGGACATCGGCGCGCTGCGCATCATCGGCGGCGTGCGCGTGGAGAATACCCAGTTCAGTGCGGTCGGCAACCAGGTCGACGTGGCCGAAGACGAGCGCAGCTTCACCGTCACTCCGCGCGTGGCCAACAGCAGCTACACCAACGTGCTGCCGGGCCTGCACCTGCGCTACGACGCGGCTGACGACTGGGTGCTGCGTGCGTCGGCCAACAAAACCGTTTCGCGCCCTTCCTTCGGCGACATCTCCCCGCGCGTGGGTTACAGCCGCGGCGATGAGGAAGTGCGGCTGGGCAACCCGGAACTGGATCCGTACGAATCGACCAACGTCGACCTGTCGCTGGAGAAGTACCTCGGCAGCACCGGCATCGTCTCGCTGGGCCTGTTCCACAAGTCCATCGACGGCTACATCGTGGAGACCGTGCGCCAGAACGATCCGGCCTACGAGGGCTTCGATGTGACCCAGGCGATCAACGGCGACAAGGCCAAGGTGCGCGGCGCCGAGTTCAACTACCAGCAGCAGCTCGCTTTCCTGCCGCCGGGGCTGGATGGCCTGCTGGTGGGGGCCAGCGGCACCTGGCTGGATACCGATTTCGATCCCGGCCTGGCCGACCGCGCGGGTGATGACTTCATGTTGCCGCGTGCATCCAAGCATGTGTACAGCGCGCATGTCGGCTACGAGAAACATGGCCTGAGCACGCGCATTGCCGCGGTGTACCGCAGCGAATACCTGGACAGCATCGGCGCTGGCCGCGCGTTCGATGTGTTCGTCGCCCCGCATACCCAGCTCGATTGCTCGCTGGACTACAAGTTCAGCCCCCGCGTCAGCATGTACTTCGAGGCACAGAATCTGTTGGACAAGCCGCTTGAGCTTTACCAGGGCACGCGCTCGCGCACCCTGCAACTGGAAGAATACGGCCGCACCTATGCCGTTGGCCTGAAGGTGTCGCTGTGATGGCGCGCCGCATGATGCTGGCCAGCGCGATGACGCTGGTGCTGGCGAGCGCTTGCACGCCCGCCGCGCCGCCGGCGAACGATGCCGCCACCAAGGCGCCTGCCGCCGTGGACGCCAGCGGCGCGCGCCAGGTCGCCACGCTGGCCGAAGCCTTCCTGACCCCGATGACCCCGGACGACAACATCGATTCCCCCGCGGCCTGGAAGGCACCGGACGGCAAGACCTGGCTGATCGCAACGGCCAAGGCCACCGACAAGCTGGTGGTGTATGACGGCAGCACCGGTTCGCCGCTGCGTGAGGTCGGCAGCACGGGCGCCGCGCTCGGCCAGTTCGACCGCCCCAACGGCATATCGGTGACCGATGACCTGCTGTGGATCGTCGAGCGTGACAACCACCGCGTGCAGGTCTTCTCGTTGCCGGATTTCACTCCGCTGGCGGTGTTCGGTGCGGACGATCTGCGCAAGCCGTACGGCCTGTGGGTGGACAAACGCGCCGATGGCTACGCCGTGTACGTGACCGATTCCTGGGACAACGGCGAGGACGCGCAGGGCAATGACATCCTGCCGCCACTGGCCGAGCTGGACAAACGCGTGCGCCAGTATCACGTGCGCCGCGATGGTACGGACGTGACCGCAACGCTGGCCGCCAGCATCGGCGACACCAGCCAAGCCGGCGCGCTGCGCGTGGTGGAATCGATCTGGGGCGACCCGGCCAACGATCGCCTGCTGGTGGCAGAGGAGGACGAGACCTACGCCAGCGAGTTCAAGGTGTACACGCTGGCGGGCCGCTTCACCGGCACCACCTTCGGCCGTGATGTGTTCAAGGCACAGGCCGAAGGCGTGATGCTGCGTACCTGCGGCAAGGACGGCTGGTGGATCACCACCGAACAGGGCAAGGAGCGCAGCGTGTTCCACCTGTTCGACCGCCACAGCCTGAAGCCGGTGGGATCCTTCCAGGGCAACAAGGTGGCCAATACCGATGGTATCTGGATGATGCAGCAGGGCAGCCCGCGCTTCCCGCATGGGGCGCTGTACGCCGTGCATGACGACCAGGGCGTGGTCGCCTTCGACTGGGAGCAGATCGCCAAGGCGCTGGCACTGCCGCTGGAGTGTGCATCGTGATCGCGCGCCTGGCGTCCCTTGCCTTCGGTGTCGCACTGGCGCTGTCTGCCGTGCCGGCGCTGGCCGATGAACTGGCCACGCGCGTGGAGCCCAACAGCCAAGTGCCGGCGGGTAACCGGCACTATGCCGCCACCGGCTTCCCGGACCGCATCGTCGCCTCGCCGGCGGTCGATGCTGCGCGTGGCTTCGCCGTGCGCTGGCGCACCGATGGCAGCGTGCAGGCTCCGCTGCTGGAGATCGCCCCGGCCGACGATACGCCCGGATTCGGACCGATCACCCGCATCACCGCCAGCAGCGAGCCGTTGCAGACCGAGAATGGCCTGTCGCACCACCATCGTGCCGATGTCAGCGGCCTGAAGCCCGGCACGCTGTACGTCTACCGGGTGCAGGGCAAGGACACCTGGAGCGCCTGGAACCAGCTGCGAACCGCTGGCCGTGCCGACCAGCCGATGACCTTGCTGTACTTCGGGGATACCCAGAACAAGAACCTCAGCCATGTCACCCGGGTGGTGCGCGCCGCGCAGAAAGCCGCGCCGGATGCCAACCTGAGCCTGTTCGCCGGCGACCTGGTCAGTGGCGGCTACGACGCCGATGACAGCGAGTGGGGCGAGTGGTTCGCCGCCACCGGCTGGCTGGCACAGGAGACGATGCTGGCGCCGGCGATCGGCAACCACGAGTATTTCGAAGAGTTCGAAGACACTCCGCAGGAGCGCCGGGTGATGGCGCGGCACTGGCCCGCCACGTTCGCCCTGCCTGGCAACGGGGCGAAGGGCGCGGAAAAGAGTACGTACTGGTTCGATTACCAGGGCGTCCGCTTCGCCGTGCTCGATGGTACCTCGGCGATGGACCTGGGCACCGCGCAGGCGCAGGCGCAATGGCTGGACGGCGTGCTGGCGGCCAACACCCAGCCGTGGACGATCGTGGTGGTGCACCAGCCGTTCTACTCGCCGGCGCGTGGCCGACACAACCCGGTGCTGCAGGAAGCGCTGCTGCCGGTTGTGCGCCGCCACCACGTGGACCTGGTGCTGCAGGGCCATGACCACACCTACGGCCGCCGTGGCGAAGACGGCATGGCGACCCCGCAGTTCGTGGTCAGCAACGCCAGCCCGAAGCAGTACCGGCTGTCGAAGGAAGCCCTGCAGACGATGTCGCCGGTGGCCGAGGACACCCAGCTGTTCCAGGTGCTGCGCATCGACCCGCAACGCCTGCACTACGAAGCGCGCACGGTCACCGGCCAGCTTTACGATGCCTTCGAACTGGTCCGCCAGGCCGATGGCAGCACGAAGAAGGTGGAGCTGGAAGAGGGCCGCATCGAACCGCGTCGCTGCCTGCGCCCGCATGCCCCGACCGGGCGCAAGGACCGGTGCTGGGAATGAAGACCTCCGTGCGCAACGCGTTGCCGATGCTGGCACTGGCCGCCGGCCTGGTCCTGATCACCGGCGCGGCGATCGCCGCCGACACGGTGCTGCATCCGTTCCTGGCCGCACAGCCGAAGCAGGCCCCGGAGGAGGTGAACCTGGCGGTGGAAATCCCGGCCGGAAGCTTCACCAAGTACGAGATCAAGGATGATGGACTGGTGCACGTGGACCGTTTCCAGTCGATGCCCGTGGCCTACCCGGCGAACTACGGGTCGATGCCGCGTACGCTGGCCGGTGACAACGACCCCTTGGATGCGCTGGTGCTGACCCGCGAGCCGCTGCATCCGGGGGTGATCGTGCGCTTCCGGCCGATCGGCTATCTGAAGATGGTCGATGATGGCAAGCAGGACGAAAAGGTGATCGGCGTGCCGACCGACAAGGTCGATCCCAGCTATGCCCACATCCGCGATCTGGACGACCTGGCGCCGATCGAGCGCCAGCGCATCGAAGCGTTCTTCCGCGTGTACAAGGACCTGCCCGAAGGCCGCAATCCGGTGCAGTTGAGCGGCTGGGACAACGCCGCCGCAGCGAAGGTGCTGATCCAGCAGTCGATGCAGCGTTTCGACAGCGCCCAGCGCGGCGCTCTACAGCCAGGTCACGCGGCATCGTTATGATGGCGCTTCCTGTTTTTGTCCTGGATGCAGCGCGTGTCATCAGCCCTGGTGTGGTTTCGCCGTGATCTCCGCCTTGCCGACAACCCGGCCCTGCAGGCTGCGCTGGAGGCTGGGCATGAGGTGGTCCCGGTTTACATCCACGCCCCGCACGAAGAGGGCCACTGGGCACCCGGCGCGGCATCCAATGCCTGGCGGCATCGTTCGCTGGCTGCGCTGGATGCGGACCTGCGCGCACGCGGTTCGCATCTGGTCCTGCGGCAAGGCGACAGCCTGGACGTGCTGCAGCAGCTGATCAGCGAGACCGGCGCGGAAGCGGTGTTCTGGAACCGCAGGTACGAACCGGCGACGCAACCGCGTGATGCGAAGATCAAGCGCACGCTGCGCGGGCAGGGCCTGCAGGCAGACAGCTGCAACGGCAGCCTGCTGTTTGAACCGTGGGAGCTGGAAACCAAGCAGGGCGGTCCGTACAGGGTGTTCACTCCGTTCTGGCGCAACGCCCTGAGCAACTGGAGGCTGCAGCCGGGCAGCCGAGCGCCGGCGCGATTGCCCGCGCACGGCGTGCAGGGGCTCGCACTGGACGCGCTGGGGCTGGCCCCGCCGCTGGACTGGGATGCCGGCTTCTGGGAACACTGGCAGCCCGGCGAGGCCGGTGCGCGCGAGGCGCTGACGGTGTTTGTCGATGGTGCGCTGCACGGCTATCGCGAGCAACGCGACCTGCCGGACCGCGTCGGGACCTCGTTGCTGTCACCGCACCTGCATTTCGGCGAGATCGCGCCGTGGCGCATCGTGCATGCGCTGGAAGCAGAGCGCAGCGCCGGCCGCAGCGCCGACATCGATGCCTACATCCGCCAGTTGGGCTGGCGCGATTTCGCCCATCACCTGCTGCACCATTTCCCGAAGACCAGCGACGAGAACCTCAACCCGCGTTTCGATGGGTTTGCCTGGGCCACGCCCAGCAGCGCTGACCTGCAGGCGTGGCAGAAGGGCCGCACCGGCGTGCCCATCGTCGATGCCGGCCTGCGCCAGCTCTGGCATACCGGGGCGATGCACAACCGGGTGCGGATGATCGTGGCCAGTTACCTGTGCAAGCACATGCGGGCGCATTGGATCGTCGGCGCGCGCTGGTTCTGGGACACCCTGGTCGATGCGGACCTGGCCAACAATTCCATGGGCTGGCAGTGGGTCGGTGGCACAGGGGCCGATGCCGCGCCGTATTTCCGGGTGTTCAACCCGGTGACCCAGGCCGAGAAATTCGATCCGCAGGCGCGTTACATCACCCGCTGGGTGCCTGAATTGGCCGCTCTGCCGGTCAAGGCCCGTTTTGCACCCTGGCAGCACGCCGCGCTGCTGGCGGCCAAGGCGCCAGGCTATCCGCGCGCGCCGTTGGTCGATCTGACGGAAGGCCGCGAGGCGGCGTTGGCAGCGTATCGCCGCACCGGGGCGGAGTAGGGCGATTTTGCACGCCGTGGGGAACAAGCTGAACGGGGCGCTGTCGCCACGCGGCGCCCTCATCCCCGCATCGCATCAGGCTGTATATGCTCACCCCGACGCACGCCGGACCAGCCGGCTTCCAAGGAGAACTCCCATGATCCGTTCCGCTCCCCGCAATGTGGCCCTTGCCCTGATGACCGCCGCAGCGCTCAGCGCCTGCGCCACTGGCGGTTCCTACGTGCAGAGTGACCAATACGGCAATGAAACCCAGCAGCAGAACCGCACCGGCCGCAACGCGCTGATCGGCACCGCAGTAGGCGTCGCAGCTGGCCTGTTGACCGGTGGCAGCGCGACCGAGCGCCGCCAGCACGCCATGATCGGCGCTGGCATCGGTGCGCTCAGTGGCGCGGCCGTTGGCCAGTACCAGGACCGCCAGGAACGCGCGCTGCGCGAACGTACCGCCAATACCGGTATCGACGTGGTGCGCCAGGGCGACAACATCAGCCTGAACCTGCCGGACGGGATCACCTTCGATTTCGGCAAGTCAGCGCTGAAGCCGCAGTTCTACGGCTCGCTCAACGGTGTGGCCAGCACGCTGTCCGAATACAACCAGACGATGATCGAAGTGGTCGGCCATACCGACAGCATCGGCAGCGATGCGGTCAACAACCGCCTGTCCAAGGAGCGCGCCGATGCCGTGGCGTCCTACCTGACCGCGCAGGGCGTGCAGCGTGCGCGTATCGAAACGCTGGGCGCGGGCAAGGCCTATCCCATTGCCGACAACAGCACCGATGCGGGCCGCGCGCGGAACCGCCGCGTCGAGATCCGCGTGATTCCGTTGCAGCAGTAACGCGCAGCGTTGGTGCTGCAAAAATGCCGCCCTTGCAGGCGGCATTTTTTGTGGGTGACGACCGTTGGTCGTCACGCCGACAGCAAACAGCTTGACGACCAACGGTCGTCACCCACCGAAGCGGTTGACGGCCAGCGGCCGTCATTACCCGATCAGGCGGCGACCACTTCCAGGATCCGCTTTCCTTCGGCAGCCGCTTCTGCTTCGGCTTTCTCGGTCTGCTGCTGTGCGTACTTCGCTGCCGGGCACTGCGCCATCATGTAGTTGGCATCGAAGTTCAGCTTTTCCACCAGGAAATCAACGAACGCGCGTACCTTCGGCGAGACCAGCTTGCCGCCGGCGAACACCGCGTTGAAGTCCACTTCCGGCCCGGTCCAGCCGGCCAGCACGCGGCGCACCATGCCGGTCTCGATGAACGGCTTGGCCATCACGTCACCGGTCAGCAGCAGGCCTTCGCCGCATACCAGCGCGCCATTGAGCGCGGACACATCGTTGGCCACCATCAGTGGCGTGACCGGGAAATCACGCAGCTCGCCGCCGTTCTCACCGAGCTGCCAGGTGATCCGGTTGGGATGGCTGTGGTACGCCTTGCGCATCGCCAGGATCCGATGGAACTGCAGTTCGTCCGGGTGCAGCGGCTCACCATGCCGCTCGATGTACGCCGGGCTGGCGAACACCTGCGTGCGCAGCGTGCCGAGCTTGCGCGCCACCAGGTTGGAATCGGGCAGCGACCCCACGCGCAGGGCCAGGTCGGCCTCGCCGGCGATCAGGTCCAGCTTCTCGTTGCCCAGGTGCATGTCCAGGCGGATTTCCGGATACATCGCATGGAACTGACCCATCAGCGGCGCGATCCAGGTGATGCCCAGCGAATAGGGCACAGTGAAGCGCAACCAGCCACGCGGGCCGGACTGCAGCTGGCTCACCGCACTCTCCGCTTCTTCCAGTTCGCGTGCGATGCGCTGGCAGTGCTCGTGGTAGATCGAGCCGGCCTCGGTAAGGCCCAGCCGACGCGTGGTCCGGTGCAGCAGGCGTGCGCCGAGGCGCGTTTCCAGTTCCTGCACCTTGCGGCTGACGGTGGTCTTGGGAAGGCCGAGCGATTTGGCTGCAGCAATGAAACTGCCTTGCTCGACCACTTTGACGAAGATCAGCGTTTCGTTGAGATCGTGGGACATGGTCGAATTCCTGAACGTCGGGGACGGGACTATCGTGACAAAAAGATTGGACCGGGTGCGGGATGATTATTCCCCTAAAAGAGGACTAATCAAGTAGGAGTTAGAAGCGCACCATGGCGCCATTCCCGAATCGGAGGCCATCAGCCATGAGCCTGCGCAACATTCTCAACCTTTTCCGCTCCGCCGACCAGCACGACCTGGACCAGGCGATGACGGTCGAAAATCGTCCCAGCTCCTTGGTTAACAAGGATTTTCGGGAGTTTACCGCCGTCCCGCGGCAGCAGCGTGGCGGTGCCCTGCGTCTCCGCCCGCGTGGCTTGGATCGCCTGGGCCGCATCGGTATTGTCCCGCAGATGGGAGGAAATATCCCGTGAACGGGACGCTGGCCCCGGAGGTCCTCGTCCTCGGCGGCACCGGTGCCGTGGGCCAGGGCGTGGTCGGTGCTTTGCTGGAAGCCGGCAGCCCGGTGCTGGTGGTCGGCCGCGATCCGGGCCGGCTGGCCGCACTGCGGCTGCAGTTCGACGACGAGCCGGGCCTGGAGACCATGCTCGGCTCGTTGGCCGATGATGAATCGGCCAAGGTGGTCGCCGACCGCGTCGCCGCACGCCAGCGCCCATTGGGCGCGGTGGTCGCAGCGCTCGGTGGGCCCTATGCGCGTGGCCGGGTCATCGACCGTCCCGGCGATGCGCTGATGCAGACGCTGCAGCTGGACCTGATGCCGAACGTACACGCCGTCCGCCACCTGCTGCCCCTGCTGCAGGACCACCACCACCCGCGCCGCTTCGTGATGATCGGCAGCCCCGCCGGCCTCAAGCCATGGGCCGCCCATGGTGATTCCTCGATTACCGCTGCGGCACTGCGCATGTACGCGCAGGTGGTGCACCAGGAAGCGCAGGCGATCGGCGTGCGTGCGCAGCTGCTGGAAGTCGGTGCGCCGGTGTGCACGCCCAGCAACGCCGCCAACGCCTGCATCGAGTGGCCGAGCGCGCTGCTGGTCGGCCGTCGCCTGGTCTCGCTGCTGGACCAGTGTCACGACAACCGCGCGATCGTGCGCTGCGATACGCGCGATGCGCAGCTGCCTCGCGGGCTGCTGCAGCTGGACGCGCCGCCGCGCTGGCGCGAATCGGCCGGGAGTGCTTGACCTCAACCTTTGTTGAGGTCGCACCATCCCCCGGCCGCCGGCCCGACCGGCACCACGAACGACAGAACACCCGTATCACCACCCCCTACGGATACATGCCATGAACACCATGATGCCCCTCCACCGCACCACCCGCCGCGTGGCCTTCGCCACGGTTTCGGCGTTGGCCCTGGCCATCCTTGCTGCCTGCAGTGGCGGCCATGCCGAAGAAGCCGGCGCACCGCCTGCCCCGGAAGTCAGCGCCGCGCCGGTGCTGGTCAAGCAGGTCAGCCAGTGGGATGAGTTCAGTGGGCGCGTCGAAGCGGTCGAGAATGTCGACCTGCGTCCACGCGTCTCCGGCTATATCGACAAGGTCAACTACATCGAAGGCCAGGAAGTGAAGAAGGGCGATGTGCTGTTCACCATCGATGCCCGCAGCTACCAGGCCGAGTACGACCGCGCCCGCGCCGAAGTCGCCCGCGCCCGCACCCAGTCCACGCTGGCCCGCGGCGAATCCGAGCGCGCCAAGCGCCTGTCCGAACAGCAGGCCATCTCCACCGAAACCTGGGAACAGCGCCGTGCGGCGTCCGAACAGGCTGGCGCCCAGCTGCAGGCGGCGCAGGCGGCCCTGGATGCGGCCGCACTGAACCTGGAGTTCACCAAAGTGCGCGCGCCGATCAACGGCCGCGCGGGCCGTGCGATGGTCACCGCCGGCAACCTGGTCAGCGCCGGCGATGCGGCCAGCGTGCTGACCACGCTGGTGTCGCTGGACAAGGTGCACGTGTATTTCGACGCCGACGAAGCAACCTTCCTGCGCTATGCGCAGATGGCGCGCAAGGGCGAACGCCCCAGCGAGCGCGACGAATCGCTGCCGGTGCGCATCGGCCTGAGCGGCGAGCAGGGCTTCCCGCACGAAGGCAAGGTCGACTTCCTGGACAACCAGGTGACCCGCAGCACCGGCACCATCCGCGTCCGCGCGCTGCTGGACAATGCCGACCGCCAGTTCACCCCGGGCCTGTTCGCCCGCGTGCAGCTGCTTGGCAGCGGCCAGTTCCAGGCCATGCTGATCGATGACCGCGCGGTGTTGACCGACCAGGACCGCAAGTACGTCTACGTGGTCGACAAGGACGGCAAGGCGCAGCGTCGCGACATCGCGCTGGGTCGCAGTGCCGAAGGCCTGCGCATCGTGGAGAACGGACTGGCGGCCGGCGACAAGGTGATCGTCGACGGCGTGCAGAAGGTCTTCATGCCGGGCATGCCGGTACAGGCCAAACCGGTGGCCATGCAGTCGGGCACCGCGCCTGCCGCAGCCCCTGCAAAAGCCCCCGTTCCGGCACCCGCACCGGCACGGGTTGGTAGTGAAACCGCCGCACTGAACTGATCCATCCGGCCAGCGTCACCGCGAACCCCGATCCCCTGCCAGCACGGCAGGGGCAGGGTGGCTGCACCCCCGCGCCGGCCAAACCCAAGGACATTCCCATGGATTTCTCCCGCTTTTTCATCGACAGGCCGATCTTCGCGGCGGTGTTGTCGATCATCATCTTCGCCGCCGGCCTGATCAGCATCCCGCTGCTGCCGACCGGTGAATACCCCGACGTCGTCCCGCCTTCGGTGGTGGTGCGCACCGTGTACCCGGGCGCCAACCCGAAAGTGATCGCCGAAACGGTGGCCACGCCGCTGGAAGAAGCGATCAACGGCGTGGAGGACATGATGTACATGAAGTCCGTCGCCGGCTCCGATGGCGTGCTGCAGATGACCATCACCTTCCGCCCGGGCACCGACCCGGACGCGGCGGCGGTGAAGGTGCAGAACCGCGTGGCGCAGGCCCAGGCCCGTCTTCCCGAAGACGTGCGGCGGCAGGGCGTTACCACCCAGAAGCAGTCGCCGACCTTCCTGATGGTGGTGCACCTGACCTCGCCGAACGGCAAGTACGACACGCTGTACCTGCGCAACTACGCCCGCCTGCACGTCAAGGACGCGCTGTCGCGCATCCAGGGCGTGGGTGATGCACAGATCTTCGGTGGCGGTGATTACGCCATGCGTGCCTGGCTGGACCCGGACAAGATCGCCGCGCGCGGCCTGACCGCCAGCGACGTGGTCGGGGCGATGCGCGAGCAGAACGTGCAGGTCTCGGCCGGCCAGCTGGGTGCCGAACCGATGCCCAACAGCCAGTTCCTGACCCTGATCAATGCGCAGGGCCGGCTCAAGAGCGAGCAGGAATTCAACGACATCGTGCTCAAGAGCGGCGTTGACGGTGAAGTGGTGCGTCTGTCCGACGTTGCGCGGCTGGAACTGGGCGCCGGTGACTACACCCTGCGCTCGCAGCTGGATGGCAAGAACGCGGTGGGTATCGGCATCTTCCAGGCGCCGGGCGCCAACGCGCTGGAAATCCGCGACGCCGTCATGAACACCATGGACGAGATGCAGAAGACCTTCCCGGCCGACGTCAAGTACGAAGCGGTGTATGACACCACCATCTTCGTGCGCGACTCGATCAAGGCCGTGGTGTCCACCCTGCTGGAAGCCATCGCACTGGTGGTGCTGGTGGTTATCCTGTTCCTGCAGACCTGGCGTGCCTCGATCATTCCGCTGATCGCCGTGCCGGTGTCCATCGTGGGTACCTTTGCCGCGCTGTACCTGCTGGGCTTCTCGATCAACACGCTGAGCCTGTTCGGCCTGGTGCTGGCGATCGGCATCGTGGTCGATGATGCGATCGTGGTGGTGGAGAACGTCGAGCGCAACATCGAAGAAGGCCTGTCACCCACCGCGGCCGCCCACCAGGCGATGAAGGAAGTGTCCGGCCCGATCGTCGCCATCGCGCTGGTGCTGTGCGCGGTGTTCGTGCCGATGGCCTTCCTGTCCGGTGTCACCGGCCAGTTCTACAAGCAGTTCGCGGTCACCATCGCCATTTCCACGGTGATCTCGGCGATCAACTCGCTGACCCTGTCGCCGGCCCTGGCCGCGCGCCTGCTCAAGCCGCATGACGCCGCCAAGGATGCGCCGACGCGCATCATCGACCGTCTGTTCGGCTGGATCTTCCGTCCGTTCAACCGCTTCTTCAAGTCCAGCTCGGAGAAGTACGAGCGCAGCGTGTCGAACATCCTCGGCAAGCGTGGCGCGGTGTTCGTGGTGTACGCCCTGCTGCTGGTCGGCACCGGTGTGATGTTCAAGCTGGTCCCGCCGGGCTTCATCCCCACCCAGGACAAGCTGTACCTGATCGCCGGCGTGAAGCTGCCGGAAGGCTCTTCCATCGCCCGGACCGACGCGATGCTGAAGAAGGTCGCGCAGATCGCCATGGAAACCGATGGCGTGGCGCACACCATTTCCTTCCCCGGCCTCAATGCACTGCAGTTCACCAACACGCCCAACACCGGCGTGGCCTTCGTACCGCTGAAGCCCTTCAGCGAGCGCAATGGCCGCACCGCAGCGCAGATCAACGCGGAGATCAACCAGAAGATCGCCGCGCTGCAGGAGGGCTTTGCGTTCTCGATGATGCCGCCGCCGATCCTCGGCCTGGGCAACGGCAACGGCTACCAGATGTTCATCGAAGACCGCGGCAACCTGGGCTACGGTGCGTTGCAGACGGCTGTGCAGACCATGCAGGGTGCTGTCTCGCAGACCCCGGGCATGGCCTTCCCGATCACCAGCTACCAGGCCAACGTGCCGCAGCTGGATGCCGAAGTGGACCGCGTCAAGGCCAAGGCCCAGGGCGTGCAGCTGACCGAACTGTTCGACACGCTGCAGACCTACCTCGGTTCGTCCTATGTCAACGACTTCAACCAGTTCGGCCGCACCTGGCAGGTGATCGCCCAGGCCGATGGCCAGTTCCGCGACAGCGTGGAAGACATCGGCCGCCTGCGTACCCGCAACGACCGTGGCGAAATGGTGCCGATCGGTTCGATGGTCACCGTCAAGCAGACCTTCGGCCCGGACCCGGTGCTGCGCTTCAATGGCTACCCGGCCGCCGACCTGGCCGGTGAAACCGATCCGCGCCTGCTGTCCTCCACCGAAGGCATGGCCAAGCTGACCGAGATCGCCGCCCAGGTGCTGCCGCCGGGCATGGTCACCGAATGGACCGACCTGAGCTACCAGCAGGCCACCCAGGGCAATGCCGCGCTGATCGTTTTCCCGGTGGCGGTGATGCTGGCCTTCCTGGTGCTGGCCGCGCTGTATGAAAGCTGGTCGCTGCCGCTGGCGGTGATCCTGATCGTCCCGATGACCCTGCTGTCGGCCCTGTTCGGCGTGTGGCTGACCGGCGGTGACAACAACGTGTTCGTGCAGGTCGGCCTGGTGGTGCTGATGGGCCTGGCGTGCAAGAACGCGATCCTGATCGTCGAGTTCGCCCGGGAGCTCGAAATGGGCGGCAAGGGCATCGTCGAAGCGGCGCTGGAAGCCTGCCGCCTGCGTCTGCGCCCGATCGTGATGACCTCCATCGCCTTCATCGCTGGCACCGTGCCGCTGGTGCTGTCGCATGGCGCAGGCGCCGAGGTCCGTTCGGTCACCGGCATCACGGTGTTCGCCGGCATGCTGGGCGTAACGTTGTTCGGCCTGTTCCTGACCCCGGTGTTCTACGTGGCCCTGCGCAAGTTCGTCACCCGCAATGGCGGTGGCCAACTGGTGACCCACGGCGAATCCACGCTGCATCACTGACCTGTTCCTCCCCCGGTAGCTGCCGAGCATGGCCCGGCGCTACCCCCTGACCCAACCTGGAACCCCACAATGAACGCGAATACCAACAAGATTGCGCTGGTCACCGGCGCCACCCGTGGCATCGGCACCGAGACCGTGCGCCAGTTGGCGCAGGCCGGCGTGCACACCCTGCTGGCCGGTCGCAAGCGCGACACCGCCGTGGAAGTCGCCCTGAAGCTGCAGGCCGAAGGGCTGCCGGTGGAAGCCATCGAGCTGGACGTCACCGACGAAGCCAGCATCGCCGCTGCCGTCGAGCAGGTCCGCACGCGCCATGGCCACCTGGACATCCTGGTCAACAACGCCGGCATCCTGCTTGATGACATCAGCAAGGCGCCGTCGCAGCAGTCGCTGGAAGCCTGGCGGCGCACCTTCGACACCAACGTGTTCGCGCTGGTGGCGGTGACCCAGGCGTTCCTCCCGCTACTGCGCGAGTCGGCCGCTGCCCGCATCGTCAACGTGTCCAGCCTGCTCGGTTCGGTCACCCTGCACAGCCAGCCGGGTTCGCCAATCTATGACTTCAAGGTGCCGGCCTACAACGTGTCCAAGAGCGCGGTCAATGCCTGGACCGCACAGCTGGCCTACGAACTGCGCGACACCGCGCACAAGGTCAACACCGTGCATCCGGGCTACGTGAAGACCGACATGAACGGTGGCGAGGGCGAAGTGGAAGTGTCCGTGGGTGCGCAGTCCAGCGTGCAGATGGCGCTGCTGGATGCCGATGGCCCGAACGGCAGCTTCACCTACCTGGGTGAGGTGCTGCCGTGGTGATCAAAACCCTGGTGGTTGCCCTGGCCAGCGTGCTGCTGGCCGGCTGCGTGACCGTCGGACCCAACTACAAGGCGCCGGTGGAAGCACCGGTGACCCTGCAGGGATCGGCGGCGCCGGTGTACAGCACCGAGTCGCCGGTGGCGACCTGGTGGGCACAGTTCGATGATCCGGTGCTGGAGGAACTGGTGCACCGCGCGCTGGCCGACAACCTGGACCTGCGTGTCTCGGTATCGCGCGTGCAGCAGGCGCGTGCGGTGTTCGTTGAAAGCCGCCTGGACCAGGCCCCGCACGTCACCGCAGGCGGTTCGTACGACCGCCGCAAGCAGCCTGATGCGTTGGCCAGTGGTGACCGGGTGTTCAGCGAGACCTACCAGCTCGGCTTCGACGCCGGTTGGGAGCTGGATCTGTTCGGTCGCCAGCGTCGTGCCGCCGAGGCCGCACGCGCGGACCTGGATGCGGAGTGGGCCAACCTCGCCGATGCCCAGGTACTGGTCGCCGCCGAAGTGGCCCGCAACTACTTCGAGCTGCGCGGCACGCAGAAGCGCATCGCAGTCGCCGAACAGACCCTGGGCAACCTGCGTGACACCCAGAAGCTGACCGAAACCCGCTGGGACCTGGGCGCGGGCAGCGAGCTGGACGTGCAGAGCAGCCGTGCCCGGTTGAAGGCCATCGAAGCGGACATCCCGCTGCTGGAAGTGGCCCAGACCCAGTCGCGGCATCGCCTGGCGGTGCTGCTGGGCCTGCGTCCGGATGCGTTGGACGGCCTGCTCGCCCCGCGCGATGTACCGGCCTTCGCCAAGGCATTGCCGCTGGGCGACACCCGTGAACTGCTGCGCCAGCGAGCGGACGTACGCGTGGCCGAACGGCGGCTTGCCGCAGCCACCGCACGGGTCGGCGTTGCCACCGCGGATCTGTTCCCGCGGTTGTCGCTGAGCGGCTTCGTCGGCTTCCTCGGGGGTGATGCCAGCGGGCTGGTAAACGGCAACAACAAAGCGTGGTCGCTGACCCCGTCGTTGAGCTGGGCCGCGTTTGATTTCGGCACCGTGCGCGCGCGCCTGAAGGCCAGCAAGGCCGAAGCCGATGGCGTGGCGGCGCAGTACGAACAGGCCGTGCTGCTGGCGCTGGAAGACACGGAGAACGCGCTGACCCGCTACGCCAAGCAGCAGGCCCGGCTGGCGATCGTCGCTGAGCAGGCGCAGGCCGCACGGCGTGCGGAAACACTGGCGCAGATCCGCTATCGCGAAGGGTCCGAAGACTTCCTGACCCTGCTCGATGCGCAGCGCACGCAGCTGTCGGCCGACGATGCACTGGCCGCCGCCGAAGCGGAGGTCAACGTCAGCGTGGTCGGTGTGTACAAGGCACTCGGCGGCTGGGGCCAGGCCGCCCAGCCAACCGTCGCGCTGGCCAACTGACGCAGCATCGGTAGTGACGGCCGCTGGCGTAGGTGGCTGACGACCGTTGGCGGTAGGTGGGTGACGACCGTTGGTCGTCACGCTCCTGCTCTTGCCGCTGCGCTCGCCGAGCATGGCTCGGCGCTACCCAGCCCAGGCCACCCCCCGGTAGTGACGGCCGCTGGCCGTCACGCCGTTGTGTTACCGCGCATCCCACTCCAGCTCCACCAGCAACGGGAAATGATCGGACGGCAGGATGCCGTCCACCCGCCCGTCAAGGGTGGCGAAGCTGCGCGCCTTGAAGCCGCGCACCAGTACCCAGTCCAGTTCGGTGGTCGCCTTGCCGGTGAAATCATGGAAGGTCTTCTTCGGTCC
The DNA here is from genome assembly GCF_002836635.1 of Stenotrophomonas sp. Bg11-02. Lineage (NCBI taxonomy): Bacteria > Pseudomonadati > Pseudomonadota > Gammaproteobacteria > Lysobacterales > Lysobacteraceae > Stenotrophomonas > Stenotrophomonas sp. Bg11-02. The sequence goes on from NZ_PJAY01000040.1 coordinate 23,551, forward strand.
ATGCGGCGCAGCCACCTGCGTGCGTGCATCCTGCAACGCGGTGGTGAAGGCCGCGTAGGTCGGCCCACCGGGTTCGCTGTTGAAGTCCCCGGTCACCACTACCGGGATATCCGGCGACAGCGTCTTCAGGTGCGCCACGATCGCCTGTGCACCGCGGACGCGCTGCGGCTCGTCTTCTTCGCGGTAGGGCAGGTGGGTGTTGAACAGGTAGAAGCGCCGCCCGTCCGTCACACGACGGAACAAGCCCCAGGTGACCATGCGCGGGAACAGGTTGCCCCAGCTGATGCTGCCTGGCACATCCGGCGTATCGGACAGCCAGAAGTTGCCGGACTGCTCCAGCGCCAGCGCCTTGCTGTCGTAGAACACGCCCATGTGCTCATCACCATCACCGCCACGCCGCCCTTCGCCGAACCATTCGTAGTCCGGCAACTGCGCGGCAAGATAATCGGCCTGCTCCTTGACCAGTTCCTGCGTACCCATCACGTCCGGGTGCGCAGTGCGGATGGTAGTCACCAGCGCCTCACGGCGATCCGGCCAGCGTTTCTGCGGCGCGGTATCGGCGGGCGTGCGTACGTTGAAGGACATCACCTTCAGTGGTGCGGGCGGGGTGGCCGCAGCAGGCAATGCAAGCGCAAGCAGAAGCAAAGCGGCAGGGCGCCGCAGACGATGCAACATGAGAATCCCTCCATTCCAGGCGAACACGGTCGTGGCAAGGGTCGCATGGAAGGGACGGGATGGGATGTGCCGTTCCGGCTGGTTGGCCGGATCAACCGGGCAGCGCGTCCCATCGCTGTACCAGCCCGACCAGGTACAGCAGTCCGTACAGCAGGCAGATGGCCGAGCTGACCCAGACGAAGCGCGCGCTGCGCCCGTTGCCAACCAGCACGAAAGGGCCCAGCAGCGCGCGCAGCAGGAAGACGCTGGCAATGCCAACCAGCACCGGCCGCAACAGGGGCAGGGGACCGATCAGCCCCGCCCCGGACAGCGCATACGCCGCCCACGCCAGCAGCACGACGCAGATCATGCTGGTCAGCGCCGCCGGAACGCGGCTGCCGCTGCGGGCTGCCGCGACGATACGGTCGCCCGCACCACACCACTGGTAGCCAGGTGGGCCCTGCAGGATCACCACCAGGTGCAGCAGCGCGGCCAGTGCGGTCAGTGCTGCGGCGGTAACCAGCAGCGGCGCGCCGGAAGAGGGCATCACCGGGCCTGCCTCATGCACGGGCCTCGGTGTCTTCAAGCAGCGCCAGGCGGTCACTGCGTCCGCTCCACAGCGCGTGGTCCGGCAGCGGTTGCATGCGCTCCAGCAACACCGGCCAGCGCTGCGCCAGCCGGGCATTCAGGGCCAGGAAGTGCTGGTTGCCTGCATCCAGCGCGTTGTCGGCGAGGATGGCATCTTCCGGGCATTCCGGGACGCAGAGGCCACAGTCCACGCATTCCTGCGGGTTGATGGCGATGAAGTTGGGGCCCACGTGGAAGGCGTCGGTCGGACAGATGTCCACGCAAAGGGTGTGCCGGCACTGGATGCAGCTCTCGGTAACGACATAGGTCATGGAAAACCTCCTGCAGTTGAGGGGGATGAAGCTCAAGCGGTCAGGCCACCGTCGATCACGAAGGTCTGGCCGGTCAGGTAGCCGGCGCTGGACGACAGCAGGAAGTTGGCCAATGCAGCGACTTCGGTGACCTCACCCAGGCGTTTGAGCGGGATGTCGGCGGTGATCGACCTGCGGATGGCAGGATCGATCTGCTCGACCATCTCCGTGGCGATGAAGCCCGGGGCGATGGCGTTGACGGTGATCCTGAAGCGCGCCAGTTCTACTGCAAGGGTCCGCGTGATGCCGATCATCGCCGCCTTGGTGGCGGCATAGCCGACCTGGCCCTTGTTGCCTCTCAGGCCGGTCACCGAGGACATCTGGATGATCCGGCCCCGGCGCGCCGACACCATCGCCGACGACATGAACCGGCTGAAATAGATCGCCGAATCCAGGTTGGTGGCCACCACGTCGCGATAGCGTTCGACGTCCAGGTTGAACATCAACTGGTCGCCCGTGATACCCATGTTGTTGATCAGGCCATACGGCTCGCCGAAGCGTTCGATGAGCCGTTCGCAGGCCTGCTCCACCGCGGCAGCGTCGCGGCCATCGCACTGGATGCCGTGCGCGTGCCCGCCCGCAGCGGCGACCTCCTGTTCAAGCAGTCCGGCCGCTTCGGTGGAGGACTGGTAGGTGAAGGCCACGGTATAGCCTTCGGTGGCGAGCGCTCTCACCAGGCCTTTGCCGATGCCGCGGCTGCCGCCGGTAACCAGCACCCAGGCGCAGGTGGATGAAGTGAGTCTCTGCATGTCGGTCTCCCGGTCAACGGTGTGTAAGGGTGCGTGGCACGTCGCGGCAACTGCAGCGGTCATGTGCTGGCGTCCCGCAACGGCCATTCCGCAGCTTTCATTTCTGCATAGCCGAATGCCGCTTCGTAACTCGGCCCGGCGACCCACGAGCTGAGGAAGTGCACGCCCCGCACGGGAAATCCGTAGTGGAAGGTGTGGCCTTTCAGGCTGGTGCCGACCATCGCCCCGTAGCCCGAACCGTCGGTGTTGTTGGTGAAGCGGGTGTAGGTGTGCGGTGTTGCCACTTCGGTATGCAGCACGCGCCCGCGCAGGCCAGGCGCCTGTTGCATCAACCGTTCAACCAGCACCGCCGCAGCGCGGGCTTTCTTCTCCCGATAGGGCGGCGTCCTTCGCCGCGGCCAGTGGGCGACCGAGTCGAGCACGTTCAGGCACAACACGTTGCCCCCCTGAGGATCCAGTGCCTGGTAATTGGTGACATCCATCGGCGAGCATTCCCAGAACGCGTGCTCGCTGGCGGCTTCTCCAGCGTCCGGCAACCCGGCTGTTCTGCGCGCGATCGACGCGGCTGCCGGGTCGTCGGCGAACATCATCGACTCGGTATGCGCAAGCCCGAGTTCGGACGGGGCGGCGTCGGTGACGAGATACACCGTGGTAGTGGAGCGTGCAGGCCTCAGCGCCGCCAGCTTGCTGGTCGTTTCGGCCAGCGCAACCTCCTCGCCGAACAGGGCACCCACGGCATAGTGCGGACTGGTGTTGATGTACACCTGGCCTGCATGGAAATCACCGCGGCGCGTGCGCACCCCGGTGACCCGTTCACCGCCATCGGTAAGAACCTGCTCGACCGGCGTGCCGAGCAGCAGATGGCCGCCAGCGTCGGTGATCTGCTGCGCCAGCAGGTTGGACAGGTGCTGGGCCGATCCTGTGACATACGCGTTGCCACGGCATAACGTGCCGTAGACCACGTGCAGGAAATACAGGTACCCCAGGTCCTCGGGGTAGCCGCCGCCGTAGATACCCGGTGCGGCCAGCAGTTCGATCAGGTAAGGATCGTTGACCAGTGCGCCCAGTCCTTCATAGACGGTCTTGGCCTTGAGATGGCGATGGGCGTGGCGAAGCTGCGCCATGTCCGGTTCGAAGCTGCCATCCTGTATCTGGAACTGGTAGTAGCTGTTGCGACCGTAGGTCTGTACATGTTCGAAGAACGTGGCGATACCTGCAGCCTCATGCGGGAATCTCGCGGTCAACACCGCCTGTACGCCTGCAGTGTCGTTGGGCAGCTCGAGCGCTTCGCCAGCGCGCCATGCACAGAAATAGTCCGGGCTCCGCACCAGTCCCAATGCGGCCTCCAGGCCCAGGCTGCGCAGCATGCGCAGCAGGTTGCCCTGTTCATTCATCCCGCTCAGCTTGTGCAGGCTGCAGTCGAACGTGGCATCCACCCGTGGTCGCACGAACGTCGTGGCATAGCCGCCCGGCACGATGTGTTTGTCGATCAGCAGCAGGCGGGCGGACGGATCACGCTTCACCAGCATGGCCGCACAGGCCAGGCTGGTGATGCCGGCGCCGACGAAAATGGCGTCCCAGCGCTGCAGGGTCATGCGCGCAGACCCAGCTTGTCCACCCATGTATTGATCACGTGGAATCGTTCGTCGTTCAGGCGGGTGTTGGCCGCTGATCGCCACACCGTTTCGATCGCCTCGGGATCGTCCGGCTGGACGGGGAACTCGAACGAGGTGTGCAGCGCGATCTCCGGATTGTAGGTGTACATGTCGACCAGCCGCGGGAAGATCTGCCGGGACATCGCACGCACCTGGTCGACTTCCTCCGCGCTGGCGGTTTCGAAGTAGGATTCGGCGATCCAGCGACCGAAGGCGATATGCCGTGCTTCGTCGTGATGGTGTGCGCGGAACAGGGTGCGGGTCATCGGCTCCACGTCCGGACCCTGGGTCGTATGCATCGCGCCCATCTCCGCCACCCATTCCAGCAGCAGGGTGAACAGCACGCCCACCGGTGGCGCCATGGCCGGCAGCGTGTCGGTGAGCAGCGAATACAGTCCCTGCGGCGGCTGGAACAGCGGCAGGCCGGCCTTGGCCATAAAGCGCTTGAAGGTCAGCGTATGGACGATTTCCTCCTTGGAGAACACCATCAGGTATTCCTGCAGCTCAGGCGCTATGCGTGCGTGGTGGCGGGTGATGTAGCCCAGGTACAACGGTGGCAGGGTCTGTTCCAGCCAGATGAACATGGAGATGTCGCGCGCTGTTTCCAGCCAGGCCAGTTCGAGCCGGTTGGCCTCGGTCAATGCCCCGGCGAAGGGCGTGCCGGCGATCCACAAGTGGTCCAGGTTCTTCGGCGCGATGCCCTTGTCGATCGGCTCATTCCACGGCAGTACCGTGGCGTGGTCCATCGTATCCAGGTGCGAGGCTTCGCTGAGGCGGAGCACTTTCCCGATCCGGGACGGGGCGATGGTGAGCGTGGTTTCTGTCTGCATGGTGGTTCCTTTGAGGCGCTTTGGTCAGGCGGGAAACAACACCCGGTCAAGCCGGTGCCTGCGCTGCCTGGGTAAGTTCCACGATGTAGTCGCAAAGCGCCTGGAGCGTGCCGATGTTGCGGCTGGCGAATGCCTTGGGATCCATCGCCACGCCAAGCTTCTTTCTCACCACCACCTGCATTTCCACGAAGTCCAGGCTGTCCAGGTCCAGGCCTTCGATGGTGCTCTCCAAGGTGATGTTCTCGATCTCGTCATCCTTCAGTTCCAGGATCAGCTCGCGGATGACGTTGAATACGGATTCAGTGGTGTTCATGGGTATCGTTCTCCTGTGGGTGGGCCAGTTTCCGGATCATCAGGCCCAAGGTGATGGTCATGACGTGGCGCTGCTGCAGGTGTACGCCGAGATCCAGCGTGCCCACTGCTTCATCGTCACTTTCGACCAGGTCGATGTTGTCGATCTGGTAATCGACGACGGGGGGAAGCGCACCGGCGCAGCAGAGTTCGCCGGCAAATACGGTCTGGTGCGTGGTCTGCACCAGCAGGTGCGAGCTCAGGTCCTGGATGTGCTCGAGCTGTTCGTCCAGCCGCAAGGCCGGTCCAAGCCGATCGAATGCGGTGCACAGGCGGTACCGGATGAAGTCACCGAATACCAGCGCATCCAGCGCGACCCATTGATCCAGTTGCTTGCCGAGGCCGTCTTCGAAGTGGCGCAGCCAGGCTTCGGTTTCGCCCACCGGAAGGGTGATGCGGCGCGCGTCGGACTCCCAGGCAGGCGGCTGGATACGGCGTGCACCGCCGATGAAGTGCTCCGCAGTGCCGGTGCAGGGACGCAGTTTGAATCCGGTCCGGTCCACGCGATGGACCAGCGCCAGGCTGACGTCGCGGTCACGCAGGACAGGCGCCTTCAACAGCGTCTTGAAATGGATCCAGGGGGCGGCGGCCTGCCCCGGATCCGCAGCCGCCGCGCGACCCAGCGTTTGCTTGATCGGCAGCATCGCCAGCATGCCGTGGACCACCACATCGGCGGCATTCATGCGCAGGGCGGCTTCACGGTCGAAATGGATGGGGTTGCGGTCGCCTGAGAGCCGCGCCCAGGCCTCGATGTCCTGGCTGTCGAAACGAAGGTCCATGCTTACTCCGCCCGGGCGATCATCACGCCCGCGTTGGCGCCGCCGAAGCCGAAGCTCAGGTTCAAGGCGTTGTGGATGTCCTGGCCCTGCAGGTGTTGGTTGGCCACGTAGTTCAGATCGCACTCGGGGTCGGGGCGGTCCAGGTGGATCGTCGCGGGGATGGTGCGATGCTCGATGGCCTTCAGGCACAGCACCGCCTCCAGCGCGCCGGCTGCGCCGATCAGGTGGCCGGTATAGGACTTGGTGCTGGACATCGGGATCGCATGCGCGGCCTGGCCCAGTGCTTCCTTCAGAGCGTTGGTTTCGTTGACATCATTGAGCGGCGTGGAGGTGCCATGCAGGTTCACGTAGCCGATGTCTTCGGGTGCCACGCCGGCCTGCACGCACACCTGGCGGATCACCTGCACACGCGCCTGCATGTCCTCGGCCGGTGCGGTCATGTCGTAGGCGTCGGAGAAGTTCGCGTAGCCGGTGATCTCGCCGAGGATGCGGGCGCCACGCTGCCGTGCCAGTTCGTAGTCCTCCAGGCACAGCACGGCTGCGCCTTCGGAAAGCACGAAGCCACTGCGGTCCTGGCTGAACGGACAGCAGGCGCGGCGGATGTCGTCCTGCTCCTTGCTCAGGGCCTGGATCACATCGACCGACCAGACGTTGAACTGCTCTTTCAACGACTCGCTGCCGCCGGCCAGCATGACCTTGGCGCGCCCGCTACGGATGGCCTCGTAGGCTTCGCCGATGGCGATGGTGCCCGTTGCGCAGGCGGCCACCGGACTGTTCTGCACGCCGCGGAAGTTCCAGTTCATGGTGACACCAGCAGTTGCCGCGTTGCACATCGACATGACCGTAGCGAACGAGGTCGCCACGCCGGTCTGGCGGTAGTCATTGTTGTTTGCGTTGGCGGTATCCAGGCCTCCCCAGCCGGTGCCGAGCATCACGCCACGGTCGAACGGCGTGCAGATGTCGTCGAGCCCGGTGTCGCCGAATGCCATGCCGATGGCCTCCTCGGCCGCGACCAGGCAGTACTTGGCGAACAGCGGCAGCATCTTGGAGGTCTTCTTCGGGAACGGCCGCATCTGCTCGCGTCCGAAGTCATCGATGAAGCCGAAATAGCGCGCAGTGATGGCTTGATCATCGTGGGTGTATCGCTTGTAGCCCACGCGGTAGGCCATGATCGCTTGCCATATCGCATCGGCGTTGGCGCCCATCGAACTGATGGCGCCGTATCCGGTGATGGCGACGCGGCGCGGGCGCGGTGTAACGGGCATATCCATGGTGCTGGTCTCCTGCAGCAAGGGGCATGGGATGTCGCCGCGTGATGGCGGCAATCGGGTATCAGGCATCTGCAAAGGCGCGTTCCACGACGTAGTCGCCGGGGTGACCGCGTCCGGGCGAAACGGCGAAGCCACGGGCATCGAGCAGGGCGCGTGTTTCTGCCAGCATTGCCGGCCCGCCGCAGATCATTACCCTGTCGCTGCCCGGCGAAAGCGCAGGCAGGCCAATGTCATCGCAAAGCCGGTTGTCGGCGATCAGGTCGGTAATGCGACCCTGGTGCGGGAAGGGCTCGCGGGTGACAGTCGGGTAATACACCAGTTTCGAACGGACCTCCTCGCCGAGATAATCATGGCGCGGCAACTCTTCCTGCAGATATTCGCGATAGGCGAGGTCGGCCGCCCTGCGCACGCCGTGCACCAGCACCACTTTTTCGAATGCGGCGTAGGTTTCCGGGTCGCCTGCCAGGCCAAGGAATGGGGCCAGCCCGGTGCCGGTGCAGAGCAGGTAAAGCACCCGGCCTGGCCGCAGGTCGGAAAGAATCAACGTGCCGGTCGGTTTGTTACCCACCAGCACTCCATCGCCCGGCTGCAGATGCTGGAGTTCAGTGGTGAGCGGGCCGCCGGGCACCTTGATGCTGAAGAACTCCAGATGCTCTTCATGGCTGGGACTGGCCAGGCTGTAGGCGCGCATCAGCGGGCGTCCTTGGCGTTGCAGCCCCACCATCACGAACTGGCCGGTTTCAAACCGGAACGATGGTGAGCGGGTCGTGGTGAAACTGAAAAGGCTGTCGTTCCAATGGCGAACGGCGAGGACGCTTTCTACCCTGTTTGATTTTCCTGCAGCCGGTGTCGAATTATTTTCCAGCGCCGGAAGGGCGTGGGCCGCATGCTGCGCAACGTCGGAGGCATTCATTCAAACTGTGACCGCGTGAATGTAGGAAGTGCGACCTTAGTTGTGGAGTCGCGCAGCGGGTGTGCGGTCGGTCACAGTGTTAATCGTCAAGGTATAGACATAATGTCCAAGCCGTCATCTCTGTGCTTTTGATTTCATAAAGTGTCGCAACGCGCTCGGCATTTTGTTTGGAAAGTTCTGATGGCCGGGGCCGGTTTGTTCCGAACACGACATTGTGCGGGGCAGGCGGTAGTGGTTTCCGTGCAACGTCGTCGGCAATGCCTGTCGAGCCTCTTCACCCGACGCAATCGACAGGATCACCAGCGCACGACATGTCTACCGCTACGCTTGGGCCAACACGTAATTCCCTGTCGGAAAGGACTGTCATGATCAAGTGGGCCATCATCTTCGCCATCATCGGCCTCATCGCCGGTGCCCTCGGCTTCGGCGGCATCGCCGGCGCGTCTGTCGGCATCGCCAAGTTCCTGTTCTGGGCGGGCATCATCATCGCCGTGGTGCTGTTCCTGCTCGGCATGACGATCGCCAAGAAAGTGACCTGACCAGTCTTTTGGCGGGCGTGCAATGAAAAAGCCGCATCGGTGACGATGCGGCTTTTTGATTGGGCGGAATCAGCCGATGCCGGGCCTGTCGAGCACCGCTTCCACGTGGTGCCCGTCGGGATCGATGAGGAAGGCCGAGTAGTAGTGGGGGCCGTAATCGGGGCGGGGCCCGGGCGCGCCATTGTCCTGGCCGCCAGCGGTAACACCGTCACGATGGAAGGCATCAACTGCCTCCTGCGATCTCGCGGCAAACGCGATGTGGGAGCCGTCACGCGGCAGGGCGGCATCGTCTGTGAGGTTGAGCAGCAACAGGTCCTGGTTGTCGACCAGGCCATAGCCGATGGAGTGCTCGCCATCGAAGACGCGGCGATAACCCAGTGCGCCGAGGGCGGCGTCGTAGAAGCGGCCGGCGCGGGTGAGGTCGCCTACGCCCAGAGAAAGATGGTGGAACATCGGACATCGCTGTGGGGATCGGACAGCGAGCATAGCGGTGGCTCGGCTCCGGCGCTGCGACGGGTGCAGACCTGACGGCGCGGGCGGCCCGCCTCAGGCGGCAGGCACGAACGGGGGCGGCGGCTGGTTGGTCATTCCCCAGAACATGCCGAGCTCCTGCACCGCCGATACGAATTCATCGAAGGCGAGCGGCTTGACCACGAACGCATTCACGCCCACCTCGTAGCTTCTCACCAGATCGCGGTCCTGGCGGGAGGCGGTCAGCATCACCACCGGGGTAGGACGTAGCGCCTCATCGCCACGGATCTCGGCAAGCACTTCAAGGCCATTCAACTTCGGCAGCTTCAGGTCCAGCAGCACCACCACCGGCCCGCCGTGATGTTGCCCGGCGTAGCGTCCGGTGCTGCGCAGGTAATCCAGCGCTTCTTCGCCATCGCGCACGTGGATGACGGGATTGAGCAACTGGCAGCGTGCCAATGCGGCGATGGTCAGCTCTGCGTCCTGCAGGCTGTCTTCTACGAGCAGTATCGGTCGCAGGTCTCTCATGCAGCGTCCTTCAGGATCGAGTCGCCAGCGTCACGGGTCTGGCGTGGGGGGCGCATAGATTTGCATGAGGCCGGTCCGCTGTCAGTACTCCGATGAACGGTTAATATTAACGCTTCAGGATGTGCGTTCAGGCTGTTCTGTGACCGGCCTCCCACCCTGAACTTCCCGGTGTGTCAAATGCGTCAGAATCACGCGGGTTTAACCGTCGCGTCGACAAATTGACGGTGCGCGAAGGGTCGGCAGGGGGACTCTGCACGGAGGTGAAAGCCTGCGTAGGCGTGAACCCCCCACACACAGGACTCACTCATGGAGCTCATGATTGCGCTGCTCGGCATCGCCGCAGCCTTTGCCTCGACGCTGGTCGTGCTGCAGGCGGCCACCCTGGTATGGAAGAAGCTACGCGTGCGGCGTGATGCCGTCAGGAGATCGATTGCCTGATGCGTGCTGTCCGTTATGCGTATGAAAAAGCCCGCCGATGGCGCGCGTCTCCGTTAGTGTCGGCCTGGGCGGCATTCCGTTATGCCCTGACCGGCGACACCGGGTATTTCCGCTCCCATGCGGGCTGGAGGCTGTCGCGCATCCATCGTGGTTCGCTGCAGGAAGACGAGTGAAGCAATAAACGAAAAAGCCCGGAAACCCTTGAATTGCGGGGGTTTCCGGGCTCTCGCGGACCTTGTCGGTCCCTACAATGGTGGAGGTGGGCTCTACCCATTTCCTTCGGTAAGTCATTGACGTAACAGGTTGATCATCGGTGCAGGGGGCGCAGATGCCCCCAAGCATGCCCCCGTGTCACGCTGCCTTGCTATCCCGCTCGCTGATCCGGTCGTGGATCCAAGCATCGACCTCAGATTCGACCCATGCCGCCATGGTCCCGAGATGGACTGGGGCAGGGAAGGTGTGCGCTTTGATCCGGTCGTAGATCGTCGTCTTCGACATGCCGACACGCTCCTGCACTTCCTTCAGGCGGAGCAGGCGCGGCGGCGCGGCAGTGGTGGTGGTTTCGCTCATGTCTTCCTCGATGTTATGCCGCGGATCCGGCGGCCGCAGCCGCCAGGCGCAGGGGGATCTGTACAACGTTGCTGGCCGGCTCAGGAGCCTTGCGCGCGACGCGCGCGGGACGATTCAGCCGGCGCCAGCTGGCCAGCGCCGCGTCCGGGTCTGCGTGCTTGGGAGTCTTCGTGCACCGGCACTCAACGAAGTGGCCACCGCCTGCGCTTGTGCTGCGGCCGTCATGGATGTGCCGCGCGCTGTGACCAGCGGCGCAGGGCGCCAGGCCCTCGGGGTGGTCGATCTGGCACTGGGTCATTGGACACCTCGACTGGAAGGGAAGGAGCGGAAGCAAATACGATGGGACGGATGAACCTGTTCGCTAATTCGACGCATGCGGAACTGCACGGCGCCGCCAAGGGTTTGGCTGGCGAACTGCGCATGAGCGCGGAGGTGCAGGAGCTGCTGCTGGACAAGCGCTATGTGTCGCCCCACCGGCGCAGGCTCTTGCGCACGCCTGCACCTGGCATCGATCGGCAGCTCGCGGACCTGCTGGATGCGCTGGCCAAGCAGGTGCACCACGGCGCGCATATAGAGGGCGACGCCGAGCAGCTGCTGAAGGACCCGGCCGCAACGCTCCTGGGCGTGTTCGGCCCGAAGCTGGCGGAGCTGCAGCGGAACGCTCGCCACCACGTGGTGCTCGAAGCGGCGAACGTGACCCTGCGGGCTCACGCGTCGGCGTGGCTCGAGGCAGGCGAGCCCGGCGAGACACGGCATGCGCGCGCGCTGGCTAGCAACAGCGGCTTGGCCGAAATTCTGAAGGAGATGGAGCCCCTTCGTAGGTGACTCGGCAGAAAGGAACAGCGAAAATGCTGTCGTCTGGTCGAAAGGAGCAGCACATGCCCCGGCGAATTGAGGTCCAGGGATACAGTTTGGTGATCTCGTCGACAGCGCTGGAGCGCCGTTGGCGGGGTGTCGTACATCTGATCGACTCCGATGGCAGGCACGTGAGGACCATCGAAACTCGCGTCGACCATGCAACATCGGATGACGCGGAAAAGGTCGCAGCCGGCCTCGGCGAGCAGGCCGCTCGACACCTTGCCGGAATGAGGCTTCACTAAGCCGATTCATGCTGCCGCCGCCATCGGCGCTGCGACAGGGTCCAGATTTGCCTCGGCAAGCGCGCGCAGCGGCGGCGGGCTGACGCTGTTGCCGACCATGCGCACGGCGGCGCTGGTGGTGAGCGGTGTGCCGTTTGCCGTGCGGTCGATGATGTAGCCCGGCGGGAACCCCTGCGCGCGGTACAGCTCGTGTGGCTTGAGCATGCGCAGGCCGATATCCACGATGACGTAGGGCGTGCCCTTGATGACGACGGTGACCAGCGCCAGTCGGTCCTTGGTAGTCACCGTATCCAGCGGGTCACGCGGATCCACCGCGATACCGCTGCCGTAGTACTTCACCAGGAACGCGGCAACGCGCAGCGCGCCCTCCTGATGCTCCGGCGACAGCTGGGCCAGGTCTGCGGTTACCAGGTGCTGCTGGCTGCCGGTGGCGGTGATAGTGCTGACCGGCATGCGCGCATCGCGCCCGCCGCCGTCGTAGAAGCCACCGTTGGCCTGCTCGAGGAAGGCGGTAGCCACGCAGTGGTGCTCGGCCTGCGCGGCGACTGTGGAAAGCGGGGCGCGCGCGTCTGCGCCGACCATGTTCCTGCGCAGCGTGACCAGGCTGGCGGCGGCAATGCCCAGCGCGTGCGCGGCGCCTGCAGGCCGCGCCGCCCCAGCACCCGAGGTGATCGTGGGCACCGGATCGGTAACCGAAGTACCGATGCTTTCGCCCCGGAACTTCACAAGGTGCGGCGCTGCGACCGCGTGCTTGATGCCCCCGGCCACCACGGTGCCCAACGGCTGCTGCAGGTCCAGTGCGCGCGGAGCCTGGCCCTCGCGCTCGCCGTAGCCGGTCTGCACCAGCACGGGCGCGACCAGCGCCGTATCCGCTTTTGCCGTCATGGTGTACAGCGGGTCGGCGCCAGTGCGTGGTTCCGACTGGCCCGCCCGGCCACCGACCCCGGCAAGAACTGGCGTGACCACCGAGAAGTGGCCGCCTTTCACCCCGGCGCACATCGTGCGCAGCGGGTCGCCCGCATCCATGGTGCGCTGGGTGCTGGCGTTTGCATGTTCGGTAATAAAGGGCGCCAGTTCCGGCATGGCCAGCATCAGCTCGCCGCGGTTGGCAGCGGTGATGGTGCGCAGCGGCTCGTGCACGCCATGGACCCGGTCGGCACCCTGGTGCGTCACCGGCACAATGAACGGGTCCGCCGACTGGATGACGTGACGCATGGTGCCCTTGGCGATGCGGCGCATCGTGGCGTCGGCCAGCGGCCGCTTGCGCCCGAAGATGGACGGGCAGGAGATGCTGAAGTCCAGGCAGTCGGCAGCGGATACGCGCGGCTTCTGGCCCGGCGCGGTGCCGTGGCTTGCCGCAGGCCAAACGATCGTCTCACCGTCGCGACGCCCCAGAAGGAACAGCCGCTCCCGGCTTGTGCCAGCACCGAAGTCACTGGCCACCAGCTTTCGCCATTCGACCACGTACCCCAGCGCCCGCAACGCGGCGACGAAATGCCGCCACGTGCGGCCGGTGCGGCTCTTATCGGGGACCAGCTGCTGATGCTCGACCGGCACGCGCTCGCCGCGCGCTGCAACGGTGCCGTCCATCTTCAGCACGCGACCCGTCGCCTTGCAGCGCTTGGCGATCAGCGGGCCCCACGTCAGGATCTGCCACACGTTCTCCATCGAGAAGATGCGCGGGGCGGTGTTGGTAGCGTTGACTAGGTCGGCGCGCAACAGCATGCCGATCCACTTCAATACCACCCACGACAGGGCGCGCGTCTTTCGGCTGCGCGGCTGGCCGCCCTTGGCCTGGCTGAAATGCGTGCAGTCAGGGGAGGCATGGAACCAGCCCACTGCACGGCCGGCCACGTCCACGCGCGGATCGGCGTGCCAGATGTCCTCGCGGTGGTGGCTAGTGAGCGGGTGGTTCGCCGCGTGCATGCCGATCGCCAGTTCGTCGTGGTTGTAGGCGAGCGCGGGGTCTTGGCCCAACGCCTGCTTCAGCGCCTCGCTGGCGCCGCCGCCGCCGGCGAACAGATCGACCACAATCTCACCGGGGCGCAGGCGCGAACGCTGCGGCAGCGGGAAGTTGAACGAGCGAGAGCCATCAGCCATGGGTAGATTCCTTCGGGCACTGGTTGCAGGTAGCGGTGAGCGGCGCGCGCTGAGAAAAGCGGGAGCCACGGACGGGGACGGCGGGGCAGGTGACGGTGTGCCCGCAGGACAGGAGGCAGCTGTACTGCCTGCCTGACGGGGTGGCGCTCATGACGTTCCGCAATGGATTAGCCATGACGCGTCAGGCCCAGAGAGCGCAGGCGGGATTCACGGCGCAGCCAATCACCGAAGGAGGTGTCGCTGTCTTCCCGAAGATAAGCGGCATATCGGCGCTGCCCAGGTGTCGTCTTGGGCGGCAATGCCACGGCGGCCCTGCGGCCGGCCCGTGTGGCGCAGAACACGTCATCGCCACCAGAGAGGGCGTTGCCCTGATGCCGTACCATCAGGCCGCGATCAACCAGTGCCATGCAGAGGTTGTGATCGCCACTGCCGTGGCCCGTCGCAAAGTGGTTGCGGTGACTCGGCTCCCATCCGCCGTGCCCGACGCCGAGTGCATGCCGGAGAATCTCCAGCTGGTCGGCAGGCAGAGCGGGCGATGTGACGACCTCAGCCATTGCCCACCGCCTTGTTGTCGATCAGGTATATCTCGTGAGCAACGCGGTTGTCAGCGATCTTCGTGCGCTCGTCGCGGTACTTCGCGCAATCCAGCCACGTGGCCATGTCGGCGCGGGTGGGTTTGTACGCCTTGGTGAAGAAGATGTAGCCACCGCAGCACTGATATCCATGCCAGCCTCCAGCGTGCGGGCCAAGCCGGATGGCGAGCGCGCTTGAACCATCACCGTAGCGAACCAGGTCGCCCTCAAGCGGCCACTCCTCAGCAGCAGCGCCGGCTCCGGCGGGCAACGGCTTGTCGAAGTGCAGCGCATTCTTGGCTTCCTGCTTCGCCCTGATCCGTGCCATCACGTCAGGCTGGTTGATGCGGTCCAGTTCGGCCTGGCCATCGGCCATCATGCTCAGGCCGGCCACGCTGCAGTAGGCGGCCAACGTGACCATGACGCCGCCGACTTCCTGAGCGGGTTCACCTACCGGCCGGCCATAGACGTAGTCCACCAGCGTGCGCACGCGCGCGCTGTCATAGCCCTTCGACTGCAGCAGCTCCAGAACCTCCTCGAGCAGGCGGTCGCCGCGCTCGGTCATGTTGCGATAGAGCGGGCGCTCGAAGCACTTCCGCGCCCAATCCGCTACGCCGGCTTGGAAGTCCAGGACCTCCGGGCGCAACGCCATCGGCCGCACAAACCACGCGTAAGGTCCGTCTTCGGTGTCGCCCATCCATGCCAGTCGCCAGTCGCCCTCCGGAGCTTCCGGATTCCAGGCGCGCATCTCCTTCCAATACAGCTCATCTCCGTCTTCCAGCGCCTCATCGGTGAAATCTCCGGCGACGGTCACAAAGTCAAAGCCCTGCGCGAGCACCAGCTTGTCCAGCGCTTCTTCCCTATCATCTGGCCAAGTCGGCAGATCCGGGTGGATCAGCTGCCCATAGTCGCAACGCGGGGAAAGCCGCTCAGCCAAGTAGAGGCCGCGCCACGGGTCGGTACTGTCGATCTGTGCGTTCATCGTCGGGCCTCAGTCCGCACTGCTGATGCGGAAGGCATCGGAGAGGCGGTCAAACAGCAGGCCCAGCTCTCCGATCTGCAGGGCAAAGCGGGCATCCAACTCCGCACGCCGGCCGTCGTCGTCGCTTTCTTCCAGCTTGTCCAAGGCACCATCGAGAAAGCGCAGCTTGCGCACGACCAGGTCGTCGCCCAGCACCAGCGAGATGTTGTCCTCGACCACCAAGCCGAGGCGGGTCACCTGCTTGCCTGCATCGAGGTGCTTATTGATCTCGTCGCTGACCAATTCCTGCCGGTCGAGCTTGGCAATGGCGCCTCCGGCGAGGGGGTCCTCGAGCTGGCACTGCTCGCCCAGCGACAGCCCGGCCGGCAGCGCTTCGCCCGCAATCCAGCCGGTCAGCACCGATCGCGGCGCGACCTCGGCATTCAGCGGCATGGCCGGGAAGCTGCCGAGCAGGCCACGAATGTCCGACATCAGGTACTCGCCCAGCTTGCGGCTGCTGGTGTCCACGAAGGCGACGCCGCGTGCCAGGTCGAGGAAGACATCGCAGCGAGACGACTTGACGAGCGCCTTGGGCAGCAGCTCGTGGATCAGGTCGTCCTTCATTCGCTTGCGCTCACGGCCACCGGGGCGGCGACCTTCGTTGCGCTCGATCTCGGCCAGCTTCTGCTCAAGGGCTTCGGCGACGGCTGAGGCCGGCAGGATCTTGTCCTGGGCGCCGACGGTCAGCCACAGCCAATCGCCGATGGCGTGGTGCAGCTGCTCGGTTTCCTCGCGGCCGAACGGCGAGATGAAGCCACGGGAGGACATCTCCAGCGGGCCGACCGGCTTCAGGGTGGCGGCCCGCAGCTGCTCGGCGACCTGGGAGAAGTCGAGGCCGACGGGGAAGCGGAACATGACGAGGTTGCGGAAGAACATGGCGGCTCCTGAAAGGGATTGCCGGCGCGTGGAACCCGGCCGGCGCGGGGCTCGGCATGGCCGAGCGGGCGGATTCAGTGCGTATCGGTGTAGGGGTAGCGCTTTTGCTGCGCGGCGCGGCGGCGTGCATCGCGGCGGCGGTGCATCTCTGCCTTGAAGGCCGGCCAGTTCTTTCGGGTCTCGGCCACGGCGCGCCATGAGAAGTACATGACGGCGATGAGGAAGACGACGGTGAAGGTGTGGGCGCCGGTCTGGATGGCGCGCACCAGCAGCGCCAGGCAGAAGCAGGCGGCAAAAGCGCAGTAGGCGGGCACGGTGAGGTGGTTCACGGCTGGTCCTGTTCGGTGCCGATGGCGTCCGAGTGGTGGATGGCGATATCGGAGTTGTCCTTGAGCAGCAGGGCAGGCGCCAGCGGAGCCGGGGAGGGCAGGGGCGGCAGGCCGGTCTGCATGGCGGCGATGAAGTCGTGCTCGGTCATGAGCGGAACGCCGTATAGGCCGCGTCGTACTCGCTGCCGAGGATCTCGGTCATCGCGGGCATCGCCTTGCGGGTGCTGGCGTAGAGGAATCCGTCGTGCAGGAACAGCGACAGACCCTCCAGGAAGAAGTCCAGGTTGTTGTTGAAACCCAAGGCGCGGTAGACGCCGTCCGTGTCGATCTTTCGAGCGGGAAGGTGCTCGGTCCACTCAGCCTGCAGAGCCTTGATGGCGGCCTTGGTTTCAGCCGTGGCACCCTTAAGCGGGCTGCTACGCGGAACCTGCAGGCCGTTGTTGTCGGGAGCTCGCCACAGGTCGCGGGGCATGGCGGGACGGAACTTGATGCCTGCGAGTACGGGCGGATCCGCGTACATCAGGCCCTCGCCGCCGAAACGCTGCGCGAAGGCATCGATCTCCGCCTGCAGTTCCGCCTTCGCCGCCTTTTCCGCATGCCAGGCTGCCAACACAGCCGGATCGTTGGTCTTGAAGAAGCTCATGCGGCATTACCTCCCGTTGGCCGTGCTGCAATGGCAAGGTCACGGGTCATATCGGCGACGGCGCGCGCTGCGCTCTTGCGGCCGTCGAGCACTTCGCGGCGGGCGAGGGCGGCGGCACGGACGATGTGTGCTGCGCGGTAGCCCATGCGGGCAGCAGCAATGGCCACGCAGACGGCGGCACCGTGCGCGCGCTGTTGGCGGATGTCAGGAGCCCTCCGGAAGGGGAGGATGACGGCGCTCATGCGGCACCGCCTTTGACACGTGCGAGGGCAGCGCGGAGTTCATCAAGGTCCGTGTTGCGGATGGTGCCTGGCCGGTTGTCGTCCCCGCGCACGCTCGCGATTGCAGCTCGGTTAGCGGCCTCGATCAGCTCGGCGACGGCGACGATTGCAGACTCGCTGTCTTCGATGTCCAAAACGTAGTCTTCAGGGCAGCGCGCCTTCTTGTTGAGGTCCTTGAAGGTCGCAGTGGCGTGGGCCATTACCGCCAGCACATCGCAAGGGGCGCTCATGCCGCCACCTGCTGGGAGAGCGCGGTGGTGTATTGCGGGGCAGTGGAGCCGGCCAGCTTGAGCTGCATGAGGGCGCGCTCGAGGTCGAGCATCAGCACTGCGGCTTCTTCCGGGCTGGCGTGGAGGAAGGCTTCTTCGAACCTGATGCAGACGGCGCCGGCGCGCGGCCGGGCCTCAACGGTGAGGCGGACGGTGCCCTGGGGAGCGAGAGCGAAAGAGGCCATGACTCAGCGCCCCTTGTCGAAGCTGCTGACGAAGGCAGCGGTGAAGCCGGCGGCGAAGGCGCTGATGCAGCGCATTGCGGCGGTCATTGCCCGGATGGGGCGCTCATGCGTCGGCATGGTTGGGTCTCCTGCGCCCGCCCCCGGGATGGGGCGTCTTCGGCGACAGCGCTAGACTACGGAATACCGTAGGCGTGTGTCAACGGTATTCCGTAACGTAATTGTGGGAATGTTTGAACGGGTTAAGCTGGACCGGCCAGCACCAATGGAGGGATGACCCACATGGATTCTTTACTTGGCGGTGCCAGCGTGTTCGTCGCGCTCGCTGCGTTCTTCTTTTTGGTGGTGCTGACGATTTTGTGGATCCTCGTGCCGTTCGCGATCTTCGGCACGAAGCCGCTGCTACGGCAGATCCTTGCGGAACTCAGGCGCGCCAACGATCTTGCGGCCCCAACGACCGTGGCGGTCGTGCCGCCCTACGAGCAGCGCCCGCCTGCACCCTATGTCGATGAGAGGGAGCGGATCGAGCCGACGCTCGGGACTATTCGCGATGCTGTGCGTCAAGCACGTGAGGGTGACGGGCCCCGCTAGCGGGCCCGGCATTGGCCACGGGAAGGGGCTGGAGGGCGCCGCATGCAGGCCGCTGCTAGATAGCGCGCAAGCCCGATCGATGGCATCATCACGCGGCCATCACGGAGATGGCCGGCTGCCACGAAGGGCGCCGCAAATCTACAGGGGACAAGGATGAAAAAGTTTCTGACGGCCGTTGCCGTTGTACTGCTGGTGCCTGGCTGTGCCTCAGTGTTGAACGAATCGACGCATCCCGTGCGTGTCGATACCGTAACGTCTGGCGGCGAGGTGGTTAATGGAGCTGATTGCACTGTTACCAACGACAAGGGGAAGTTCAATGTGCGCTCTGGCGACACTGTAAACGTTCGCCGTTCGGCCAAGGATTTGGACATCACTTGCACCTCGCCGGGTCAACCCGATGCGTCTGCTCGTGCTGTCTCGCGCGCTAACGGCGGCATGTGGGGAAATATCCTGCTCGGTGGCGCTGTTGGCGCGATCGTCGATCACAACAAAGGAACTGCCTACACGTACCCGACTTGGATGCAGCTCGTGTTCGGGAAAGTACTTACGTTTGACCGTCGGGGCGAAAAGGAAGGCGCCCCGGTCAAGGCCGTTGAAGTCACGAACAGCAGTAACGTAGCGGTTCAAAATCCCTAAGGGTTCACTAACGATCCTCGTCGACACAGACTTGGAGAGCTCGGGCATTGTGTAGAAGATGAAGCCCCGTGAAAGCGGGGCTTTTCTTATCTACTGACGGTGCCTTCAGAACTTCCTCAGACCGGCGTGGATCAACGCCTTCCCGAGAATTGTCACCTCGTCGGCGTCCGGCCGGTATGCGGGAAAATCGGTGTTGACACTGACCACCCACAAGCCATCGCCGCGCTTCTGCAGCATCTTGATTTGCGTTTCGCCACCGACGTTGATCAGGTAGTAGTCGTCGCCGTCGAAGTAGTCGACGCTGGTATCAATCCAGATGATGTCGCCATCTTCGAGCTTCGGACGCATTGAAGGGCCGCGTCCGGTGATTAGCTGGATGCGGCCAGGGCGGGGCAGATAGCCCAGCTTGCGCCGGACCTCCCACTCCGCAACCTCGATGGTCTGGACCACCTCAGGGTAGTCATCGTTGACCACACCAATACCCATGCCGGCACCCCCTTCGAAAACGTCGAAGCGAACATAGCCCGGCCGTGTCTCAATCTCCGCGACGGATGCGACAGCGCCTGCCGTGACTCGCTTCTTGCCTTTGCCGGTCTCAAGCCAATCCACGTGCACGCCGAGGCGGCGCGCAATCTTGTGCAGCGCGGTGCTGGACTTGGAAAGCCCCAGTTCCAGGTTGGACAAGGTGGTCGCCGCAATGCCGGCGGCTTTCGCCAGCTCGTTGCGTGAGATCTCTTGCGCCTCTCGTTCGGCGCGTATGCGGGAGCCAATCGTATCCATGTTCATATTTGAACGGAACTCCGTAACGGAATGCCGTTGACTAGGCGTTACGGAATACCGTAGGCTGCTCGACATGGACAAATCCTGGGCTGAAGTGATTTCCGAGCTGCAGATCAAAGGCATGACGTATGCCCTGATCGGCGAAGCGGTGGGTTGTGCAGCGTCAACGATCGGCGATCTGGCCAGTGGCCGATCTCAGTCACCGCGCGCTGCGGCGGCCTTCGCGTTGCTCAAGCTGCATTCCGAGCGCGTCGCCAATGGCGCCACCATGTCCGCGCCGCCCGTCGCTCAAATCCGGGAGCTGGTCAACAGCCGCATGAGCAAGCGCGCGCTGCGGCAGAAGTTCGGTTTCCGGACGGACGCGCACTTGGCGAAGGTGCTGGGTCTGCCTGCGGAGCAGGTGGAAGGGTGGGGCGAGACGGACATCATTCCGGCGCTGCCGCAGGTGATGAAGCTGCTGGGCCATGAGGAACAACCGGCCCAGCAGCGCCGCCCGAAGGATCCGGACGCCAATCGCATCGTCACCCTGGAGGTGGCCTGAAATGCGCGCGCTGGAGTGGATGCTGCTGCCGTTGGGCATCGCAGGCTGGCTAATTGGTTGGCCGTTCCACGTTGTACAGGACCGCAATTGGGCAGCATTCGGCCCCGCCGCCGTTACAGCCAGGCGTGCAGCTCGCGCAGTGCGAATCCGTCCACTGCGCTGTAGAGCCCAAGCTGTACCAGCAGATGCGAATCGCCACTCAGCAGATTCCCGTCGAACGTCATCTCGCGCATCTCGCGGGTCGTCTCGATGAAGTACCCGAGCCGATTCGACGCGGCAAACACCAGCATCGGCGGCTTGAGCGAGTACGTCTCCAGATCCGTTTTCAGTGCCTTGGCCTGCTCCGGGTTGGGGTGCGCCAGATCCAAGATCACCAAGTACTTCTTTCGCAGCGTCATGTCGCCCTCCTTGCGGGCTGTTCGTGTGGTGCCTGCAGCGTAGCGCAAGGGGGGCGGCACCTTTCGTCCATGAGTTGTTGATGTCCATAACGCACATGTTGCGTCCCAGTAGTGCCCGAATCCACGTTCACGAGACCGCCCAATGAACATCGCAGATGCCGCCTACAAGACCGTCCACGCCTATCCGGGCGGTAGCGAAACGCTTGCCCTGCGCATCGGCATGTCGGCCGCGGTGCTCCGGAACAAGGTCAACCCGAACAACACCACGCACCACCTGACGTTAGCTGAAGCCAGCGAGGTCATGGGCGTTACCGGTGACGACAGCATTCTGCACGCCCTGGCGGCGCAGCACGGGTACACGCTGCAGCAGATCGAAGCAGAGAGCACCGGCAGTGTCCTGAATGCTGTGCTGGAGAACGGCGCGAAGCACGGAGCTTTCTCGCGGGCATGCCAGGAGGCGCTGGCGGACGGCCTGATTACCGAAAACGAGATGAAATTGATCAGCTCGGCAGGCAGCGCGCAGATGGAGGCCGTGACTTTCTTGCTCGCCCGGTTCCGCAGCGTTGTTGGTCAGCACGGAGTGGGCGTATGAGCCAGCTTGCCCGGTCCACCGATTCCAGCGGTAGCCACGAGGCTGCTGCGCGCCTTGTCCGGAGCGGCATGTATGCCGCGCAGAAGGACCTCACCGCCGCGGCCGTACAGCGCTATCCCGGCATGACCAGCATGCAGCTGGCCCGCGTCACCGGCATGGACCGGCACATGGTCGCCAGGCGTCTGCCTGATCTCGCCAAGGAGGGCCGCGCATTCCGTGGCGCCAAGGCCGTGTGCCCGATCAGCAACATCACCGTCTGCACCTGGTGGCCAGTGGCCCAGGGCGACAACTTCACCCTGGCGGTCTAAGCAATGTCCACGATCATCATGTCCCAGTGCTGGCCGCTCCAGCAGCTGAGCGTCACCCAGAAAGCAGTGCTCATCTCGCTGGCCGACCAGGCGAACGACGACGGGGTCTGCTGGCCGGCCATCGGCACCATCGCCAAGCGCTGCTGTATGTCCGAGCGCGCCGTGCGTACGGCGATGGACCATCTGGAGGCTGTGGGCCTGCTGAGCCGTGAGCGTCGATTCAACAGCAGCAACGTGTATTCGGTGACGCCGGCCAAGTTCGATGCGTCGGCGGTGGGCACCAAGGCAAAGCGGAAGGCTGCGAAGCCGGGTACTGCACCGGGCGCAGGGGGTGCATCAGATGCAGGGGGTGCATCAGATGCAGGGCGTGCGCCCGATGCAGTAGGGGGTGCGCCCGCTGCAGGAGGTCCGGCACGGGGCGCAGGTCTGGAGGTGCGCCCCGTGCCGCCTAACCGTCATATAACCATCATTGAACCATCAGATGAACCGTCATTTCCGGCGGTCCTGCCGGACGCGCCGGCGGTGGTCGAATCGGAGACCGAGCTGCAGGCGGCATGCCGGGCGGCCTGGACGGCCTACGCCATGGCTTACCGCGAACGTCACGGCGCAATGCCGGTGCGCAACGCCAAGGTCAACGCCAACGTGAAGCAGCTGGTGAAGCGGCTCGGCGTGGTGGAGGCACCGCAGGTCGCAGGCTGGTTTCTGCGGGTCAACGAGCGGATGGTGGTCCAGGGCATGCACGACCTCGGCCTGCTGCTCGCGCGCTGTGAGGCCTACCGCACCCAGTGGGCGACCGGCCGGCAGATGACCGCCACCAGCGCGCAGCAGGCGGACCAGACCCAGTCGAACCTGAGCGCGGCGGAAGAGGCCAAGGCCATCCTGGCGCAGGGGAGGGCACGCAATGCTGGCTGATCACGAGCAAGACAGGCTGGTGGAGCTGCTGGTGGCCACGGCCGAGGTCATCGGCGACCAGATGCGCCCGACTGCCGCGGCCTTCATCGTCAACGACCTGGCCGGCTATCCGCTGCCGGCGCTGGAGAAGGCATTGGCCGCGTGCCGCCGGGAGCTGAAGGGGCGCCTGTCGCTGGCGGCGATCCTCGAGCGAATCGACGACGGCCACCCGGCGCCGAACGAAGCCTGGGCGAACGCCATTCGCGCCGCTGATGAGGCCGCAACGGTGGTCTGGACCGAGCAGACGCGCGACAGCTGGACCGCGGCGCTACCGCTGATCGAGGCCGGCGACAAGATCGCTGCGCGCCAGGCGTTCCTGGAGGTGTACACCCGGCTTACAAAGGACGCGCGCGCTGCAGGACAGATGGCCGTGCACCACGCATCGATTGGCTTCGATGCCTCCGGCCGTGATGCGGTCCTCCAGCGGGCAGTCGCCGCAGGCCAGCTGGCGCACGAGAAGGTTGCCGAACACCTCGCACTGCCTATCACGATACTCGCCTTCAACCCGCTGGCTCTTCTGGCTGGTCGAGTGGAGGCCAGCCCCGAAACGAATGAGCGAACCCTCAAGCGCTTGGCCGAGATCGCTGGGCTGTTCAGGCCGACGCAAGGTGCAGCGGTATGAACGAGAGCCGCGTCTCCCTGGAGGTCCGCCCGGTTTCCGTGCCCGTGGCAGAGGCGGGTTGGTATCTGGCCTATGGCTACGGCATCAAGCCGCTGGTGCTGTACGCGGCTCGTGGCACCACTGTATGGCGGGTGGGCATGCGCCAAGTTCCAATCACGCAATATGCCGGTCCGGTTCCGGAGCAGCTGGGATGAATCGTCTCGCTAGCCATTCGCCTTTACTTGAGGGGCTGGGATATCAACAGTTCGCAAGCTCGGTAAGTCTGTTCGGCTGCTTCCTCGATGTCCCTGAGGACGCGTCGGTAGACCTCGGCCGCCTCAGATTCGCGCTGCGGATCGTCAGCGAGCGGTGCCCAGTCTTGGAGATCAAGTCGGCCTTGGCGAACTGCCAGGAGAAGGCGATGGAATTGCGGGCCAACCTCACCCATGTGTTCAATCTCACGAGCGAGTTCCAAGAGCTCTGGGGTGAAGGCGGGATGCTGAATTGCCAGATTGAAGAGTGCCTGCCTTCCGCGCGCAAGAGCTTGCGCCAGGTCTGGCCGAGTTTCTGCCCATCGCCATCGGCTATCCGCCTCTGTGATGACGCGCCACGCAAGCCCCTGAGCCTTGAGCAACCGCTGACGTTGGAGCTGAGCCTCGTAAACATCGGCCCGCATCCGCTCAGTGTTGGCTGCTCCGATGAGTCTGGCTCGCTCAGCCCGATGAGCCAGCAGCGGAACAATGACGGCCACCGCGAGCGCTGCGAATGCAACACCGACGCTGATGACGCTAGATATCGCCTGAATTACAGCAGACAACTCAGTAAGGGAAGGCGGACTGGCTGCGGCTATGCCCAAGCAGTGAAATGGAATTGGAGTCATCGGCGCTCTCTTGCGTGCCTAGGTCGGATGGCAATAGGTAACCACGAAAAGGTTGGGGCGGCGAAGTGCGGGGTTTGAACGCACCACGGGCGACCAAGGAAGATGCCGCCCGGATAGAGCTGGCCAAGGTCGGGCCGTGCATGGCTTGCCTGGCGCTGACGACGCAGAGGCTGCTGGCGCCGTGGCAGGTGGTCTACGGCTGCGACTACAACCACGCGAAGAGCGGGAACATCCGCCGCGGCCATGCTTTCGGCTTCGCCCTGTGCAAATGGCACCACATGCGCGTGCCGATGGAAGGAAAGAGCTTCGCCCGGATGCGCGAGATTTACGGTCCGAGCCTGCTCGACGGTTCACGGACCTTCCATGAGGCCTACGGCTCGGACGACTACCTGATCGCCCAGCAGACCTACATCAACGAACTGAGGAGCGTCGCATGAGCGATCCGACCAAATCCATCGCCGAGCACGTGCGCACCGTGCTGACCGCGCGTCCGGAGCATGCCCACACCTACGCAGATGTCCACGCCGCGCTGCGCACCCAAGGCGTTGATCCGGAGCTGGCGACCGAAGCGATCCAGCAGGCACTGCGCTACCTGAAGACGTGCGGATTCGCCAACAAGGTCGGCATGGGCACCCACGCCACATTCCAGGCGACCGGCAAGGGCATGCAGCGGCCGAGGCTCGCGCGGGAAGAAAGTACGCGCCGGCGCCGAGAGAGGGACCGGATCAGGCACCAGGCTAAACGCGCCGCCCCGCCGCGCGAACGGCGCGTGGATGCGAACACGGTTCCCCGGCCGAAGCCGAAGAAAGCCGAGGCATTCACTGGCCCCGCCATGACTGTGGAGGAGTTCAAAGCGGCCGGGGGCGTGGTTGAGCGCCTGACGACCCACTGGGAGCAGATGGAGCAGGCAGCATGAGCATCTGCCCGATCGTCAACGAGGCGTGGCGCGTAGCCCATGCCGCCCACGCCGGCCAAGTCGATAAGGCCGGCCGTCCCTACATCGAGCACGTGGCCCGGGTGGCACTGGCTGTGGAGGGCGATGACGAGGCCGAGGCGGTTGCGTGGCTGCACGATGTGCTGGAGGACTGCCCGGCGTATGCCCATCTGGTGGTGAAGTTCCCCCCGATCATCGCGGAGGCAGTTTTGGACCTGACCCGAACGCGCTTCGGTGATGCGTTCTACTACTGGAACATCCGCCGAAACTCACTGGCACTGAAGGTGAAGCTGGCCGACATCGCCGACAACAGCGATGAGGCTCGGTTGGCGCTGCTGGATACGGATACGGCGGACAGGCTCCGCATCAAGTACGCCAAGGCGCGCGCTGCACTGGGAGTGGGCGCATGAGCGAGCTGGATAAGAATGCGCGGGAGCTGCTGGCCGAAGCGTTCGCATGTGATGAGGCAGAGTTGTTGCGGGAAGAGGTAAGGGCCGCGCGGGTAGTTCTCGCGTGGCATGCCGCCCGCATGCCGCCCAATGGCTTCGTGCTGCTGCCGATGCAGGCGACGCAGGAGATGTACGCGGCATGGATGTGCAGCGAGGGCGGCTGGGCCCATCGATACAAGGCGCTGCTGGCCGCCCGGCCGGGAGCTGCCAATGACTGAGCGCGCGCTGGAGCTGGTGCTGCCCTGGCCGAGCAAGGATCTGTCGCCGAACGCCCGCGTTCACTACCGGGTCAAAGCGGCAGCCACGAAGCTGGCGCGACAGACGGCGGTGGTGCTGGCCCACGAGGCAGGGTGGAAAGGCCTGGAGTTGCCGCCGGGCCGCCTGCACCTGTGGATCGACTGCTACCAGGCGCCGGGGAAGAAGCTGCCGGACGACGACAACATGATCGGCCGCTGCAAGGCGTACCGGGATGGCATCGCCCAGGTGCTGGGCATCGACGACAGGCGGTTCAAGAGCCACCCGGACGTGAAGGACGAGCGCCGGCCGGGCGGGCAGGTGGTGATGCGGATCACGGGCGAGCTGCCGGCAGCAGCCCAGCAACAAGGGGAGCAGGGCAATGCAGGTTGATACGTTCGGGGCATACGTGCGGGCGGAGCTGGAGCACTGGGGCAGGGAGTTCGCGCTGCACCGGGATGTGGACTACCTGGGCCACCATTCGAAGAACGTGCTGCAGGTGCTGATCGAGCACAAGGGCGATATGCCGGGCAGGGCGCAGGGGTACAAGCCGCTGGAGTCGGACAGCCGGGCGCAGATGATCGAGGACATCTTGGCCTGCATCAGCCGGGATAACGTGGCGATGGCATGCTCCCTGCGCGCGTACTACTGCGGCCAGGGGCGTAAGAAGGTGGAGCGGTTCGAGACGGCGATCATGCTGATGTCCAATTGCGGCCATCGAGCGGTGTCCAACCGGCAGTACCTCAGCCTAGTAGAGCTAGGCTTTCAACGCGTTCGAGGGCGTCTCGAGGGGCAGTGTCTGGCAGCATGATCCTTGCCGGCCATCATTTTCTTAAGCAATATTCGAACTTCTATCGGAGCAGGGGAACATGGATGAAAGTATTCGTGAGCTGGTCAGGGGAGCGTAGTCAAGCAGTCGCGAACTATCTGCGGGATTGGATCGCTTGCGTGATCCAAGCCGCCAAACCGTGGGTTTCTACAAGGGACATTGATCGCGGCTCACTCTGGTTCGGAGAGATCAGCGGAGAGGCTGCTATCGGCGTCATATGTCTGACTCAGCATAATAAGAATCAGCCTTGGATCCTCTTTGAGGCAGGAGCGCTCGCAAAGGGCCTTTCGAGTTCTCGAGTGTGCACCCTGCTGATCGACCTGGAACCAAGTGATGTACGAGATCCCTTGGCTCAGTTCAATCACACGCAACCAAACATGGAAGGGATGCGCGCGCTAGTGGGCACGCTGAATGGAGCATTGGGCGCAAGCGGACTAGACGCGAAGACGCTCGAGCAGGCATTCATGACCTACTGGCCGCAATTCGAACGTGAATTCGCGCGAATCCTTGAGGCGACGCCAGCCCCCGTACCGGACGCGCCGCGTAGTGATACTGATGTTCTGGAAGAGATATTGGATACCGTTCGCTCTACCTCTGTCAGGGTCGGGCGCCTGGAGAAGGAGCGTAGCCGACCTCTCACGCACCCATTGACGATGCCGGCCTACTACGGCGGCGGAGAGGGCGTGGCAACCTACGCCGACGGTGCTCTTTCGCGCGCATTCGGAGGAGCGCCCCTTAATGATGAGCAACGAGCCATGGTCGCCAAAATTCTCATGCGCAAAGCAAGCAATCCGGAAGACCCTGAAGGACCGGCAATCGCTTGACAGGTGCACACCTCTAGCCTAATATTTCAGGCACTGTGACATAGAAGCATCCGGATCTCTCCGGGGGCTTTTTCATTTCCGGAATCCATATGCTCCTGACCGCCTCGACAATCCAGCAGGCGGTCGGCTGCAGCGCCGCGACCGCGCAGCTTTGGGCCAAGCCGCTCTCTGATGCCTGCGCCCTGTATGTGATCAGCACGCCGAAGCGGTTGGCGGCCTTCCTCGCCCAAGTCGGGCATGAGTCGGCCAGCCTGAAGAAATTGGTGGAGAACCTGAACTACGGCGCGCAGGGTCTGGCTGATACCTGGCCTACCCGTTACGCGGTGAACCCGAATGCCCGCCCCCGCGTGCCCAACCAGCTCGCGCGCGCGCTGGAACGGAAGCCGCAGGCGATCGCCAATAACGCCTACGCCAACCGGATGGGCAACGGGCCCGAGTCGAGCGGCGATGGCTGGAAGCACCGCGGCCGTGGGCCGATCCAGAACACGGGCAAGGCGAACCACGCTGGCATGCGCGACACGCTGCGCGCCAAGGGCGTCAAGGCGGTTCCAGACTTCGAAGCTAGCCCTGAGCTTCTGGAAGTTCCGCAGTGGGGCGCCCTGGCGGCTGCTGCGTACTGGGATGCGAACAACCTCAACAAACTGGCCGACGCCGGCAGGTTCGATGAGATCACCCAGCGGATCAACAACGGACAGACCGGCGCCGCCGACCGCCGGGCGCGGTATGCGCGTGCGCTGCCGATCCTGGCGGAGCGAGCAAAGGCGGCCACGACAGCTGACTTCAGTCGGGTGAGTGCCACGGTGGACAGCACCGCTCGCAAGGTGGTGCCCTAATGGAAGAGACGACAGCCCCTTGGTGGCTCGCCGGTGGCGCGGCCGCGCTCTGGATTGCCCGCGAATTCATCGGCGCAGTGCTGAGTCGCAAGCAGGACAAGGCCGAATCAGAGGGGAGTGTTGCCCTTATCGCCGGCCTCACGGCTCGCGTTGAAGGTCTGGAAGCAAGCCAGCTGAAGCTGGGTCAGCAGCTCGCCGAAGAGATGAAGTTGCGCATGGAGGCTCAGGAGCTCGCCCACAAGTTGAGGCTGCGTGTGCTGTCTCTGGAAGCATCCCTTCGCGGCCTCGGTGCCGTCATCCCGCCGGAGATCCCTGGATGAACCGAATCCTGATCGCAGTTGTTATCGCTTTCGGTATCTTCGCTGCTGGATTCATCGGGGGGTGGTCCTGGCGTGGTGATCGCGCTGAAGCAGCCGTTGCCGTGCAGGAGGTCGCAGCGGTCAAGCAGAACTTGACCGCTGAGCAGGGCGCCCGCGCCGAAGAACACAAGCAGGCCGATACCCTGGCCACCATCGGAGAAAAGCATGAAGAAGCCCGCGCTGCGGCCCCGGCCGTCGCTGATGCTGTTGTGGCTGGCCTGCGCGATGGCACTCTCCGCCTGCGCAACGACCTCGCCGCGTGCCACACCGACCTCCTGTCCCAGACCGCAGCCGGCACCCTCGAACGTGATGCGGCCACCCAGCGCCGAGAAGAGTTTGCGGGCCGAGTTGTTCGAATCGGCCGAGACGCAGACGACCAGCTCCGCGCCTGCCAAGCCGTAGTCGCGGCGGATCGCGCCACATCTGCGTCGAGCGCAGCCAGCGCGTGGAACGCCTTCGTGGAACATGGCGCCGACCTTTTGCCCACAGGGTATCCACAGAAAGCTGAACGGGCGGGGCCCCTGACGACAC